>CAJTKW010000006.1:46383-74019 GCA_910577035.1 uncultured Acetatifactor sp.
CCGGCACCACGCTGCCGGTAAAATAGGACACCAGCGCATACACGGCTGCCAGCGCGGAGCAAATGATAATAAACAGCCCCAGCCCCAGGATCAGACTGATGGGTTTTACGCTAAAGGAAGAAATACCGTTGAAAGCCAGGGCAAGCATTTTTTTCAGGGGATATTTGGACTCTCCCGCCACCCGCTCTTTCCGGTCGTAATAAACACTGTCCGACTCATAGCCCAGCAGCGGCATCATTCCCCGCAGGAAAAGATTCTGTTCCTTATACCTGGAAAATTCCTCCACCGCCCGCCTGGACATCAGCCGGAAATCCGCATGGTTGTATACCGTCTTTACCCCCATCAGGTGCATGAGCTTATAGAACATCTGCGCCGTTGTACGCTTAAAAAAGGTATCCGTCTTTCTCTCCCGCCTGACACCGTACACAATGTCACAGCCGCCGTGGTATTTGTCGATCATCTCTTCAATAACGTTCACGTCGTCCTGCAGATCCGCATCAATTGACACCGTGACATCACTCATGTCCTTTGCGGTCATCAGCCCTGCGGTCAGAGCCATCTGATGGCCTGCATTGGCGGCAAGCTTAACACCGCAGACCTGCCGGGGATAAGCCCTGTGCTCCTCCTGAATCAGCTCCCAGGTCCTGTCCCTGCTGCCGTCATTCACAAAGAGAATGAAACTGTCCTCCGCAATTTTCCCTTTCCCCGCCAGATCCTGCAGCACACCCCTGAGAGCCTCCGAAGCAATCTTCAGAACCTCCTCCTCATTATAGCAGGGCACTACTATTGCCAGCTTGTCCATACAAATACCTCTGTATCTTCCATGCCGCCCCAGGCGGCATCAACCTGTCCCTTACTCGTCCCAATTATGATAAACTGCCTGCACATCGTCGTCTTCCTCCAACAGATCCAGAGTCTTCTGCAGATTCTTAACGGCCGTCTCATCGGTCAGGCTCACATAATTCTGGGGAATCATGGTCACCTCTGCACTCAGCATGGGAATGCCGGCCTTCTCCAGCGCCGCCCGGACCTCCTCAAAGCTGTCGGGGTCGGTAAGCACCTCAAAGCTGTCCTCCTCTTCGCTGAAATCCTCGGCTCCCGCATCCAGGGCCGTCATCATCAGGTCATCCCCGCTCAGGTCACACTCTTCCCTGTCAATAATAATCTGGCCCTTCTTATCAAACATAAAAGATACACAGCCGGGAGTGCCCACATTCCCCTGTCCCTTGGTAAACGCACTCCTGACATTTGCGGCAGTACGATTCTTGTTGTCCGTGAGGGCATCCACGATAATTGCAATCCCGTTGGGACCATATCCTTCATAGGTGACATACTCATAGGTGACGTTTCCCACGTCTCCCGCCGCCTTCTTGATCCCCCGCTCAATGGTATCGTTTGGCATATTATTGGCCTTGGCCTTGGCAATGACGGTGGCAAGCTTGAAATTGTTGGCAGGGTCGGGCCCCCCCTCCTTCACTGCCACCGCAATTTCCCTGCCGATAATGGTAAATATCTTACCCTTGGCCGCATCGTTCTTTTCCTTCTTGTGCTTGATATTGGCAAATTTTGAATGTCCTGACATACTGTCGCTCCTCTTTTCTTAATTATTCTCAATCCATACTGGTCCCTTTATTCTGAATACTCACTGGTCCCCTTGCTCCGGCCGGCGGCGCCCTCTTCCTCCGGCTCCGGGGTATCCGGCAGCTTCGTCACCAGCACGCTCTGTATTACCTTGTTTTCCACGGTAAGCACCTTAAAATGATACCCGCTGTAATCCACGTCAAACTGCTCGTCCGGCTCGGGAATCCGGTCCATCCTGGAAATCAGGAACCCGTTCAGCGTCTCGAAATCCTCCTCCGCAAAGGAAATCCCGAAGCGCTCCTCCAGCTCCTCCAGCGGGGTCATGCCTTCTATGACGTATTCGTCATTCCCCTTTTCTTCGATGTGTTCACTCTCCACATCGTATTCATCCATGATGTTCCCCACGATCTCTTCCAGAATATCCTCCATGGCCACCAGCCCGTCCGTCTGGCCGTACTCGTCCACCACGATGACCATCTGGAGCTTCTGTGCCTGCATCTCCCGGAACAGCTCGTCAACGTTTTTGGTCTGAGGGACAAAATACGGCTCCCTCAGCAGTCCCTCCAGCTCCTTTAACGGCACATTCTGTTTCTCCCCGGAACCATGAAAGCGCATGGCATCCTTCAGGTGCAGAATTCCCACAATGTGATCTATATTTTCCTCATATACAGGATAACGGCTGTTGGTTCCCCCCAGCATAAAGGCTACGGCATCCTTCAGCAGCATATCTGCGTCTATGGCCACCACATGGTTGCGGTGGGTCATGATATTCTGTGCTTCCTTATCGCCCAGCTCAAAGATATTGGAAATCATCTTTGCCTCACTGGCCTGGATAACACCCTGCTCATGACCCTCGTTCACCATATGAATGATTTCTTCCTCTGTCACGTCGCCCTCGCCCTCGTCGCTGCCGGCGCCGAACACCTTTATCATATATTCCGCATTTGCCACAAATCCCCTTCACGGTCACCGTTACCAGCCCGGTAAAGGGTGAGAGCAGCTTCGTCACAAAATAGACGGGATTGATACAGATATAGGCCCACTTCTCAGGCACTCTGGCAGCAATCTTCTTCGGCAGAAGGACACCCAGGGTCAGAATTATGTACAGGATCAGCAAAGTCGCCAGCACGGCTGCAGCTGCAAAAAAGACCTGCGCCGTCACCGCCTCCACCTCCATCTGCCGTTCCGCCAGGGAAATCAGGCCGTTTCGTATTGTCCGGAGCAGGATGGCACCAATGACCACATTCATCAGCGTGGTGATGAGCTGGACCGTTCCCACATACTCTGCGGGATTGCCGATTATCCTTTTGAGCTTTATGGACTTTTTGTCCTTCTCCTCATCGGCCCTCCTTTCCACCTCCTTTTCGTTCAGGGCTGTAATTGCCGCACCGAACCCGTAAAAAAACATATCGCTCAGCAATAAGACAATAAACAAAATAATACTGGCCGCAGAACCTCCGTCGTCCATTTTAAATATCTTTCCTCCATTTTAAGTTTCTTTTCAGTCCAAAAGACCACATTATCCTTAAATATACCATTTAAACCCTTGTTCGTCAAGAACCGCGTCAAACTCCGCAACGGTTATGTATCCAGTTCCAGGCTGACCATCAGGGCATGATTTACCCTTCTCATAATATCACCGTCCAGATGACATACTTTGTCCTTCAGGCGCTTTTTATCAATTGTCCTCAGCTGCTCTAAAAGTACCACGGAATCCTTATCCATATCATAAAGGGCAGCATTCAGCTCAATATGTGTGGGCAGCTTCGCCTTATTCATCTTAGAGGTGATCGCCGCACAGATGACCGTGGGACTATGCTTGTTTCCCACATCGTTCTGCACGATCAGCACCGGTCTGATGCCTCCCTGCTCCGAACCGATGACCGGTCTCAAATCCGCGTAATATACATCTCCTCGTCTCATTTTCCCTCCAAATGATTCTGACAGACTCCCGGCCCGGCGGAAACCTGTTCCGTTGTTCAGGAAAAGTATTGCCCCATTCCGGCGCTTTATTCATTTATAAGTATAGATCAGGATCCCGGATATTTCAGGGAGATATATAGATCCTTGGAATCCGCTTCCCGAAATCACAGACCAGTTCATAAGGGAACCTTCCTGACAGGTCTCCCAGCTCTTCGGCGGTAATACATGCCCCGCCGTCCTTCCCCAGCAGCACCACCCTGTCGTCCTCCTTTGCCTCCGGTATATCCGAGACATCCACCATAAACTGATCCATACAGATCCTGCCCAGAACAGGCGCCGGCTTACCGCAGATCAGCACATACCCTTTTCCCGACAGGCTCCTGGGGTATCCGTCACCGTATCCCAGGGGAACGGTAGCCACCCTCATATCCTGCCCGGCGGTAAAGGTTCCCCCATAGCTGACGGACTGGCCCCTGTGGATGGTCTTTATGTAGACAATACGGCTGTACAGGGACAATGCCGGCTCAAGCTCTGCCGTCGTCCTGTCCACCTCATCCGAGGGATAAAGCCCGTAAAGGACGATTCCCGCCCGCACCAGGTCCATATCCGCCCGGCGCATATCCAGGATACTGGCACTGTTGGAGCAATGCTTCAGCGGAACGGCACAGCCCAGCCTTTTCTCTGCCCGGGAAACGAAGCCAAGAAAGGTATCCAGCTGTTCCTCGGTGCTGGTTTTGTCCGCCTCATCCGCCCTGGCAAAATGTGTAAAGATCCCTTCTGCCTCTATCCCCTTTCTCCGCCCTATGTCCTCAATCAGCTTCAATCCTTCCTCATCCGGTGTGATACCGATCCTGTTCATCCCCGTATCCACCTTGATATGCACCTTGATTGTCTTCCCGGATCTTGCTGCCGCTTCCTCCAGCTGCTCCAGGCTGTCCCTGCGGAAGACCGCCGGCCGGATCTCTTCCTCTGCCAGCCGCTCATAGCAATAGGGGAAGGTATAACCCAAAGCCAGGATCGGTTTCCTGATCCCCGCCTGTCTCAGCTCATAAGCCTCCTCTGCCGTTGCCACGGCAAAGCCCCACATAAAATCCAGCTTTTCCAGTTCCCGGGCAATGGGCACGCTGCCGTGGCCGTAACCGTCCGTCTTGATGACCCCCATAATCCTTGTCTCCGGCGCCAGCCGGCTCTTCAGGATGCGCGCATTGCGGACAATGGCCCCCAGATCCACTTCAAGGTAGCCCCTGCTGCAATATTCCGGTATGTTTGTCTGTTCTGTCCTGCTCATCTTATCCTCTCATTCCCGTAAACAATATCCCCCGCCATGCAGCCGTGTTCCCCGTGCTGCCGGGCCGCTTTGTCTCCCATGCAGCCATGGACATAAGCCCCCACACAGGCAGCCCGGCAGGCATCCATGCCCTGGGCCATCAGGCCCGAGACAATGCCTGCCAGCACATCGCCGCTGCCTGCGGTGGCAAGCCCGCTGCTGCCGCTTAAGTTTACACAGACAGGCTCTCCCGTCTTACAGATAAAGGTCCTGGCATCCTTTGCCGCCACCACAGTCTGAAGCTCCATGGCCAGATCTCTGCCGTAGTCTGCGAGCCTTTCCTGGATTTCCGGGACAGTCCTGCCCAAAAGCCGGGCCAGCTCTCCCACATGGGGCGTCAGCACAATGCTGCGCCCGGTGCTGCCCTGCTCTGCCAGCATCCTTCGTATCTTAAGGCTCTCTGCCGCCAGATTCAGCCCGTCCCCGTCGATCAGCAGGGGAAGGGAGGACTCCGCCAGCGCCTGTGCCAGCATACTCCCTGCCTGGCGGTCCTTTCCCAGTCCGGGACCGATGGCTATCACATCCGCCCAGCCGAAATACGATGCAAATTCTTCCCGGGTTCCCACCAGGGCCTCCGGCACCGCCGTCTGTATTACGCTTCTGTTTTCCACGGGAGTAATGACCCTTACCATCCCTGCTCCCGCACGATAGGCGGCTTTTGCCGCCAGCACCGCCGCCCCCGCCATTCCCGGACTTCCCGCTGCCAGCAGTACCTTGCCGAAGGTTCCCTTGTTTCCCCAGGGACAGCGCTTTGGCAGCAAGGCTTCCGGCTCCTCGTCCAACGCGTACATATCCGGCATTTTCTCTCCGAAAGCCGCCTCCGGAATGCCAATGTCCGCCACTGTGACCTTCCCTGCCGCAAGGCAGCCGGGATATAGCACCTCCCCCCGCTTGCAGTAAGCGAAGGCCACCGTTTCCTCCGCCGTCACACAGCTCCTGCCCATGATCCGGCCCGTGTCCGAGTTCACGCCGCTGGGTATA
The DNA here is from genome assembly GCA_910577035.1 of uncultured Acetatifactor sp. Lineage (GTDB taxonomy): Bacteria > Bacillota > Clostridia > Lachnospirales > Lachnospiraceae > Acetatifactor. The sequence goes on from CAJTKW010000006.1 coordinate 52,196, forward strand.
TCCAGGGCGATCTTCCATCCCTGCAGCCCGTTAAAAAGCTCCACGGCTTCCTGCCGGACACCGGTAATATCCCTGGACAGCCCGATGCCGAAAAGAGCATCGACTAAGATAGTATATTCAGTTCTCTCCGGTTTGGTACAAAAAATAACCGGATAATGTTCCAGAATTTCCCGCTGCCGCGTCCACAGTTCTGACGCCCGGGCCTCGTCTCCGACAATCCATACCTCCACGCGGAAGTCCGCCCCGGAGAGCAGCCTTGCCAGCGCCAGCCCGTCGCCGCCGTTATTACCGGTGCCGGCCATCACCAGCACCGTCCGCCTTTCACTCCCGGGCCGTCCTTTGCTCCCGGGCCGTCCGTCATTCCCGAACCACCCTTCACTCCCGAACCTTCCTTGCGGTTCCGGGCCTCCTTCCAGCCTCCGGCAGTACTTTTCAATCGACGCCTGTGCCGCCAGGGCGGCCCGCTCCATAAGGATCATGGCCGGGATTCCGATCCCTTCCGTTGTAAACTTGTCAGCCCTGCGCATTTCCGCCGCATTCACCAGATATTTCATAAGCCTCCTCCACAAGCCAAAAGACTGCCGCTCCCGCAGCAGTCTTTTACTTCGGATGTTGTTCCTCCGGATCATATGTCAGGTCAAAAAGCTCCAGCACCTCAGCGCCAAAGACATCGTGCATATAAGAGTAGATGGCATGGTTTCGCTGCTCCATCATCTGCTTCCTGACCAACTGTTTCTTCAGCTCCACACGGATTTCCTCCACCCACTTTGAGATCTCGTCGATCTTTTCCGTGTTATCCTGCATGACAGCGTAACAGCAATCCATGGTAGCAAGCATCAGTTCAAAATTAACGCGGTCAATCTCCCGGGGCAGGTCCATCAGCTCATCCTGATACTCCTCAAGGCGCTCATTACACTCCTCCACCAGCTTTCTGTGCTGCTCCAGCTCCTTTTCCACCCCGGTGTTCCCCTGCTCCACCTGATCTGCCATGGACACGATCTCGCCCATCAGCTTCTTTTTCATTTTCTTAATGTCCTTGGTCTCCGTGTTCAGCTTGCCCTGCCTTTTCAACAGGTCGTTCAGCCGGTTCTCGGTCTCCGCCACACTTTTCCTGGCATCGTCATCCAAAAGTCGGTACCATTTATTATCCAGCGTGAGGATCGGAATCTTTTTCCCATGAAGCGCCTCCGAAAACTGTTCTTTCATAAGCTATTCCTCTCTCTCGCCCTCAACGCGCATATCGATCCCCTTCTCATAGCGGTCAATATTATATGACAGCTTCATCAGGCTGTCGGAAAGGTGGACGTTTTCCACCTGTATCCCTTCCGGAACATTCAGGTCCACATGGGCAAAATTCCAGATGCCCCTGATACCGTTTTTCACCAGCTGCTCTGCCACTTCCCTGGCTCCGGTCTTCGGGATCGTCAGCACGGCAATGTCGATGTCGTTTTCCCTCACAAAGGAATCCAGCTCCTCCATGGACATCACCTCGACGCCTCTGACCCGCTCACCCACAAACTCCGGATTCCGGTCAAACATGCCCTTGAAAATAAAGCCCCGGCGCTCAAAATTCAGATAATTTCCCAGCGCGCGCCCCAGGTTGCCTGCTCCCACAATGATAAAATTATGCTTCCTGTTCAGCCCCAGGATTTTGCCGATCTCGTCATAGAGATATTCCACATTATAACCATAGCCCTGCTGGCCGAACCCGCCGAAATTATTCAGGTCCTGTCGGATCTGGGATGCCGTTACCTTCATCAGCTCACTCAGATCCTGGGACGATATTCTCTCCACACCCCCGTCCTTCAGCTCTTCCAGATACCTGAAATAGCGGGGCAGCCGCCCGATGACAGCCTGTGAAATTTCTTTCTCTTCCATTGCTACCCATTCTCCATATTCCTATCATATCAGGTTGCATCAAAATGTCAATGGATTGTGCAATATTGCTACAGAAGCCCCTCAAGGGTGGCACGGATGGCACGGATAAAATCCAGGCTGTTTAATATTACGGGGTTCTCACAGGAAGAAATCAGCGACAGGCTCTTGGTCATTTTCCCGTCCTCCACCGTCTGGATGCAGGCCCTTTCCAGCTTATCCGCGAAAGCCTGAAGCCCGCTGTTGCCGTCCAGCTCTCCCCGCTTCCTCAGCGCCCCGGTCCAGGCAAAGATTGTTGCAATGCCATTGGTGGAGGTCTCCTCCCCCTTCAAATACTTGTAATAATGACGCTGTACCGTACCGTGAGCCGCCTCGTACTCATAAACGCCGTTTGGGGACACCAGGACGGAGGTCATCATCGAGAGATCCCCATAAGCGGTTGCCACCATATCAGACATTACATCACCGTCATAATTCTTGCAGGCCCAGATAAATCCGCCCTCCGAACGAATCACCCTGGCCACGGCATCATCAATTAAGGTATAAAAATACTCGATCCCCAGCTCTTCAAACTTGTGCCTGAACTCCTTGTCATAAATCTCCTGGAAAATATCCTTGAAGGTATGGTCGTACTTTTTGGAAATGGTATCCTTCGTGGAAAACCATAAATCCTGCCTGGTATCCACGGCATAGCCAAAGCACGCCCGGGCAAAGCTGGAAATGGACTTTTCCGTATTATGTATCCCCTGCAGGATCCCCGCCCCGTCAAAATCATGGATGGTCTCCCGGACTTCCGTGCCGTCAGCCCCGGTAAATACCAGCTCCGCCTTACCCGGACCCGGTACCCTGATTTCCGTATTCTTATATACGTCACCGTAAGCATGGCGGGCAATGGTAATGGGCTTTGTCCAGTTCTTCACATAGGGCACGATTCCCTTTACCAGTATGGGCGCCCGGAATACCGTTCCGTCCAGAATCGCACGGATTGTGCCGTTAGGGCTCTTCCACATTTCCTTCAGCCGGTATTCCTGCATGCGGGCGCCGTTGGGCGTGATAGTGGCGCACTTGACTGCCACGCCGTATTTCAGGGTGGCATGGGCGGAATCCACCGTCACCTGATCGTCGGTGGCATTGCGGTTTTCCAGGCCAAGATCATAGTATTCCGTATTCAGGTCAATATAGGGCAGTAACAGCTCCTCCTTAATCATCTGCCAGAGAATCCTGGTCATCTCATCCCCGTCCATCTCCACAAGCGGCGTACTCATCTTAATTTTTTCCATTCCTTCACCCTTTCCTTTCCGTTTTTCCTGCTTTACATGAAACGCCCTATTCAAGCCTCCGGCTCATAGGCCTCATGTAATCCGTTTTGCACCATGTTTTCATAGGCATTAATCATATGCCTGTGGGCCAGCTGTTCGGCCAGATCCGCATTTCCCGCCTTGATTGCCTCCATGATCTTCTTGTGCTCTTCATTGGACTTCGGCCCTCTGTTGGCGTTGGCCAGAGTCTTTTTTCTCACCCGCAGAACATACTGGTGGAAGGCCTTTAACTGATGTTCCAGCATCTTGCTGTCACAGGCCTCGTACAGAATATCGTGGAACCGATTGTCCAGCTCCGCCATCTGCTCCAGATGTCCCTTCCCGGCATGGAATTCCCCAAGGTAGACGTTCTCCTCCATCTCATCCATCTGTTCCTTCGTAATATGCTCCGTGGCCCAGCGGGCGCAAAGCCCCTCCAAATGGGAGCGGATCATGTAAATATCCTTGACATCCTTCTCCGTAATACCGGTGACATACGCTCCCTTATTGGGAATGATCTGAATCAGCCCCTCCAGCTCCAGCTGTCTGAAGGCTTCCCTCACCGGAGTGCGGCTGACTCCAAGCTCCTCTCCGATTGCCACCTCCTTCAGCTCCTCGCGTTCCTCGTATTTCCCGCTGAGAATATCCTCCCTCAGCTTGTCAAAAACCCGTCCCCGCAGGGAGTACTTGTCCGTGACCTCCTGCTTCACATCATAACTGCCCATTTCCTCTCCGTCCTCATCAAGCATTTTCGATTGTTATGCCCTTTTCCAGACAGACACGGTTGACACACGCCACGATCTCCTCGTCGGTCATGACCGTCACACGCCCGTCTGCATATTCCTGATCCACCCACTTCTTGATTTCCGCCACAAGCTCGGAATTCTTCTGTACCTGGCAGTCTCCCCGCAGCTGATAGTAAGTATTGATCCAGTGTGCGATGCCCGCCAGTCCCGAGGTATTGGATACAGCGCAGAGCACAGGCCTCTTTAAGAATTTTTCCGTATCAAATATATTGTAGATTTCTTCGTTTTTCAATAACCCGTCCGCATGAATGCCTGCCCTGGTCACATTGAAATTCTTCCCCACAAAGGGTGTCCTGGGGGGGATCTGATAACCGATCTCCCGCTCATAATATTCCGCCAGCTCGGTAATCACCGTGGTATCCATGCCGTTCAGATCTCCTTTCAGCTGGGCGTATTCAAACACCATCGCCTCCAGGGGAGTATTTCCCGTCCTCTCCCCGATGCCAAACAATGACGTATTGACGCCGGAACAGCCATAAAGCCAGGCGGTGGTGGAATTACTCACGGCCTTATAAAAATCGTTATGCCCGTGCCACTCAATCAACTCATGGGGCACTCCCGCATGGGTATGAATGGCATAAATAATGCCCTGGACACTGCGGGGAATCACGGCGCCCGGATAATTCACCCCATAGCCCATGGTATCGCAGGCCCTGATCTTGATCGGAATCCCATACTCCTCCATCAGCTTCATCAGCTCCAGACAGAAAGGAACCACATACCCGTAAATATCAGCCCTGGTAATGTCCTCCAGGTGGCAGCGGGGACTGATCCCCTCTTCCAGGCATTCCTTAATAACACTCAGATAGTGGTCCATGGCCTGCCGCCTGGTCATTTTCAGCTTCAGGAAAATATGATAATCGGAACAGCTGACAAGGATTCCCGTCTCCTTCATGCCGATCTGCTTCACCAGCTTAAAATCCTCCTTGCTGGCACGGATCCAGCTGGTAACCTCCGGGAATTCATACCCTCTTTCCATACACTTATAGACGGCATCCCTGTCCTTCTTGCTGTATAAGAAGAATTCGCTGGCACGGATCATACCCCGGGGACCGCCCAGCTTATGTAGATAATCAAAAACCGTGACAATCTGCTCCGTGGAATAAGGCGCTCTTGACTGCTGTCCATCACGGAAAGTGGTATCCGTGATCCAGATATTTTTCGGCATATTGTGGGGCACGATTCTGTCATTAAAAGGGATTTTCGGTATTTCCGAATAGGGGAACATATTTCGGAACACATTGGGCTTCTCCACGTCGTCCAAAATATACATATGCTCTTCTATTTCCAGAAGATTATTTTTCTGGTTCATTGTGATGGGACGGTTCTGAAATGTGGAAGTATCTCTCATTGTCTGCACCTCACCTTTCCGCGGAAAGCAGATAAAGATGCCTGAAAGCATTACCACGCTCCCGCTGTGTCTTGTATGATTGTATACAATTATACGAAAGCTGTCAACTCCTTTTATGTTTTCGCCTGCAGCGCCCTCTGCAGAATGCTGCACTCCCCAAACAACGGCTTACGATACGCCGCGTCCTCCAAAGCCTGCCGCAGATCTTCCCCGGTACCGGGACGGCAGAAGGTTCCGGGACGGCAGGATCTTCAGCTCAGCAGCCGCCTTACGTTCACCAGTCCCCAGCCCTGCTGGTTCCAGGGCAGATGCAGGTCCGTTGCCGTGAACAGCAGCCGCTGCCTGCATTCCTCATGGGACATCCACGGATTACGCCAAAATGCCAGCGCCGCCGCCCCGGATACAACGGGTGTCGCCATGGAAGTTCCGCATTTGGGGATATACGGATTCCTTTTATGATAATTCACGTTACAGGACATAATATCCGTCCCCGGCGCCACAATATCCGGCTTCCTGGGACTGCCGTTCCTCTCCCCCCTGCCGGAATAAGCCGCACAGCGTCCCGGGTCATCCCTCCGGTAATCCCCGTCATAGCAGCCTACCGTAACCACCTTGCCGCTGCCGCCCACCGCGGAAATGCTTCCGTCCCCCGGACCCTTGTTTCCCGCCGCACAGACCACCAGTATCCCGCTGTCCCATACCTGCTCCACCTTATCCCGAAGCGCCTGCTCCTTTGTCTTCTCCTGCAGCTCCCCGATCCCCACGGAAATATTCAGGACACGGATCCGGTATCTCTCACGTACCTCCAGAATCCAGTCCAGCCCGGACAGCATGGCCTCCGTAGACCCGTCCCCGTTTTTATCCAGTACCTTCCCGACGACGAGCCCGGCCCCCGGCGCCATTCCCCGGTATTTTCCGCCGGAAAGGGCGCCGCTGCCGCAAAGGATGCCGCACACATGGGTGCCGTGGCCGTTGTCATCATATGGCAGCTCCCTGCCTCCCACAAAGTCCCGGAATCCCCGTATTTTCCCTGCCAGATCCGGATGCCTGCCCACTCCGGAATCCAGCACGGCTACCGTAACCCCCTCTCCTTCCTCCAACCCGTTTCCCGGGAAAAAATCAATTTGTTTCCTCACCCGCTGCATATCACAGAACGCCCCGGCATATCATTTACTGATATTCTATGCCCGGAATCCTTCAACGTTCATGGGGCAGAGGACTCTGGATGCAAAAAAGGGATCTGATAATTTCCATAACTATCATCAGATCCCTTTCATCTCACGTCTCAGGTTATTTTATCCGTCTTACCCCGCGTCTCACGCCCTTCAGGGACAATACAAATCCCAGAACCAGCACCGCCGCCCCCATCAGATATTTCGCAAGGGCAGCAGGGCTAACGCCCTCTTCCGTGCTGCCGGGCTCGGCACCCATACTGCTCCTGTAGACATTCACCTCCCTGATTTCCGTATCCGACGGGCCTGCCCCGTAAACCGCAAACAGGGACAAATGCGTGGTACGGAACCGAAAACACTCCGTCCCCTCCAGCATCACTCTCTCCACGCCCAATACTTCCAGCTGCCCGTTGCGGTCCGTAGTCACCATCTTCAGCTCCTGTCCCCAAAGAGCTTCCGGGAGGGGAAGCACTACATTCAGCCCGCTGTGCCCCAGCTTGGTCAACGGTATCCCGCTGTTATCCGTCAGCTGCAGGTCATACACCGTCATATTCTCCGGCAGCCCGCTGTTCATAGCCCGCCTCCAGGCGGCCTCCATCTCCGTGGAATCCGCCGCCTGCTCCACGCTTAAGATATAGCTTCTGGCCGCTCCTTCCAGCCGTGCCGTAGAAGGGCTTGCTCCCACCACGGTTACCCCGGGTCCGGACTGCTCCCGGTCCACATCCCGGTACTGCTCATTGGAAAGCCTGGTAGCCGACACATCATAGGTCTTCTCCGGGCGGCTTCCGTTGTAGATCACCTCAGCATCCCCAAAGCTGAAGACTCCCTCCGTCTGCAGGGACGCAGGCACCTTTACGGTCTCCAGGCTGCTGCAGCCCGCAAAGACCCTGTCCCTGATCTGCTCCACGCCTGCCCCCAGATTCACCTGGCGCAGCCCTGTACATCCCTCAAAAGCCGCTTCTCCCACTACCAGGACAGTATCGGGCAGCCTGACACTCTCTATCTCCGTATGGCCCGCAAAGACCTCGGCGGCAATGACCCGAATTCCGCCGGGTACAAAGACCTGGCTGTCACTGCCGTTATATGCAAGCAGGACGCCGCCGTTTACCAGAAAACCCGTACCGTCATTCTTAAAATTCTCCAGCATGGCCGTATACTCAAAGGCCTTGGGCTCCACGTTCATCACGGTATCAGGCAGGGTCACCTTCTCCAGATCATCACAGTGATAAAAGGCCCCATAGCAAATATCCGTCACACCCTCGGGAATCCGGATCTCCTTTAAGCTGCTTCTGGCATAGGAAAACTGGCCGATCTCCGTAATCCCCTCCTTCAGGGAGACCTCCTCCAAAGAATCGTTTCTGTAAAAAGCCTGGTCCGCCACGATCCGCCCATCCACCACCGTATACTTGGGGATGCCGGACACCGGCCCCACCGCCAGCAGGTTCCCCATCAGCTCCGCCACATCCGTCAGTACGGAGGGCAAAGATTCCTGCGGAACCTCTTCCGGCACAGGCGTAGGCTCCAGGACATTCATGGAACCGGCATTGATAAACACCACTGCCTGATTCCCCACCACATTAGTGCTGCCGATCTCCTGTGCAGGCCCGGGCGTGGGGGAAGGCACGGGTTCCGGTGTGGATGTGGGCTCAGGATCCGGCGCGGGTGTGGGCTCCGGTGTCTGCTCCGGTGCGGGAGTGTCCGTTCCGCTGCCGGAAGTATTCTCCCCGGGCTGGTAATTGGGCACATCCTCATACTCCGCCATTTCCTTCTGCCTCTCGTAAAACGCCTGGGCATATATGTCCGCCGGCGTACCCGCCTCACAGTGAATCACAAGCCTGGCACACCCGTCAAAGGCACTCTCATGAATAGACCTGGTCTGAGACGGAATATAGATGTCCGTCATATTCACACAGTCGCCAAAAGCCTGCACACCGATAGCCGTTACATTCTCCGGAACCGTCATCTGCTTCAGCCCGCCGCATCCTGCAAAGGCATAATCACCGATGTCGGTCAGCCCCTTCCCCGGCACGATCGTGTGCAGATTGTCACAGCCCCAAAAGGCATAAGCTTCGATTCTCACCACGGAGTCCGGCAGCACCACCTGCTCCACCTCCGTCTTGTCCTCAAAGGCACTGGCCCCGATGACTTCTACGGTATCGGGAACAGACACGTTTTTCTCCGTGCCGCGGTACCGCAATAATGTGCCTCCCTCTATGACAAAAGCGGAAGCAGACGACGCCGCATCTGCCTCCGAAACGGGAAGTGCCATAATGATCAGGGCCACTACAATGAGCAGGACGCCAAAGGATCTTTTCTTTCTCATATGTCTTCCTTTTTATACGTTTATTTCAGGCGCGAGCCTTAACCTTTTCCTTCTTTTTTGTGTCCTTCTTCATGAACATCACGAAGGACAGGCATGCCAGGCCGATAGCCAGGAACCACTTGGGATGTATTCCGTCTCCCGTCTTCGGCGTATCGTCAGCCACTGTTCCGTCCGACAGCCTGGAGGTATCCACATAGATCACATAAGGCGAGAAATGCTCCGCCGTAAAGGTCACACAGGACACACCGTCGATGGTGGTAAACCTGGGTGTGAGCTTATCCAGCCTGCCGTTTACCACGCCCGCGACCTTGTTATTCCCCGCATAAGGAATCAGGGAATCCGGCAGCGGCAGGGTAATGCTGATCCTGAGGCCCGTGGTATCCGTGATCTTCGTATTTCCCGTGGAATCATAAAGGGATATATCCATGGGGAAATACTTAATATTGCTCAGATCATTTCCGTATTCCTCAACCAGCGCCCTCAGCACGGCCTCCGTGGCCTCTGCGCTCTCGGTAATCTTAATCGTAAAGTTATCGGAGGAACCGTTCACCACCGCCGATACTACTCCCGTATTGGACAGGCCGTTTTTATCAATTACCACCGTAGTCCCGCCGTTGGTCACCGACCCCGTATTGTTGGGCCGCTTGTTGCCGTTGGCAGACGAACTGCCGCCCGTACCCGAGCTGCCGCCGCTCTTTACCTTATAATTTGCCGTTACCGTCACGTTGGATGCCGGCATGGTAATGATCGATGCAGACAGAACCGTGCTGGCAATCTTGGTGGTAGTGGGTGCAATCGTCCAATGGCTGAACTCATACCCCGCCGCCGGGTCATTGGCAATAATCACCGGCTGGGATCCTGCCGGATAACTTCCGGAACCGGAACCGTTCTGCACGGTCAGGATATACATGGCGCCGTTGCCGCTGGTAGTACCGTTGCCGCTGGTGGTCCCGTTACCGCTGGTGGTTCCGTTGCCGCTGGTAGTACCGTTATTGCCGTTATTGCCATTATTACCGTTATTATTATTGTTATTGTTGTTATTCGAACCGTTGCCGCTGGTGGTTCCGTTGCCGCCGTTGTTGGATGCCTTTTCGTAGGTAGCCGTTACATCCACATCCGCGGTAACCTTAAGCAGCTTTTCCGCCGGCACCCAGCCTGTGAAGGTGTAGCCCTCCCTTGTGGGAGGGGCAGGTTCCACGGCATCCTCCCCGTCAGGCACCTGCTGTTCCTTATACTTCTTACCGTCATAGTCATAGAAGGTTACCTTATGCCTTACCGTCAGGGAGCTCTTCAAAAACAGGCCCCGGATCGTCGTGTCCTTGGTGATATTCGTCAGGGGGTCCAGCCAGCCGTTAAAATCACACCCTTCCTTTACCGCCGGCAGGTCAGGGGCGTCCCCTCCGTCAGGCACCTGCTGGGTGTAAAGTATCTTCTCCGGTTCGTCCTTATCCACATAATTCACCGTCCACATAAGGGTATCATACTGCCCGTAGGGATTGGCATCCTCGTTGATCACATCGGGCATGCCTACCCACCCCACAAACTTCCTGTGGATAGAGGCAGCATACGCTTCCGCCTTTTCCTTGGGAATCTGCCCCGATGCCTCCAGCTCCTCCTTTGTAGTACCCTTTTTCACCTGCGCGGTGCCGAAGGCCTCCCCGCGCATAAAATCCTGCCAGAAGGTAATGGTACAATACTCTACCGTGGGATCCCCGTAATTAGCGCTGAAATTCGTATCCGCCACAATGCAGTCCGGATCGGCTGCAGGCACGGAAACCCACTTGACAAACACCTGCCCGCTGGCGTTGGTCTTCCCCGTCATATCCGGAGCCGCCGCCGCTTCGTTCCTGCGCACGGTCTGTGTCTCGGTCAGCTTTGTCACGCCGTCCTCATCAAAGAAATTAACCACATAGGTCTTATCGTAATCATTCGAGGTCTCGATACCTTTTCTGTCCGCAAATTTGTCTGCCCAGCTGTCCTTCTCGCAGTATATTACCAGCGAGTCCGTATTCACGGCATCGGATTTGCTGCCCTGTATATGAGGCTTTCCGTAAGTATCCTCCTGGGTCCAGACTCCCACGCCGGCAGCAACAGCCTCCTGCTCCGATTTATACGCATGGGTTGTCTGCCAGAACTTATCCGCATCCGGCGAAACGCCGTCATATATATCGTCGCCCAAAGCCAGATCGTCAAACTGAGTATTTGCCCCCGGAACCGTCAATTCCGCCAGGCCGCTGTTCTTAAAAGCATTTGCCCTTACATCATCCACCGTGCTTGGCAGGGTCACAGAGGACAGTTCGGGAGTGTAGGCAAAGGCAAATTCCGGTACACTGGTAATATATGAGGAACTCAAATCCACATTCAGGATCTTGGAACCCATGAATGCCTCCCGGTATAAGCTCTGAATTCCCGCAAGCTCCGTCTTGGTCACGGACCTCGTCCTCTTTTCCAGGCACTCCACTACCGCGATTCTCTTACTGTTGTCCCCTTCTACCGTCTCATAGATAATATCGTCGGAGATGACAAATCTGGGATTGCCGGAAAAGCTGACGTTTGTCAGGCTCTCACATCCCTTGAAAGGACGCATTCCGATATTTCTCAGGGTCATGGGCAGGGTAGCCGATGTCAGCTTTTTACAATCGTCAAACGCATAAGAGCCTACCTGAGTGGTGCTGTCTGCCAGGTTTACGCTGCTCAGAGTCTGGAAACCCTTAAAGGCCCCGTCCCCTACTTCCGTCAATCCAAATGCCGTAATAGTCTTCAGCTTATCGGGATGTGCGGCGGAATCCGCCTTCTCCTTATTTACAAACAGCTCCGGCTTGATACTTTCCACTCCCCGGGGCAGGACAATATTCTGCACTGCGTTATAAAGAGCCTCCGCATAACCGGTTACCTCTTCCGAAGGATCCCCGCCGCTGCCGCCATAATAAACCTTCAGCGCCGTAGTAACGGCTTCCACATAATCATTGTTCATGAAAGGATAGGAAGACACGGTATACTTGTTCTGCAGATCCGCTATGCTGGGATAGTCTTCCAGCTGGCTCTTGCCTGTCTCCCTGTTATAGGTCACCTCCAGCAGGGAAGGCCAGCCGCTGTAATAAGTAATATAGGTAGGCGACTGGCTGTCGTTGCTGATTTTGTTGTCAGCGCCTTCTCCGTTCATATTCATTGCATAGGCAAAGGGCGCGGTAATATTTCCGGCCCCGCCGTCCGTGGCAATGGTACCCGTGAACGTCAGGGAAGGGGCAGGCTTATTCGAAATACCCCCATCGCCATGATGCTCCACGCACATCACCTGGGTACGGAAAGCCTCCGTACCAATAGACGTTATCGCGCTGGCATCGTTAAAAATCACATGCCTTAAATTATGGCAGCCCTTAAAGGCCTCCGCCCCTATACTGCTTACCGTGGCGGGAATGATAATCTTATTCAGATAACAGGTATCCGCAAAGCTTCTCTCCCCCAGTGCAGCGATACTCTTCGGTCCGATCTGGGCAGGGATCTCCACCTCGTCCACCGGTCCGGTCATACCGAAATAAATCAGATTATTTGCATTATCCACCTGGTAAGTAAGCTTCTGCCCGTTTTTGATAATAATCTTCTCATACTGCTGCTTATCGTCCAGATACTTAAAGGCAAGCGCATTTTCCTGCGTAAAGGTATGGGTCTGGGAGGATCCATACGACTCAAAATATATATCCGGCGATACATTTCCCTCCGCATTAAAGTCATCTACGGAATAACTGGGGTCTGTACCCGGGGTTCCATGCCCCGAAAACCCTGCTCCGGTACCCAGCATCGTAATGCGGGCCAGCTGGCTGCACCCCTGGAAATTGTCCAGATGGACGGGCTTAGACATCTTTGTGGGGAACGTCACTTCCTTCAGGGAACTGCAGCCCTTGAATACGGAACATCCCATCTGGGCCAGGCGGGGCTCGGACGCATCCTCCAGCCCTGTGGTCTCATTTTTGAATGTCTGCTGCTTGGTATACTCCAGGTCTATATTAGCCAGATTGATTTCCACCAGCTTTGTACAGCCCTCGAAAGCGGAATCACAGATATACTGCACAGGCTGGGGCAGGGCAAAGGTATTCAGTCCCGAATAGGCAAAGGCGCAATCATAAATATGGGTCAGATTACAGTTATAAGGAATATCTACCAGGTACAGCGTATCACAGTAAGCAAAAGCGTCATGCCCGATTTCCTCCAGACCGTTCCCCAGCTTAATAGACGTCAGGCCTCCACAGTTGTTGAAAGCATAATTTCCTATCCCTACCAGCCTGTTTCCCACCGTCAGGGTAGTAATATTGCCCTTATTATTGAATACACCCTGCAGGGGATCCTCATTTACAAACGCATTGCCGCTGCCGTCGGTTGCCACCTCTTTGGTCTGTACTACCTGCACGTCAGCGGAAGGCGTTGAAGTATTCACCTTATCCACCAGATACTGATTTCCTATGTATCTTACCGGCTGGTTGCAGATCCACTGGTGACTTGTCTCCGAGCCGCTCTTCTTATAAAAATTGCCGTCATTCCCCTGGAAAATGCCGATGCTGGAAATGATCGCCTCATAATTGGCCCGCAGAATCTTATCGCCGTCATTATCGACGGTATACAGCATATCCTCCGTAACATAGTTTCCGGCTCCGGGATCCGGCACCCTGTAAAAAAACTTTTCTGCCAGATATGCCGCAGTCACCTCTTCCGCTTTCCAGGCCTCATTCTCTCTGGAGCAAAAGTCAAAGGCGGGAAGCCGGAACTCCTTAAACACTTCCTTATCGACCATGACCGGTTTCCCGTCTACCATGACCGGTTTCCCGTCAGGGCCTTTTTCCTGCACCGTTATGACTTCCTTCCTGATGTCGTACGGTGAAGACATGTAGTACAGTACCTCACGGTTTCTGCTGATCGCCACATATCCGGTAGTCTGCCCCGCGTTTGCGGACATCTGCGCAAACGCGTTCACCGTATCCGGAATCGTCAGGGCCCCCCCTGCCAGTTCCTTCCCCGTATAGCCTAAAATAATTGCCTCGTTATTGTACCACGCAAAATAGAAAACGCCGTTCTCGTCACTGTAGATGTCTTCGTAGCCCGCCGGCACAAGGGGAATCTTGGACGTTGCGCCTTTACTTGTCAAATCATCCCAGGTCAGATTGGACTGATAGGATGTATCCTGGGCCGAAGAGGTATACGCCTGTACTTCCCTTCCCAGTCCTTCTGTAGGAATCGCCGCCACCACCAGTGCCGAAACTAAAAACAAAGACCCCAGCGTCTTGCGGACCGATCTTTTCAATCTCCTTCTGGACTTCTTCTTTGCATTCTTTACTACGTCAGCCATTGCCCTTACTCCTTTATCTTCTTTGCCACAACTACGAACCGTCCGTTCTTCTCCTGATAGTCACAGGTGGAAAGCGTCAGCAGCTGGTCACCGTACTGTGCCGTCACCCCCGTGTCATACAGGGACATGGAAGCCATTTCTTCCATATAAGAATTAAACTCCTGTTCCGTGTTCGCGTCAATAAACTGATAGTACTTAAAAACAATCTCCTCTTCATTATACACCCTGGAACGGAAAACGTACATTACTTCAAAAGTACCTTTTTCATAAATCGTATCGAATTTGATATACGGATGCTTCTCACAATACTCCTGATCCTCATACAGATCCAGCTTTCCGAACATTTTACCGCTCTTCATATGGTGCCCGTAAACAATAAAATTTGTGCTGGGCTTTAAGACATCACAGTCCTTATCCATAAAGATCGTGCCGTTTTTGTCACTCTCCTGGTCCATATTATGCCTGAGGTAGTATTCGTTGTCAACCGTCTGCATCACGGGAAAACCCGATTCTCCGCCTATAGTTTTATCGTCAAAAGTCAGCCATCCGATTAGCTTTTTATACTTAATTAATAAATTCTTATATTCATCCAATACTTCCTTTTCTTCCTGCTCTTTGTCCAACGTATACAAAGGCTTTGCCGGTGCCACATTCTCTACCACAGGCTTGCTGCCCTTCATGTCACTGAGCTTTTCATAATTACTGCCCGTCCTGTAATTCTGCCAGGAATACACACCGAAATAGCCCAGACACCCTGCTGCCACGATGCTGCAGGCCAGGATGGTAAGCTTCCTGCGCTTTTCCTGCCGCTTCAGCTCCTCCTGCACGATGGCGTCCAGTTTGGCCGAACCGGGCGTCCTCCCGGATGCTCCCCGGCCCGGCCTGCTGTCCTCCTTTCGGCGGGCAGCCGCTTTCCCGCTGTTCCGGGAGCCTTCCGGTTTCACCGGCCCGGCCTTCCCGCCTTTTTTACCATGTTTTCCCTTTTTGGACGGGCGCTCCAGGCGCCGCAGGGCTTCTTCCACTTCCTCCTTAAAATCCTCCCCCAGCAGGGTGTAAAACGGATACCGGCCTTCTTCCAGCTCGCTTTTCAGTTTTTCCAGGGCCGCGGGATTTCCCATATTGGTCTTGCTCCGCAGCTCGTCTATCGTCCTTTTATCACGCAGTGCCCGGGCATAATCGGTTCCGGTCCGAAACTGCCTGCCCTCCACCGTATAATCTTTCTGTGTCATAGCAATCCCTTTATGTATGATTTCTCTGCCTCCTATTGTACTACATATAGAAATTAATGCAAGTCAGTTTTTCTGGAAACATTGACAGGCCGGGGCGCATACAATAAAGCATAAAAAAACTTTGGAGGCAATAGCAATGAGCGATTTGACTGCTACCAACTGCGGATGCAACGATTCCTGCGGGTGCGCACAGAATAACAACGGGTTTGGAGGCAACAGCTGTATCTGGATCATCCTGCTCCTGCTCTTCTGCGGCAACGGCGGCGGACTGTTCGGCAACAACGGCTGCGGATGCAACAATGGCTGCGGCGGCAGCCTGTTTGGCGGCAACGGCGGATGCTGTGAGTGGATCATCTGGATCCTGCTGCTCTCCTGCTTCTGCGGCAACGGCAACGGCTGCGGATGCAACAATGGCTGCGGATGCGGCTGCTAGTCTGCCGGCGGCCACAGGCCGCCTGATGCTATGACGGCTGCTTTCGGCCGTCAGGCCCACTTCGGTTGTCAGGCCGCCTGAGTCCCGAAAAGCAGGCTCCTTCGGGAGCCTGCTTTTCATGTACTAAGCACACTTAAGATTACATAGGATAGAAGTAAAGCAGACTTCCGGAAAGGCGGTAGGAACAATGGAGGAAAAGGGAACAAGCCCGGTCACGGCATTTGATTCACGCTTTACCACCAACAAAATTCAAATGCTGAAAGTACTGATGGCCTGGATTCCTCCTTCACAGCAGGGTATGTTTGCGGTCTATATCAAGTTTCTCGAGCTTCAGTACACTGCATCCCTCCTCGGCAGCCCCCGGGCACGTCTCGGGGACGGCAGGCACCTTTCCGCAGACTTCTTCTCCGGCGACAATTCCGATACCATCGAGCTGCTGGACGAATTGCTCCCTTACAGCAGTCCCGCCGAACACTCCCGCATCGAGGGCATGAAAAACATGCTGCAAAGCATGGGAAAAATGAAAGAAATCATGGAAATGGCGGAAATGATGAAGGATATGTTCCCCGAAGGATTCGGAGACGGCACGGATAATCCTATGGATATTTTATCCGGTATGGCAGGAATGTCCGGCATGGACCTCTCCTCCATACTCCAGACATAAGATTCTTTTAAGTCAACAGCTAGCGGAAAGGAGGAATCGCGTATATGGATGCAAAACCCGCCTGGATGTCGGATCCCCTGGTAAAGGATATTCCTGCAAGGAAGCTGGAATTTCTGGGGCAGATGTTCCAGGAAGGGCACGGGAAAAGCCAGAAAGAAATGATGGCTTTCATGATGCCCATGATGAAAAAGGCAAAGCAGGAAAACCTGACCTTTACCCCACAGGAAATGAGCGCCGCCATCGCGGCCATCAGAAAACACAGCTCCGCGGATGAGCTGAAGCAGATCGATAAGATACTGGAGAAAGCAAAGCAATAACCGCAATACACACGCCTGCAGGCACGGTTTCCTGCAGGGCCTGCAGGCGGTTCGGGAGCCGGAACACCTCTGACTCCCGAACCGTTCTTCCTTCTTTTCAGGCTTTTACAACGATATTCACAATTCGGCCCGGCACATAAATTTCCTTGACAATATTACCGGTAAGCTTATCCCCCAGCGCTTCCTTTGCGGCGCAGATTACGGCATCTTTTTCCAGATCCTTGGGCACTAATATCGTGGCACGCACCTTCCCGTTGACCTGGACGGCAATCTCCACCTCCGCTTCCACGGTCTTTGCCTCATCGTATTCCGGCCAGGACGCCTGATAGACTCTGCCGTCAAAGCCGGCGGTCTGCCAAAGCTCTTCGGTGATATGGGGCGCTACGGGGTTGAGCAGGATCAGCAGCGTCCTGTACTCTCCCCTGGTGACGGCATTCTTTTTATAAAATTCATTAATCAGCGCCATCATGGCGGCTATGGCAGTATTGTACTTTAAATTCTCATAATCGCCGGACACCTTCTTAACGGTCTGGTGCATCTTTGTCTCCAGATCCCCGCTGTATCCTTCCTCCTCCGTCAGCATATCCTGCAGCTTCCAGACCCTCTCCAAAAATCTGCGGCAGCCCTTGACGCCGTCTTCGCTCCAGGCCGCGCTCAGGTCAAAAGCGCCGATGAACATCTCATAGGTGCGCAGGGTGTCTGCACCGTATTCCCGCACAATATCGTCCGGATTGACCACGTTCCCTCTGGACTTGGACATTTTCTCCCCGTTGGAGCCTAAAATCATGCCATGGCTGGTTCGCTTGCTGTAGGGCTCGGCGCAGGGCACCACCCCCTGGTCATAGAGAAATCTGTGCCAGAAGCGGGAGTAAAGCAGATGCAGGGTGGTATGCTCCATACCGCCGTTGTACCAGTCTACCGGCATCCAGTATTCCAATGCTTCCTTACTGGCCAGCGCTTCTTTATTATGGGGATCCGTATAGCGCAGGAAATACCAGGAAGAGCCTGCCCACTGCGGCATGGTATCGGTTTCCCGTTTTGCAGGGCCCCCGCAATGAGGACAGGTAGTATTTACCCAGTCCGTCATGGCCGCCAGGGGCGATTCCCCGTTGTCGGTGGGTTCATAGGATTCCACCTCCGGCAGCTGCAGCGGCAGCTCACTCTCATCCAGCGGCACAAAACCGCACTTTTCACACTGCACAACAGGTATGGGTTCCCCCCAGTACCGCTGTCTGGAGAAGACCCAGTCCCGCAGCTTGAAATTGGTCTTACTCTGGCCGATCCCTTTTTCCTCCAGGAACGCAATGATCTTCTCCTTGGCATCCGCCACGGACAGGCCGTTTAAAAAGTCGGAATTTACCAGGGTTCCCGTGGCAACGTCCGTGAAGACCTGCTCCTGCACACTGACGGGACTGCCGGCAACCACCTCGATAATGGGCAGGCCGAATTTCTTTGCAAACTCCCAGTCCCTCTCGTCATGGGCAGGAACCGCCATAATTGCTCCCGTCCCGTAGGTCATCAGCACGTAGTCGGAAATCCAGATGGGGATTTCCTTCCCGTTCACGGGATTGGTGGCGGTAAGTCCGTCGATCTGCACACCTGTTTTGTCCTTTGCAAGCTCTGTCCTCTCAAAATCAGACTTCCTTGCCGCCTGTTCCCTATATGCGGCAAGCTCGTCATAATTGCCGATTTCTGCTTTATATTTTTCAATCAGAGGATGCTCCGGCGACACCACCATGTAGGTAGCGCCAAACAGGGTATCCGGCCTGGTGGTATAAATCCGAAGCTTATCTTCCTTACCGGTGATGGCGAAATCCACTTCTGCACCGGTAGATTTACCGATCCAGTTCCTCTGGGAGACCTTGACCCGTTCAATGTAATCCACCGTGTCAAGGCCCTGGATCAGCTGATCGGCGTATTCCGTAATTTTCAGCATCCACTGGCTCTTTACCTTACGGACCACCTCGGCGCCGCAGCGTTCACAGACTCCGTTCACCACCTCTTCATTGGCCAGGCCCACCTTGCAGGAGGTACACCAGTTGATGGGCATTTCCGACTTATAGGCAAGCCCTGCCTTAAAAAGCTTTAAGAAGATCCACTGGGTCCACTTATAATAATCCGTATCCGTGGTGTTGATCTCCCGGTCCCAGTCAAAGGAATAGCCCAGGGCATGGAGCTGGCCCTTGAAGCGCTCCACATTGTTCTTCGTCACTATCTTCGGATGAATATGATTTTTGATGGCATAATTCTCCGTGGGAAGGCCGAAAGCGTCCCAGCCCATGGGATACAGCACATTATACCCCTGCATCCTCCGCTTTCTGGCCACAATGTCCAGCGCGGTATAGGGCCTGGGATGGCCCACGTGAAGACCCTGCCCGGAAGGGTAAGGGAATTCCACCAAAGCGTAATACTTGGGCCTGGAATAATCATCCGAGGTCTGGAATGCCTTCTCGTCATCCCAGACCTTCTGCCATTTTTGCTCCACCTCATGGTGATTATAAGGTACTGCCATGTTTTTGTCCTCCTTTTCTGACATTGCGGTGCCCGCGGGGTGCGTGCAGCAAAGCCGCTTCCTGACACACCCCTGCCCATATAAAAAGCCCTCTCGTCCGTATAGAGACGAAAGGGCCTTGTTCCGTGGTACCACTCTACTTCATATGCTCAGGCGAAACACCCCGAAGAGATGTGCCCTGCACCCTCTTGAAGTCTCGGAAAATCATTTCGCTTTTCACAAATGCACTTTGGGATGGATAACGGTATCTGCCGCCTTTCCCTACACACGCGGGTCTGCACGCTTCCGGAAAGGAGCTCCGAGGCCAGTTGGGGAAATCTTCCTGCCGCCTCACACCACCCGGCGGCTCTCTGCAAGTCCGAAATCCTTACTATTCCTCATCAACGCCTTCACATTCTTAAGATACCGCTTATTTTATCCTGTTTCCCGGATTCTGTCAAGAGATTTCGTATTTCATTGGAAGAACGCTGGTTTTCACCTTTTACTCCTCACCGCTGTTCTCCGCCACCTTGGCTGCCCTTGCAGCCACTTCCTTCTCCTGTACGTCTGAAGGTGCCTGCTCGTAACGGATAAACTCATAAGCGTATTCTCCGCGTCCTCCGGTCATGGAACGAAGATCCGTGCAGTAGCCGTACAGGCAGCTCACGGGAATCTCCGCCTCTACGGTCTGCTTGCCGCCGGGTAAGGGATTCATCCCCAATACACGCCCCCGCCTCTTGTTCAGGTCGCCCATCACGTCTCCGGTATAAGCGTCGGGAATCGTCACCTTCAGGCTGGCAATGGGCTCCAGCAGAACGGGATGCGCCTCCATGAAGCCCTTCTTGAAGGCCTGGATGGTAGCCATCTTAAATGCCTGCTCGGAAGAATCCACCGGATGATAGGATCCGTCATACAGCACTGCCTTTACCCCTACCACAGGATATGCCGCCAGAGGGCCCTTCAGCACGGATTCCTGCAGACCCTTTTCCACGGCCGGGTAATAGTTCTTGGGCACTGCTCCGCCCACCACTTCCTGCTCAAACACATAAGGCTGTTCCAGATCGTCGGAAGGGCTGAACCGCATCTTCACATGACCATACTGGCCGTGCCCGCCTGTCTGCTTTTTATACTTGTACTCTACATCGGACTGCTTCTTAATCGTCTCCCGGTAAGCTACCTTGGGCCTGGAAAGCTCTACCTCCACCTTGTATTCATTTAACAGTCTGCTGACAATGATCTCAAGATGCTGGTCTCCCATGCCGTAAAGCAGCGTCTGGCGGTTTTCCGCATCATTGACGGTCTTCATGGTAAGGTCCTCATGACCGATCTTCTGCAGGGCCTGGGATATTTTGTCCACATCCGCCTTGTTCTTAGGCTTGTAACGCATGTATGTATAAGGCGTGGAAAGCTCAAACTTACCGAATTTGATGGTGGTAGCCTTGGTGGAAAGGCTGTTGCCGGTTCTGGCTGCTGTCAGCTTTGCCAGGGCACCGATGTCCCCCGCATGGAGCTCAGGCACCTCAATGGGCTTGTTGCCCTGAAGCACATAAAGCTTTCCGATCTTCTCCTCGATCTCCCTGTCCACGTTGTAGATGAGGTCATCCGTCTTCAGCACGCCGGAATTCACCTTAATCAGGGAATACTTGCCGATGAAGGGATCCACCACGGTCTTCCAGATATAAGCGGATTTTGCCTTGGAGAAATCATAATCCGCGTTGTAGATCTCGTTGGTCTTCATATTGATGCCTGCCACCTTGCGGTTTTCGGGGCTGGGGAAATACTTCACAATATCGTCCAGCAGCGTGTAAACGCCCTGGCACAGGACATTGGACCCCATGGTCATGGGCACGATACTGCAGTCACACACATTGGTCCGCAGCGCCGCCCTGATCTCCGCCTCCGAGAAGGTCTCTCCGCCAAAATAGCGGTCCATCATCTCCTCACTGGTCTCTGCCACTGCTTCCATCAGGGTATCCCGGCAGATCTGCAGATTTGCCTTATTGTACTCCGGGATCTCGCAGGGTACCACTTCCTTGCCCTGCCAGCGGTTTCCGGTCTCTGCAATCACGTTGACATAGCCCACAAATTTTTCGCTTTCACGGATCGGCAGGTTAAAGGGGGCCATCTTCTTGCCGTAGGCATTCGTCATATCCTCCACCACCTGGCGGAAAGAGGCATTATCCACATCCATATTGGATACATAAATCATTCTCGGCAGCTTGTATTTCTCACAAAGCTCCCAGGCCTTCTGGGCTCCCACCTCGATGCCGGCCTTGCCGTTGACCACGATGATGGCGGCACCTGCAGCGCTGACCGCTTCCTCCACCTCACCCACGAAGTCAAAGTAACCGGGAGTATCCATGATATTAATCTTGTACCCTTCCCATTCAATCGGAACAACGGAGGTATTGATGGAGAACTGACGCTTCTGCTCTTCCTTGTCATAATCGCTTATGGTATTCTTGTCAGACACCCTGCCCATTCTCGAAGTAATTCCGGACAGATAAGCCATGGCCTCCACCAGGCT
>CAJTKW010000006.1:74029-81185 GCA_910577035.1 uncultured Acetatifactor sp.
CCCGCCGTGACCTAACAGCACCACATTGCGAATCTTGTCGGTTGTGTAAACTTTCATATAGGTTCCTCCAATTATGCAGTATTTTGGGCATTTTGGTACATCCTGTAAACGGACTGAAAACTCCCATATGAACATTTTACTAAACAATGAACAATTTTACAAGCTATTGTTAAATATTTCGCATCACATCCTATAACTTCTCCAGTATCTTTAACAGGGAATCGTGGGCCAGCGTAAAAGCTTCCTCACCGGAAAGCTTTTCTCCGATCCTGCCCCCTCTTTCCAGAGAGGCAAAACCCGTAAAATCTGACAGATGGGGCTCTATCGACAAATAACCGCTGTAACCGTCCCCCTTCAGCCGCCCCAAAATCTCGGCCACACTGCCGTCCCCCTGCCCTGCCGGAACCACGCTACCGTCCTCAAACAAGGCATCCTTTACATGAATATAGGCAATATAGGGCTTCAACCGTTCATATGCCTCCAGGGTATTCTGCCCGGCCTGCACGAAATTGGCAAAATCAAACACCGCCTTAAAATGCTCCCCCGCAAATTGCTTCAGAATGTCCAGACAGCCTTCCGCCATCTCTCCGTAAATCCCCTTTTCATTCTCATGAAGCAGGACCACCTCATGGGCGGCAGCATAATCGGCAAACTGCCCCAGGCGCTCCATGACCGCATCTCTCCACGGGCAGGTCCCCCCTCCGCGGGAATCTGCCGTCTCCCCGCAGGACTTCGATTCTTCCGGGCCGTAAAAGCTGAACATCCGGATATTGGGTGTACCCATGATATGAGCTATCTCCACCGTATGTTTAAACAATTCCATATGGCCGGTAAAATCATCCGTAATCCGGATCTTGCCTAAGGGAGAGCCGACAGCCGAAAGAGAAAACCCTCTGCCATCCAGCCGCCTTTTGATCTCTTTCGCCTCCGCTTCCGAATATTCCACCAGGTTCCTGCCATCCACTCCCCGCATTTCAATGTGGCTTATATGCAGCTTTTCCAGCACTTCCATCTGCCGGTCCAAAAACGGGTCAATCTCGTCCGCAAAGCCCGTTATCACAATATTATCAAACATGCTGCCGCTCCTTTTCTTCATAAAATAAAATCATCAGGGTTCTCATTTAATAAGTCCCCGTGGTATCAAATACCACACCGCTCCCTGTCTTCTTCCGGGATACAGCCCGCCTTTTGTTCAGCTCCTGCAGGAAAAGCTCCTCGTCAAAGGGAATCTCTACCATTTTGTCCAGCCAGGAAGACAGGTGCATGGCATTGGAGAGAGTAAGTCCCCGGATTCCCTCCCTGCCCTCTGCCACCAGAGGCGTTCCATGGAGGATCCTCCCTGCAAATGCTTTCAGCACCCCCACGTGCTGCTCGTTCTGTCCGTCCGTCTCCACTTCCTCCAGCCTGTACTCCGGCTGGGCAAAGCCTTCTTTCGAGGTTTTACAGAAAACTCTTTCGTTTTCGCTCAGGCGGTACAGCAGGAGCTTATTGTTCTCGCACACCAGCTTTCCCATCTCCAGCATGATCTCCAGCCGGTTGGTGCCGGGAGTATCTGCCGTGGACGTCACAAAAACCCCTGTTGCCCCGTTTTCATACTCCATATAAGCAGTTACGTCGTCTTCCACCTCTATGTCATGCCACTTTGCCTCATGGCAGAAGGCCCTGACCCGCACCGGCAGGCCGCACAGCCACTGCATCAGGTCTAACTGATGGGGGCACTGGTTCAACAGCACGCCGCCGCCCTCGCCGTCCCAGGTAGCCTTCCAGTCCGCGGCATCATAATAGCTCTGGGTGCGGTACCAGTCTGTAATAATCCAGTTCACCCGTTTGATCTGTCCCAGCTCCCCGCCCGAAATCAGTTCGTGCATCCTGCGGTATACACAGTTCGTCCTCTGGTTCAGCATGATGGCAAATACCTTATCGGACTTTTCCGCTGCCTCGTTCATCTCCCGCACCTGCCTGGTATAGACTCCTGCCGGCTTTTCACTGAGGGCATGGAGGCCGTGCTCCAGGGCACAGATTACCAGCTCAGGATGCAGATAGTGGGGGGTGGCAATCAGCACCGCGTCACAGCTGCCGCTCCCGATCAGTTCCCTCCCCTCTCCAAATACGGCCACTTCCGGCGGAAGCTCCCGTTTTGCCCAGTCTCTTCTCGCCTCACGTACATCCGCCACCGCCGTCAGCCTGATTTCCGGCACTTTCCCTTCCAGAATACTTCTGGCATGATTGCTTCCCATGCCCCCGATCCCGATGATTCCCAGCCTTACCTGTTCCATAGCTCCTCTCTTTCCGCCGCCCAAGCGGCACAAACTATTGGTGAAACCAAAGCGCTAAGGTCGCGCAAAGCGTAAAACAACGCTTGGAAGAGACAACGCTTTTACGCCTTAAAAGCTCTTTTCGCCTTTTGCACTTTCATATATCCGTGCCATCACCTGCATGGTATTTTCCACCGACTGCAGGTCATTGGCATAGGGAGTTCCCTCTTCCAGGCTTCGATAAAAGTCACCGATACAGGCCGCGTGCCCGCTCCCCCAGTAAGATTTTCCCACGGCCTGCCCGGTCTTTAAGGAAAGCACAGCCTCCTCTCCCTGCTGATAACGCACCGTCACCTTCTCATCCTCCAGGCGGATGCTTCCCTTTTCGCAGGCAAGCTCTATCAGCACCGGCGCATCCGACACATAGGCCGTTGTGGCATAAAAGCAGGCTCTCTTTCCCCCCGGGAATTCCAGAAAGGCCTCCATCACATCCTCCACCTCCGTCACTCCCCGCAGATGGTGGTTACCCATGGATGCCTCCACTGCATCCGGCTCTCCCAGCCACCGCAGCAAAAGGTCCAATGTGTGGATTGACTGGTTAATCAGTGCCCCGCCCCCTTCTGTATCCCACCGTCCCCGCCAGTCGCTGCTCTGATAATACTCCGCTTCCCTGCACCAGGTAACAAAGGCTCTCCCGCCCTTCAGTGGTCCCAGCCCGCCTTCCTCTAACAGCTCATCCACCTTTTTCACGGACGCATTATACCGGTTCTGAAAACAGATTCCTATCTTCCCCCTGCTTCCCGCCCCACGCTTCAGCTCCCGGAACTGCTGCCGGGAGATTGCGGGAGGCTTCTCCATAAAAACGGCCCCTCCCCCTTCCAGCACCTTCAGCGCCATGGGCACATGAAGATAATGAGGCGTGCAGATATGTACCACATCCGGCTGCCGGGCGGCCAGCATTTCCTCAAAATCCCCATAGGCTTCCGCCCTGCCTCCGCCGAACCGGGCGGCCAGCTTTTCCGCCCGTTCCTTCCTGCAATCCGCAAAAGCACACAATTCCACCCCGTCCAGGCCCGCAATTGCCTGGGCATGTACCTGTGAAATTCCTCCACATCCTACAATAGCCGCTTTTCTCATCATACTGCCTCCGTGATGCCGCCCATCCACAGCCTGAAACCAAGATCTTTTTCCTTGAGTATATACAGGGGCTTCTTGATATTCAATACATAAATCCTACTATTTTATGATGAAATACGACCTGATTGTGGTTGACTGCCGGAAAGATACCTGCTATTCTGAAAACAACTTTACATCCACCGCCCTGCCGCGGATATTTCGCGGCACACAAGGAGTGCATCATGGAAAAGCCTGTTTTTTGTCCCGGGAAAGATTATGCCTACAATATTATACACCGAAACGAAAGCTGTAACGCCCACATCCCTCCCCATGTCCATGACGGAGTGGAGCTGTATTTAAGTCTGTCCCCCCTGCCGGATATGCTGCTGGGAAACCGGGTAGTATCGGCGGAACCGGGAACCCTGATCCTCATTCCCCCTTTCTGCGTGCACAGGCTTTTTGACAGAACCGACGAGCCGTATGACCGCTATATTCTTTCACTGAGGGCCGCCTGGCTGGATAACCTTTTCCCCCGGGAAAATGAACAATATTCTTATCTGCAGGATCCCGAACACCCTCTGCTGCTCTTTCCTCCCGTTCCCCTGCTACATACCATGCAGAAGACTCTGGATGAGCTGCTCGCCTTTCAGGGGGAATGCTCCTTTTCTTCCATAAGGTGTCTGATGGAGTTTATGTCGCTGGTAGATTGTCTCGTAAACCTCAACGATCCCGCTAACAGGAAAAAGCTCCGCATCTCCACAACCCAGCAGACCGTGAACGAAATCATTCATTACCTGGACGAACATATCGGAGAATCGGTTTCCCTCCGGGATCTCTCCAGGCAGTTCACCTACAACCCGGACTATATCTCCCGTATTTTCAAAAAGCATACCAATACTACCGTCAGCGGATACATTATGCTGCGAAAAATGGCGCGGGCCAGGCAGCTGCTGTCGGAAGGCCATACCGTGACGCAGGTACAGCTCATGACCGGTTATACCAGCTATGCCCATTTTACACGCACCTTCCGGGAACAGGTAGGCATACCTCCCGGAGCATACCGAAACTCCCACTTGAATTCAGTACATTAACGTGTTATAGTATGAGATACATTGTTTCGATTTGACTTTACCGGGAATAAGGAGGATGTCTCCATGACTGAACTGACCTGCGGCTTTATCGGCCTTGGACTGATCGGCGGCTCCATAGCCAGAGCCTTAAAGGAATACAATCATCAGATTAAAATCGTGGCCTATGACGTGAATCCTGATACCCTTCGTCTGGCAAAGCAGGACGCCGTGGTGGATACAGCGGCTCCCGCCATCGACGAAAGCTTTTCCGACTGTGATTATATTTTCCTGTGTGCCCCCGTACAGAAAAACGACGGCAATCTCGCCGCCGTCAAAAAGGTGCTGCCCGCAAAATGCCTCCTGACAGACGTTGGCAGCGTAAAATCCACCATTCACGCCGCCGTCCGGGAGGCAGGCCTGGAACACTGCTTCATCGGCGGACATCCCATGGCCGGCAGTGAACGAACCGGCTATGTCAACTCCAGGGCGGCATTGCTGGAAAATGCTTATTATATCCTCACCCCCACGCCCTCCGTCCCCAAAGAAAAGCTGGAGTCCTACCGGGATCTGGCGGCCCGGATGGGCGCCATCCCCCTGATTCTGGATGATCGGACGCATGACTATGTCACAGCCGCCGTCAGCCATCTTCCCCACGTCATTGCCGCCTCACTGGTAAACCTGGTGCGGGACAGCGACTCGGAAGACGGCATCATGAAAATGATTGCCGCCGGCGGATTCAAGGATATTACCCGGATTGCTTCCTCCTCCGCCGCCATGTGGCAGCAGATCTGTCTCACCAACACGGAGAATATTTCCTCCCTCCTGCAGGCTTACATCGATTCGCTGACAGCCTTCAAAGCCCGGCTGGACCGCCGGGGTGAGCAGGAGCTCTTTGCCGTGTTTGACGACGCCAGAATATACCGGGACTCCTTTGTCGATGCTTCCAGCGGCCCCATCAAACGCTCCTACAGCTTCCATGTGGACATTGCGGACAAGACCGGCGCCCTGGCACACATTGCGGCACTGCTGGCTGAAAACGATCTGAGCATCAAAAACATCGGCATCACCCACAATCGGGAATCCGAGGACGGCGTACTTCTGGTAGAATTGTATGACGAACCCTCCCTGGACACTGCGCTGCAGCTTCTGAAAGAGGCAGGCTATACCGTTCACGTCCGGCGATGAGGTTTCCGGCACCGGCGTCAATCTTCTTCACCCTGCTGGCCTTGCCTGTCCTGCTGTGGTGTCCTTCGCCGCCTTGCCGTCAGCTTCCCGGCCGCGATACACAGCAGCATGCCGAAGGCTCCGCCGCAGGTATCCAGGAGCACATCCCAAAAACTGCACCACCGCCCCGGCACAAACAGCTGATGCAGCTCGTCCAGTCCCGCGGAACAGAAGACCCACAGCACAATCAACAGATACAGCTTTCTGCCCTTTCTGATCCACTGGCTCCACAAAATATACAGCAATATCCCCATGCAGGCATATTCCGAAAAATGCGCCAGCTTTCGCAGCGGATGCTCGAAATATTCCGCCATTTCACGCATAAAGCCCTCCGTCCAGTTCCCGCCGGACAGACTGTTCAGCAGCTCCACACACTTCTCCGAAATCATCTGGCTAAAGGATCCCGAGCTCTCTCCGTCCTGTGCGGAAAAGCCAAAGATCAATAGATAAAGTGCCAGCAGCAGAATTGCCGCCGACACTGTAACTCCTGCTTTTTTCTTCCGGCTGCCGTTATCGCCCGCCCCTGTTCCGGAATGACCCAATCCTGTTACTTTATCAGTTTTCATCGCCGCCAAGCTCACTGACCGTCTGATATGTCTCGATCCTGGACAAATCTGCCTCTCCCATTCCCACAAAGATTGCGCCGTAATCATATCCGCCGGTCCTGAGCTCGATCCTTACGATCCGCAGCAGGGCATGCAGCACCTCGTGGGTCCAAAGGGTAAGATGTGCCTCATATACCTCTCCGATCTGCAAAACCTCCGCGCACTGAAAGCCAATCCCAGACTTGGAAACATCCAGAATATTAATGATTACCTCTTTACCGGAATTACCGTCAAGCCTTTTCATAATAATCTTTGACGGCATATTCGTCCTTTTGTTTCTTCTTCTTTCATTCATAAGTGCTTCCTCCGTTCCCTGTAAAGATAAACATACCATAAAACAACCGCCGATGCAACGGCCAATCCCCCGGCCGCCCACGTCCCGCTGCCGGCAGCAGCCTCAAAACATCATGGTTTCCAGACTTAACTGCTCATATTTCTCCGGCAGCTCACGTAAATACCGGAAGCATTGCTCCGTATCACAAACGATTCCGTTTTCCTTACACTTCCGGCGGAATAAATCTGTCAATTCCCTGTTTTTGTCGCTGGAAATTTCATAGGCGTATCCGTACTTTTCACTGTATTTCTCCTTCATCCCCGGAAAATGCCGATCCAGGGCCGCATAGAAATATTCCCGGCTCCCCTCCCGCAGAGTCATGCCCATTCCGAAATGAATGATTCCATATACCTTCGCTTCTATACAGTAATCCAGAATACCCTCTATATTCTCCCTGGTGTCATTGATAAACGGCAGGATCGGGGACAGCCATACCACAGTGGGAATCCCGTTATCCCTGCAGATCCGTAACACCTTCACCCTGTCCCTGGTGGTACAGACATTGGGCTCCAATATGCGGCACAATTCCTCGTCACAGGTGGTCAGCGTCAT
>CAJTKW010000006.1:81195-90044 GCA_910577035.1 uncultured Acetatifactor sp.
CGAAACTCCATCAGAGCCGCGAAGCGCTGGCGCGTGGTGCAGACGTTGGGTTCCACAATCTGGCACAGGCGCTCGTCAAAGGTTGTCAGCGTCATCTGCACCACGCATTTTGCCTTTTTATGAATACTTTTCAATAAGTCCAGATCCCGGAGAATCCGATCGGACTTGGTCTGGATTGCCAGGCCGTACTCATAGCGGTCTATGATTTCCAGGCACTTTCTGGTAAGCTGCAGCTGTTCCTCACAGTGCATATAGGGATCACACATGGAGCCTGTTCCCACCATACACTTTTTCCGTCTGGAACGAAGTGCCTTCTCCAATAATTCTGCCGCGTTCTGCTTTACCTCAATATCTTCAAATGAATGGGAAAACTGATAACACCTGCTTCTGCTGTCACAATAGATACAGCCGTGAGTACATCCCCGGTATAAATTCATGCCGTTCCCGGCAGACAGTATCCCCTTCGCTTCTACATAGTGCATTTTCGGTCTCTCTTTCCGTGTGATATTCCCGGGACGGATTTTCCATGCTCTTGAAAAACCGTTCTGTCACTGTCGTCATTCTCTCCCGATCTCCACGTCTCTCATCACTGTATTCTCAATACTTCCGGCAGCAAAGCCGTCTTTCTTTGCCCTCTCCATATCCTCCACCGTGATATACTCATAATGCTGGGGCGTGTCAGGACGCATTTTCAGCCAGAGGAGATTCATACCGTCCAGAATTCTGCCCCGGCGCAGAATAATATTGCGGTTATGCACCGACTCCGAGCCGCAGGTCAGACACCCGTGGCAGAACCCATAGATACAATCCTCAATCAAAATCCTCTCATTACTCCCGTTCTCCGGCATTGTTACTGTCATTAGATTCGCGTGCACTTCCATAAAGGCCTTCATCTGCATCAGGTCATCGGCAACCGCTCCCAGACAGGAAAACTGCTCTTCATAAGAGCCCGCGTCTTCAAAATGTCCCAGATCATTTACCAGATCATTCAAAACTGCACGATACCGCGTCAGGAATTCCTTTTCCCAGGCATTCTGCAGACGGCCCTTTTCGGCATACAGCATGACGATCCAGCCTGCCAGACAGGCCGCCATAAGGACACCCCCAATATACAGCAGCAATTTCCGTTTGCGAGTCATATGCCCGTCCCCCTGTAAACAAACAAGTATTTGACAGTAGTATAATCTATATAGCCGGAAAGAGCAAGTTCACATCATTCGTGGGACCGTCTATTGTTCCTGAAAACATGAGCTGATGCCGGAGAGCCGCCGCGAAAAAACCTTTATTGATGACATTATCCAAAAGAGTCCTGTAGAAAAAGAACTGTTAAAAAAGGCCGTACGGTTACGCATTTTGATATATCGCAGTCGTTAAACTGCATGAAGCCATAGAAAGCGGTGAATTTAGAGAACGGATTGTAATCACGATCAAGAATCCCCATCAACTGAACATTCATTTGAAAAGGCAGATTGAAACACCGAGATTGTTGATTCAGGATATAGAAACAGATGATGCAATACCCTTTGCCATAATGGCGGCAGACGGAACCTTAAACGATTGCGGCTTTGACAAAGGCTGCAGCAATTGGATCGCAAAACGGATCACCGAGGCAAAAGAGTATGCCCTTCGAGATAATCCGAATAGGGATTACCTATTTTGCCGGTATGCAGTATAGATACAATGGCTATGCTGCCGAAGCGGTTAAGGCATACTCTCCGCCGCTTCTTTCACCGCTTTGTCCGTTCGTATATCATGCTCCATCTGATAGATGACCGGTATGCCTTATCGGTTTTTATTGAATAAGCATCGCATCCCCAAAGCTAAAAAACCTGTACCGTTCCCTGACCGCTTCCTGATAGGCTGCCAGCACCCTTTCCCTTCCGGCCAAAGCGCTGACCAGCATCACCAGAGTAGACTCCGGCAGATGAAAATTGGTAATCAGCGCATCCAGCACCTTGAAGTGATACCCCGGATAAATGAAGATCTCCGTATTGCCGCTGCCGGCATGGACCTTCCCTCTCTCATCCGCCGCGCTCTCCACGGTACGGCAGCTGGTGGTGCCCACGCAGACAATGCGCCCTCCCGCCTGCTTCGTCCCGTTGATTTTCTCTGCGGCCTCCTCCGAAATTTGATAATACTCCGAGTGCATATGATGGTCGAGGACATTTTCTTCCTTCACCGGCCGAAAGGTGCCCAAGCCTACATGCAGGGTCACATAGGCAAGAGTTACTCCCTTCGCCTGAATCTGCTCCAGAAGCTCCCCGGTAAAATGCAGCCCCGCGGTAGGAGCCGCCGCAGAACCCTCGTATCTGGCATAAACGGTCTGGTAGCGGTTCCTGTCCCTGAGCTTATGGGTAATATAAGGCGGCAGAGGCATCTCCCCCAGCCGGTCCAGAACCTCCTCCCAGATCCCCTGATACAGAAAACGAACCAGACGGTTGCCCTCTTCCACCGTCTCCAGCACCTGAGCCCTTAACAGCCCGTCTCCGAAGCTTAAAACCGCACCGGGCCTGCACTTTTTCCCGGGCTTCACCAGGGTTTCCCAGACATCCGCCTCTCTACGCTTTAAAAGCAGGACCTCCACATGGGCCCCGGTGTCTTCCTTTACCCCCAGAAGCCGGGCCGGGATTACTTTTGTATTGTTCAGCACCAGACAGTCTCCGGCCCTCAAATAGTCCGCAATTTCCCGGAAAACATGGTGGGACACTGCCCCGGTGTCCCGATCCAGCACCAGCAGTCTGGAGGCGGAACGATCCTCCAGCGGGTCCTGGGCAATCAGCTCCTGGGGCAGGTCAAAATAAAAATCACTTTTTTTCAGAATCATTCCGTTCACAATTCACACTTCTCCGCAAACACCTTATACCCGCGATAAGCCTCATAAATGTCAGCCTTGCTGGTAGCCTCCCAGGGAGCGTGCATATTCAGTACCGGCACGCCGCTGTCAATGACATTCATACCGTACAATGCCAGGATATAGGCAATGGTTCCGCCGCCGCCCACATCCACCTTGCCAAGCTCCGCGGTCTGGTATACCACCTCTTTCTCATCCAGAATCCCCCGGAGATGGGCAATATACTCCGCATTGGCATCGTTGGAGCCCGACTTTCCTCTGGAGCCTGTAAACTTGTTAAACACCATCCCTGCCCCCAGCCACGCCGCATTTTTCAGTTCAAAGCAGGAGCGGAAATTGGGATCAAATCCTGCACTCACATCGGAAGACAGCATACTGCTTTTTGCCAGACACCTTCTGACATTCATCTCACTGTATTCCCCGGTGAGGTTCATCAGCTCTGCCACCGCATTCTCAAAGAACCTGGACTGCATCCCCGTGGCGCCCACGGAGCCGATCTCTTCCTTGTCCACCAGGATACAGCAGACTGTCCTCTCCGTCTCCTTTAAATCCAGCATTGCCTTCATGGAAGTAAAAGCACAGACCCTGTCGTCCTGCCCATAGCCTAAAATCATGCTGCGGTCAAACCCTGCTTCCCTTGCCTTCCCCGCGGGAACCACCTCCAGCTCCGCAGAAAGGAAATCGTCTTCTTCTATGTCATAAGTCTTTTTCAAAATATCCAATACGCCGGACTTCACAAGATGCTTTGCCTTTTTCTTTCCCTCATCGGTCTCCTTTTCCTCCTTGCCGAGAATGATCGGCCTGGAGCCTGCGATCAGATCCAGGGCTTCCCCCTCGATCACCTTTGCCGCCTTCTTTTCCAGCTGCTCCCCTGCCAGATGGATCAACAGGTCCGATACGAAAAACACGGGATCATCCTCGTTTTCACCGATATTCAGCTCTACCGTAGTCCCATCCTTTTTCACTACCACGCCGTGAATGGCAAGGGGCAGCGCCACCCACTGGTACTTTTTCACCCCGCCGTAATAATGGGTATCCAGATAGGCAAAGGCATTGTCTATATCCTCAAACAAGGGGTTCTGCTTGACATCCAGCCTGGGACTGTCAATGTGGGCTCCCAGAATATTGATGCCCTCTGCCATGGGCTTCTTTCCTATCTGAAACATTACAATGGACTTGTTCATCCACACGCTGTAGACCTTTGCACCGCGGCCTATACCCTCTCCGCTCTTTACCAGGCTGTCCAGCTCCTGATACCCCCGGGCTTCAATGGTATTCACAATGGTGTCGATGCACTCCCGCTCAGTCTTGCCATTGTCCAGAAATTCCCTGTACTCTTTACATAGCTTCTCCAGCTTCTTTAACTGCTTCTCGTCATAATTTTCCCACGCACATTTCTTTAACATACTCTCTCTCCTTTTCTCTCCTTTCATTTTTCCGCTTCCGGGTATGCCGGCGGCGGCAATCCCATAGTCGGCTTCTCTACCTTATATCCGATTCCTCCTCCGGATCCTCCAGATCGTAAAGCTTCCCGGTGGCAAACGGACTCCCCACGTCGCATCGCCCGTGGTGATAAGCCTTTTTATATGCGCCTTCCTCCACAGCCT
Source organism: uncultured Acetatifactor sp. (assembly GCA_910577035.1). GTDB lineage: Bacteria > Bacillota > Clostridia > Lachnospirales > Lachnospiraceae > Acetatifactor. The sequence continues at coordinate 85,654 of CAJTKW010000006.1, forward strand.
CCGATGTCTCTACCTTGATACGGCTGACTCCCGCCTCTGTCATAAAATCCAGCATTTCCATGACCTTTTCCGGATCGCTCATTCGCCGTCCCTCCCGTCCTCAATACCTTCCCGCTATCAATACCTTTCCCCCATCAATACCTTTCCGTCCTCAATGCTTTTCCCGCCATCAATACCTTTCCCCCATCAATACCTCCCGCCTCCGGGCCGTAAGCGGGAACCGTCTTGCTCAGCTTCTTAAGTCAATGTCCAGATGATATTTCAGATTCTTTAATATTTTCTTTACAAAACCGTCTACTGCATCCGCTCCAAAGGCCTCCTCCCCGGGCACAAACTGGATGGTGAAGGCCATGCTCTTCTTATCCGCAGGGATCTGGTCTCCCTCGTACACGTCAAACAGCCTGACCTCCCCCGCATGGGGACATGCTTTCCGGATGGCCTCCTCCACCTGTCCGCAGGTGACCTCCTTCCCCATCACAAGCGCCAGATCACGCTTCTCCTCCGGGAATTTGGGCAGGGGGGTAAATACCTCTTTCTTTTCGTACTGAGTAAACAGCGTTTTCAGATCCAGCTCCAGCAGATAAGCATCCGTCCGCAGATCCAGATCCTCTGCCACCTCGTAAGCCACCTTGCCAAGATACCCCACCTGCTCGCCCTCGCAGAGAATATCCGCCGCCTGATAGGGATGCAGGAACGGCCTGCCTGCAGGCTTATAGGTAAAATGCCCGAACATGGCTTCCCCAAGCCTCTCCGCCATGCCCTTTAAGGTATAGAAGCTCTCCTGCTCACCGAAAATGCCGATGCAGAGGGTCTCCCGCTCGTCCGGATACTCCTTTAAGGGCAGTTCCCCGGGAATAAATACCCGCCCCACCTCAAACAGCCGTCCGGACAGATTGCCCTTCTTCTGATTCCTGGCCACGGCATTCAGCATGGAGGCCGCCAGAGTGGTCCGCATCAGGGAGAGATTCTCATTGATCGGATTTAAAAGGCGGATAGCCCTGCGTTCGGGAGCCTCCTCAGGCAGACGCAGCAAATCCAGATCCGACGGGGAAATAAAGGAATAATGGATGCACTCATAAGCCCCGGTGCTGCACAGAAGCCGCTTCAGCTTCATTTCCTTTTTCTGCTCTCCGCTTTGTCCTCCCATGGTGACCTTTGCCTCTGAAAGGAACGTGGACACCACATGCCCATAACCGTACATGCGGATGACTTCCTCCGCCACATCCTGGTAAGTTTCCATATCCTCTCTATAGGCGGGTACCTGCAGGATCAGCTCATCCCCGTTGATTGCCGGCGCAAACTGCAGATTCTTCATAATGTGCAGAATCTCCTCCCCGGGCACCTCAATTCCCAGTACCTCATTCACCTTTTTCACGCTGACCCGCATTTCCCTGGGTTCCACGGAATTTCCGGTGTTCACATCCACATGGGTACAGGACACCTTGCCGCAGTCCAGCTCCTCAATCAGATGCAGGGCCCTTTTCATGGCATGGATGGTGGTATACTCGTCCACACCCTTTTCATATTTGGCGCTGGCATCGGTGCGCTTGCCCAAAGCCCGGGAGGTCTTGCGGATATTATCCCTGACAAATTTCGCAGACTCAAACATCACTTCCCCGGTGGTATCCCGGATTTCGGAATTCAGGCCGCCCATAACGCCTGCAATGGCCACCGGCTTGACGCCGTCGCAGATCACAAGATTATTGGTATTTAAACTGTACTCTTTGGAGTCCAGGGTGGTAATCTGCTCTCCCTCCGCCGCTCTCCGCACCCGGATGGCATTCCCCTCCAGGTAATTGCAGTCAAAGGCGTGCATGGGCTGCCCCATCTCCAGCGACACATAATTTGTGATGTCCACAATATTGGAGATGGGCTCCTGTCCCACCAGGGCCAGCCTGCGCCGCATCCACAACGGCGATTCCCCGATCCTGACATCATAGACATAATGCCCGATGTATCTGGGGCAAAGATCGGGTGCGTCTACGGTAACGGTAAACCCATCCTTCTTCACCTCCGTCTCCGTATAATCCATGGCAGGAAGCTTCAGCTCCTGGTCCAGAACCGCCGCCACCTCCCGGGCAAGCCCCAGAATACTCTGGCAGTCAGGTCTGTTGGGCGTAATGGAGACATCGAAAATCCAGTCGTCCAGCCCCAGCAGGGGCTTGACATCCGCACCGGGCTCCGCGTCCTCAGGCAGTACCAGAAGGCCGTCATACCCCGCCCCCGGATACATGTTTTCCGTAAGTCCCAGCTCCGTTCCGGAGCAAAGCATTCCTTCGGAATCATATCCCCGAAGCTTTCCTTTTTTAATTGTCATGACGCCTTCTACCGTTTTATGGTCCTTTGCCGTCATCAGTACGCTGGCGCCCACCAGGGCCAGCGGGAATTTTCCTCCCGCCCTTACATTGTCCGCACCGCAGCATACCTGAAAGCTGCCATGCCTGCCGGCATTTACCCTGCACACGTGCAGATGAGTATCGGGGACAGGGTCGCATTCTTCCACCAGTCCCACTACCACATTGCTGATGTCCTTTCCCACCTCCGTCAGCTCCTCCACCTCGAAGCTGCAGGAGAAAAGCCTTTCTTCCAGCTCTCCGGGCGTCACATTGATTTCCACATAGTCTTTTAACCAACTCAAAGGTACTAACATTTTATCCCTCCTGCTACTGATTTTGCTTCCTCATATTCCCCTTATAAACTGTCATTGATCTGCCCCAGCACCCGCAGGTCCGACTCAAACAGCAGCTTCACATTGCCGATGCCGTATTTCAACATGGCAGCGCGGTCCAGGCCGATGCCAAAGGCCAGGCCGCTGTACTCCTCCGAGTCAATACCGCAGTTTTCCAGCACCTTTTTATTCACAATGCCGGCGCCCAGAAGCTCGATCCAGCCCGTACCCTTGCACAGCCTGCAGCCCTTGCCGCCGCAGGCATAACAGCTCACGTCCACCTCCACGGAAGGCTCCGTAAAAGGGAAATAGGAGGGGCGCAGTCTTGTGGTGGTCTCCTCCCCGAAAATTTTCTTCGTGAGCAAATCCAACATTCCTTTTAAGTCGCAGAGCGTTATTTTCTTATCCACCACCAGACCCTCCATCTGATGGAACATGGGGGAGTGGGTGGCGTCGTCGTCCGAGCGGAACACCTTGCCCGGCGCTGCAACAATCTTGATAGGCGGCTTCTTCTTCTCCATGACATGGATCTGGGCCGCGCTGGTCTGGGTAGCCAGCAAAAATTCCGGCGACAAGTAAAAAGTATCCTGCATATCCCTGGCCGGGTGGTCTTTGGGAATGTTCAGGGCCTCAAAATTGTAATAGTCCTTCTCGATCTCCCGGGTCTGGGCCACCTCAAAGCCCATGCCCACAAAAATATCCATGAGCTGGTTCCGGATCTGGGTGACGGGATGGAGATTGCCTGTCTCTCTCTCTTCCGCAGGCATGGTCACATCAATCTTTTCCCGTTCATAGCGCAGATGCAGCTCCTTTTCCTTCATCTTCTCATCCAGCTCCGCAAACTTCTGCTGGGCCCACTCTTTCAGCTCATTTACACCCTTGCCGAAGCTTGCCCGCTCCTCCGGGGCAATGTTTTTCATTTCTTTCATCATCTGCCCGATTTTGCCGGTTTTGGAATCCAGAAACTGTTTCCTCAGCTCAAATGCCGCCGCCCTGGATTCGGCACGCTTATTGATACCTTCCAGGATTTCCTGCCGGATACCGGCAAACCTGTCACTTCTTTCACTCATTGAGCAATCCTCCTTCTTTTTTGCCTGCGCACAACGTATGTGCTATGCGTATGCGCAATGTGCATGAACTGTCAGGGATGACCGCGTATAAGCAGACGCGAAAGGCTCCGCCTTCCTCGTTCGCGGATATGCGCGTATAAGCAAACTCGAAAGGCATAGCCTTCCTCGTTCGCGTTGCTCGTCAGGTTCGGAAGCGCATGTTCGATTATGCGAGCATATCGCCCATGCGCTTCCGAACCTGACTCTGCTTATACGCGGAAAAAAGTCCCATGCGCATTGCTGCACATGGGACGAAAATACTTCCGCGGTACCACCCAGGTTCCCCGCCTTTGACGCGGGACTCTCATTCTGCGCATAACGCGCGCCACACGGTCGAAGCTACTTCCCGGGAATATAGCCCGGATGTTCACATCCGACGGCTCCGGTGGGAAATTCGGGAACACGCCTGTACCTGGGGAAGTTTGCAGCCAACGGCTTCCCCTCTCTGCCGGAAAACGAGTCCTTACTGTACACCATCCATGCCTTTTTGTTCTTAATTGATAAGTTTAACCGCCCTGGCGGAAAATGTCAAGTACCAACTTGCACTGCAAGTCACATAATATAAGCCATTTATGATAATGTCTCATTAAACCACAAATGAAAATGTCCCAATG
>CAJTKW010000007.1 GCA_910577035.1 uncultured Acetatifactor sp.
GCTGCAGGCTCATATTATTCTGATTGTGATGAATGCCATCACTCCAATATCACCGAGACATTGGTACGTACCTACTATCCCAACGCCAGCTACACCTCGCATCAGGTCGCAGAGGTGTACAACAGATACTGCAATGTTTGCAAAAAAGACATTGGTCAGACAACCCGCTTATATACCGAAGGCCATTCGGTGGGCGCAAACTTGAAATGCAGCAAATGCGGATATGATGTTCACTAATTCAATAAGGAAATATACGGAAGCCGGGGAGAAATCCCTGGCTTTTGTACATTTATTTGCTTCAGGCCCAACTGGCTTTCCGATAGTTCAGCACGCGCCATTCGCAAATCGCGCCGCCGGCGCATTCCGCTGCTTCGCAGCTTCCTTTGCTCATGATTCGGCGCTCCCTCAGCCGACGGAAAGAATGGAAAATTCATGCGAGCATGGTTTTCCATTCTTTTCGCCGGCTGGCTGAACCGTGTACCTCAAAAAGTACATTCAAAGTAGGTTCAACGCCTTGACTCTTTCCATTGTTTTTCATATAATGGTACTTAAGAATTAGAATTCAAATTTTAACAGGAGGTATTTCAAAATGAAACCAATTGAGACCGATTTCGTGCGTGGCAAATGGGACAAGGAAGTCAACGTCCGTGACTTCATCCAGAGGAACTATCATCCCTATGACGGCGATGATTCCTTCCTTGCAGGCGCTACACAGGACACCAAGGATCTGTGGTCCATCGTTCTTGACCTGCAGAAAAAGGAAAGAGAAGCCGGCGGCGTCCTGGATATGGATACCAAGGTTGTTTCCACCATCACATCCCATGGCCCCGGTTATCTGGACAAGAGCAAGGAAAAGATCGTAGGCTTCCAGACCGACAAGCCTTTCAAGAGATCCTTGCAGCCCTACGGCGGTATCCGTATGGCAGAGAAGGCATGCTCCGACAACGGCTACGAAGTAGATCCCGAGATCTCCGAGTTCTTCTCCACCCACAGAAAGACTCACAATGCCGGCTGCTTTGACGCTTACAACCAGGAGATGAGAGCCTGCCGTTCTTCCCATATTATTACCGGTCTTCCCGATGCTTACGGCCGCGGACGTATTATCGGCGACTACAGGCGTGTGGCTCTGTACGGTATCGACAGACTGATTGAAGACAAGCAGGAGCAGAAGGATTCCACCGGCCGCGTTATGACCGATGACGTAATCCGTCTTCGCGAGGAAATTTCCGAGCAGATCACCGCTCTGAAGATGATGAAGGAAATGGCTGCATCCTATGGCTGCGATATTTCCAATCCTGCCACCAACGTTCAGGAAGCTATCCAGGCTGTATACTTTGGCTATCTGTGCGCGGTCAAGGAGCAGAACGGTGCTGCCATGTCCCTTGGACGTACCTCCACCTTCCTTGATATTTTCGCAGAGAGAGACTTAAAGAACGGCACCTTCACCGAGGAGCAGATTCAGGAGTTTATCGACCACTTCATCATGAAGCTGCGTCTGATTAAGTTTGCCCGTACTCCCGAGTACAACCAGATTTTTGCAGGCGATCCCGTGTGGGTTACCGAGTCTCTGGCCGGTGTAGGCGTTGACGGACGTCACATGGTTACCAAAATGAGCTTCCGGTATCTGCAGACCCTGTACAATCTGGGCGCTTCACCCGAGCCCAACCTGACTGTACTCTGGTCCACCAGGCTTCCCGAGGGCTTCAAGAGATTCTGTGCTAAGACCTCCATCGAGACTTCTTCCATCCAGTATGAGAACGATGATCTGATGAGGGCAACCCACGGTGACGATTACGGTATTGCATGCTGCGTATCTTCCATGGTAATCGGTAAGGAAATGCAGTTCTTCGGCGCACGTGCCAACCTGGCAAAGTGCCTGCTGTACGCATTGAACGGCGGCGTGGACGAAGTTACCAAGAAGCAGGTTGGTCCCAAGTATCGTCCTGTGGAAGGTGACGTTCTGGATTATGACGATGTAGTAAGCAAGTTTGTAGACATGATGGAATGGCAGGCAGACGTATATGTCAACACCCTGAACATCATCCACTATATGCACGACAAGTACTGCTACGAGAGAGCCGAGATGGCTTTGCATGACAGGGATGTAAAGAGATACTTTGCAACCGGTGTTGCCGGCCTGTCTATCGTGGCTGACTCCCTGTCCGCTATCAAGTATGCAAAGGTTGAGGTTGTACGTGACGAAGACGGCGTGATCGTTGATTTCAAGACCACCGGCGACTTCCCCAAGTACGGCAACGACGATGACCGTGTAGACGAGATTGCACAGTGGCTGGTTCACACCTTCATGACTGCAGTCAGAAGGCATCATACCTACAGGAACGGTATCCCCACCACTTCCATCCTGACCATTACCTCTAACGTTACCTATGGTAAGGCTACAGGTAATACTCCTGACGGACGGAGAAAGGGACAGCCTTTTGCTCCCGGTGCCAACCCCATGCACGGACGTGATACCCACGGTGCGGTAGCATCTCTGGCTTCCGTATCCAAGCTTCCTTTCAAAGATGCGCAGGATGGTATTTCCAATACCTTCACCATCATTCCCGGCGCTCTTGGCAAGGAGGATCAGGTATTTGCCGGCGACATCGAGCTGGATCTGAATAAGTAAGCATGTGGGCCACGATGTCGCCGTGAGACATCGAACTGGATCTGAATAAGTAATTTATTTCAAAGTAAAGGAGACACTATGGACGACAAGAAAATGATCGACGACCTGATCAATATGCTGGATTCCGGCATGGCCAACGGCGTAGGACATGTCAATGTGGACTGTGACGAAGGAGAAGACGAGGCAAAGAACGTTCAGACAATGGGCTGTACCGATTGCTCAAGGACTCCGCTGGCCTGCAGTGTTCCCACGCTGGAGCAGGGCCTGGACGATTACAACTGACCCGTTTCCACAGTGTCAAATACAGGCCCTGCGGGGAGGCGGCCCGGCCGCTTCCCTGTGAAAAGTACCCGGGCGGCACTTTTCACAGGGCATGGTTTTCTATCAGAATAAAAGGAGGATTTCATTATGGCATCAAGTGCAGCACAGGTTGACAACCTTGTAAACTTATTGGACGGCTATGCTACGAAGGGCGGCCATCATCTTAATGTGAACGTATTGAACAGGGATACGCTGCTGGACGCTCAGAAGCATCCCGAGAATTATCCCCAGCTGACCATCCGTGTATCCGGATATGCAGTCAACTTCATTAAGCTGACTCCCGAACAGCAGGCGGACGTTATTTCCCGTACGTTCCACGAGGCAATCTAAGAATTGCTTAGGCAATTCTTTCCCTGGGCAGATTTTCTGCCCGGGGTCTTTTTATCACTTTCGAAGCCATTGCGCAGTTTCCTATCAGGTCAGCAAAGACGCTTTGCGCTCTTGCTGCCTGCGTCAGGCGACGCAGTTTCCTATCAGAAAAGAAGTCAGGAGGAATGTTCATGCAGGGCAGAATTCACTCTTTAGAAAGCTTTGGTACAGTAGACGGTCCTGGTACACGTTTTGTAGTCTTCGTGCAGGGCTGCCCCATGCGGTGCGCTTATTGCCATAACCCTGATACCTGGGACATGAACGGCGGTACTCTCATGGAACCGTCATACATTATTGAGCAGTACGAAAGAAACAGTGCCTACTACACGAACGGCGGCGGTCTCACCGTCACCGGAGGGGAGCCGCTGATGCAGCTGGACTTCCTGCTTGAGCTGTTTACACTGGCAAAGGAACGCAATATCCACACTTGTATTGACTCCTCAGGCATTGCATTTAATCCCAATCATGCCGTCCAGCTTGCAAAAATGGATCAGCTTATGGGGATGACGGATCTCGTAATGCTGGACATCAAGCATATCGACCCGGAAAAGCACCGGGAGCTTACGGAACAGCCCAATGAAAATATTCTGAAATTTGCGGAATATCTCAACGAAAAACATGTCGATATGTGGATTCGCCATGTGGTAGTGCCCGGTATCACGGATGACGACAAGTATCTGTTCCAACTGGGATACTTTATCGGACAGTTTGAAAATCTGAAGGCTTTGGACGTGCTGCCCTATCATACCATGGGAGAAAAGAAATACGAAAGCCTGGGAATGGAATACAAATTGAAGGGTGTTCCCCCCATGGACAAAAAAATACTCCTGGAGAAAAAGCAAGTCATTCTGGATGGTATCCGAAAGCGCAGGGAAGAAGAACATCAGCAGAGTTAGTTCTTCCTAATATATACTTTTCATTATTTGGATGTTGTAATTGTGCCTGTTTTATATTACAATAGTCATGGAATTTGTATCAGACAATAAGGAGGATAAGGTTATGGCATATGCAATTGGTGATGCGTGTGTAGCATGCGGCGCATGCAAATCTCAGTGCCCCGTAGGCGCTATCAGCATGGGAGACGGCAAGTTTGAAATTGATGCAGACAAGTGCATCGACTGCGGCTCCTGCGCAGGCCAGTGCCCCGTAGGCGCTATCGCAGAGGCATAAGATACGCCTTTGCAGGCTCAGGAAGAAGGGCATCTCAGATCGAGATGTCCTTCTTTTTCTTACCTGCCCGAAAGCCCTTCCTGGCCTTTTTCCTCAAAAGCTCGTCCATCCTTTTATAATGCTCTTCCTCCCTCTCCTGCAGTACCTTATCTCTGCGTTCGTCCCGTTCTTCCTGCATCCTGAACTGGTAATCCAGCTCCTTGACCACGCTCTCCTTGATTTCTCTGCACAGCTCTTCATTGTTTTCCAGCAGCGTTTCCCGGATCAGCTGCTGCAGCAGCCATTGCAGCCTCTTGGATTTCTCCTCCTTTGACTCTGCCGCCAGCGCGGCGCTTCCCGCCTTCACAAGATCTGCCGGCTGCCCCCCCAGCCGAATGGGCGGCTGGGCTTTCTCCCGGTCCTCCCCCTGGATCATATCCTGTTCCGCCCCTGTCTCCCGGGGAGCTTCCTGCTCTGGCTCCGTCTTCCGTTCTTCCGCCTGTTCTGCCGGCGCCTGCTCTGTTTCCATCTGCCGGACCACTTCCTCCTTCATTCCTTCCGGCTGCCCGGAAAGCAGATCAAGCTTTCCGTCTTTTAGAATCATTTTAATAGCTTTCAACTGCAGTCCCCTCTCTTTCATTCCCTTGATCGTCTTGAATCGCTCCACATCCTCCTTTGTATAATACCGATGTCCCAGCTCATTGCGCTTGATCGGGAGATGAAGCTCTTCCTCCCAGTAACGCAGTACATGGCTTTCCACCTTAACTTCCTTGGCCGCATCCGAAATAAATAAATAGTTGTTCATTGTGTCTCCTTTCTCCGACGCTCTGTCTGCATACACACGCCTGACGGCGCGGTTTCCTATAACGTAACAAAAGAGAATAAGCGCTTTGCTCATTCTCTTTTGTAAATATATGGTCAAGCCATAAACTTATTCCCGTTCCAGATTGGCAAATCTGGTATATTCCGGCAGCCATGCCAGCTTTACCGTACCTATGGGGCCATTTCTCTGTTTGGCTATAATCACCTCCGAAATGCCCTTCTCCGGGGAATCGTGATTATAATAATCGTCTCTGTACAAAAACATGACCACGTCGGCATCCTGCTCAATTGCTCCCGACTCTCTCAGATCGGACAACATAGGCCTGTGGTCCGGCCTCTGCTCTACCGCACGGGAAAGCTGTGAGAGGGCTACCACCGGTACGTTCAATTCTCTCGCCAGCGCCTTCAGGGATCTGGATATTTCTGAAATCTCCTGCTGTCTGGACTCTGACCTGCCTCCCCCCGACATGAGCTGCAGATAGTCTATCATAATAACGGCTATATCCTGTTCCAGCTTATACTTTCTGCATTTGGAGCGGAGCTCACCGATACTGATACCCGGAGTATCATCTATAATCAGCTTTGATTTGCCGATGATACCTGCGCTTTCGATCAGCCTTTCCCATTCCTGGTCATTCAGCTGGCCTGTGCGGAGCTTCTGCGCATCCACGCCGGACTCCTGGGAAAACATACGGTTTATCAACTGCTCCTTGCTCATTTCCAGGCTGAACAGTGCCACTGCCATATTCTTCCGTATCGCCATATACTGTGCCAGATTGAGCTCAAATGCCGTCTTCCCCATGGAGGGGCGGGCCGCCACCAAAATCAGATCGGAAGGCTGCAGGCCTGCGGTTCGATAATCCAGATCAATAAAGCCTGTGGGAATACCGGTGACGTTTCCCTTATTCTTCGCCGCCATCTCAATCCTGTCCATGGCATTCATTACGATCTGGCGCACCGGAACATAATCATCCGTGGTACGTTTCTGTACCAGCTGGAAAACCTTCTTCTCCGTGTCCTCCAGTATGTATTCCAGGCTTTCCCTGCCTGCATAACAGGTATTGGCAATTTCCTCGTTCAGGCGGATCAGCCTGCGCAGCGTAGCCTTTTCCGCCACGATATTTGCATAGTACTTAATATTTGCAGAAGTAGGCACCGCGGTAATCAGTTCCCTGACAAATTCCAGGCTGCTGACCTCCGGCGGAACATCCTTCTCCTTCAGCTTATTCTGCAGAGTGACAAGGTCTACAGGACTTCCCGCATCATTCAGCTCCACCATGGTCTCAAAGAGAATGCCATACTGCCTGTTGTAAAAATCATCGCCAGTAATCAGTTCCGAGGCCACTACAATGGCTTCCCTGTCCATAATCATGGAACCGATCACGGACTGCTCCGCCTCAATGCTGTGGGGTAGTATTCTTTTTATTACACTTTCTTCCGGCATATGGTTTCCTTCAACTCTTGCTTCCTTCAACCCTCTGTTCGGCTTACGTTGTTACCTTTACCGTCAGCCTGCCGGTAACCTGGGGATGGAGCCTGACGGAAATCTCATAGCTCCCCAGGGCTTTCAGGGCCTCCGGCAGCTGAAGCTTCTTTTTATCTATCTCGATACCATGCTGATCCTTCAGGGCTGTGGAAATCTCCTTGGCCGACACGGAGCCGAAGGTCTTGCCTCCCTCGCCCGCCTTGATCTTCACCTCTACGATCCGGGATTCCAGCCTGTCAGCCATAGCCTTTGCGGCATCCAGCTGCTCCTGGGCAACCTTCTCGTTATTTGCCTTTCGAAGCTTTAAATCATTCATGTTTGCAGGGGTTGCCTCTACGCCGATCTTCTTCGGCAGGATATAATTCCTGGCAAAGCCGTCGCTCACTTCGACAATATCTCCCTTTTTCCCCAGCTTTTTTTCATCCTGTTGTAAAATAATTTTCATATCTACACCTCTTTCCACTGTTGAGACGGATTGCTTTCCCGGCAATCATATCTCGTTGTTCTCCAGCATGGAATCAATGGTTCGCTTCAATGCGCCGATGGCCTCTATCGCACCCATGCCCTCCATCTGGCAGGCCGCCGTGCTCAAATGTCCGCCGCCGCCCATCCTCTCCATGATAATCTGCACATTTACCTCATCTATGGAACGCGCGCTGATGTATACCTTTCCCTGATAATCCGTGAGTACAAAGCTCGCCTTGATTCCCTTGATATTCAGCAGCTCATTTGCCGCCTGGGCCCCGATCACCGTAGGGCTGGGAAGCTCGTCCGCCGTACAGATGGAAATTGCAAAATACTGCTTATAAATCTCCGCCTGACTGACCGCATCCGCCTTTGCCTTATATTCCAGGGCATCCTCACGGAAAAGCTTCCGCACGCGGGTCACATCCGCACCGTTCCTTCTCAGGAATGCCGCCGCTTCAAAGGTGCGCACGCCGGTCTTGGTCATGAAATTATTGGTATCCACCATTATGCCGGAATAAAGGCAGTCCGCCTCCTCCGTGCGGATTTTGATGTTGTCATAGGTATACTGCAGTATTTCCGATACCATCTCCGATGCCGACGATGCGTAAGGCTCCACATAAGAAAGCGTGGCGTTCTCAATCGTCTCCGTCCCCTGTCTGTGGTGGTCCAGCACCACCACGGACTTGCAGAAGCGCAGCAGATCCGGGCATTCCGTGATGGAAGGCTTATTCACATCCACCACCACCAGGACACAATTGCCGCCGGCCGCCTCGATGGCCTGCTGATTTCCTATAATCATGTCTTCCTGATACTCCTGGTTATTCCGGAACATGTCCACCATGGGCTGAATGCTGGGCGGTACATCGTTGAGGACAATATGCGCCTTTCGCTCCAGGGCCTGGGCCGCGCGGTATATTCCCACCGCCGCTCCGAAGCTGTCCGCATCCGGCATCCGATGGCCCATGACAAGCACCAGGTCCTTGCCGGTAATGATCTCCCGCAGGGCATGTGCCTTCACCCTGGCCTTCACCCGTGTATTTTTCTCCACCTGCTGGCTCTTTCCGCCGTAATAGACAATGCTCTCCGGCGTCTTGATCACCGCCTGATCGCCGCCCCGTCCCAATGCCAGATCAATCGCGTTTCTGGAAAACTCGTAATTCTGCGCATAGGTGAGGCCGTCCAGTCCCACGCCGATACTGATCGTCACCGCCATCTCGTTTCCGATATTTACGGTCTTAACCTCCTCCAGAAGGTCAAATCGGTTCTCCTGCAGCTGCGCGACCATCTTCTTTCTCAGGATGATAAGGTACTTGTCCTTCTCCAGCTTCTTACAGATCCCGTCATATCCGGAAATGTATTTATTCACCTTCCTGTCGATCAGTGCCACCAACAGGGAACGGCGCACCTCCTCCACGCTTTCCATTGCCTCTTCATAATTATCGAGATAGATCATCCCCACGGCCAGGCTCTGGTCGTCCACCTCCTGTAAGGCAATGTGCAGGGCCGTCTCGTCATACAGATAGACCGCGATCAGGTAACCGTTATAGTCTCTCGCATCAATCATGTCGCTGTGTTCCGCCATCTCCTTCAGGGAGATCTTCTTGAACTTCGCAACATACTCGCCGCCTTCATATTCCAGCTCATACTGGGCCTCGTCCAATCCGTTGTCATCCGGAAGGCGGTCTCTGGTAATGGTGGGAAACAGCGAAGTGACAGACTTATTATAGCCCTTGGGCTGGTTTACCACCGTCTCGAAGGCGGTATTGGTCCAGATCACCTTCCCGCTGTCATCCAGCAGTGCATAGGGCAGATCCATGTCCCGCAGAAGCTTTCTCTGAATCTGCCCATACTCCGTGGCAAAGCTGATCAGCTCGTTCATAATAACAGGCTTATTATAAAAGTACAGGGACAGGGTAATGGCAAAGTAAACGACGGTGTAACCCGCCAGAAGCAGCCCCGCCTGCAGATTGATCAGAAACACCGCCGCGTCCACAAACAGAAGCAAAATACCCAAATAGACACTAAATTGTATGTAGGTCCTGATACGGCCCTTTAACCTGATTCTCTTCTTCATATGAATACGCTCCATAAAGCCATTATATCATATTCCCCTACACTATGCCACAAATTAATTTGTCAAAAAGGGAGATGTTTTGTCATCTCCCTTTTTTAATCCCCTGTTATCCAATATCCGGCTGGTCCCGGAAGCTGATCTCTCCCGTGCTTTTGCCTTCCGTCTCAAATATTATAATCTCGTTTTTCCCCAGCTTTAAAAGGGGCGCAGGCACATACAGCCTTTTCTGAGGGCCGATTTCCCAGAATCTTCCGATGTTGAAACCGTTCACAAAGATACAGCCCTTCCCCCAGCCCTCCGGCTCCAGGAAGGTATCTCCCTTCTCTTCCACCATGAGCTCAAACCGATGAAATCCGGGCAGCCCTTCCGTATATCCTCTGCCAAAATCCAGCTTTTCCAGATTGTCAAGGGGCAGACAGTACTGCTGCCAGTTATGGTGCATATGGCCGTTGATCTGTACGCTGCCGTCAATGCCCTTGCGCTGTTCCTCCATCCCGGGGCCAAAGTTCACACGCCCCATATTTTCCACCAGAATGCGCAGCTCGTCACCGGGCCCGGCCTCCGCACTGATTTTATGCTCTTCCTGCAGCTCCCGGTCATAAAGCGTCAGCAGCCGCTGATTTCCCAGGAAGATGCCGGCCCTGTCGTTCGCCCTGCGCAGACGGATTTTTTCCAGTTTCCTCTCATTCTGAATCCCGGACACATAGAGGATGTAGCCGTAATACTGCCCCAGCCGCTCCATGGATTGGGTACAGACACTTTCCACCGGCTCAGCAATGTCCCCCAGGGCTTCAAACAGACCCACACACCCGTTTTCCCGTATTGTCCCGTAAGCCTTCTTTGTGATGGGCGTACTGAACTCCACCCGGGGAAGCGGGGCATATTTCCCGATAATCTCCCTGTAAACCTCATATTTCCGGGTGAGATCCCCGGCCTCCGTCAGAATCGCATCGTAATCGTAGGAGGTGACGTCCGGCGTCAGGGCATCGTAATAGTTGGAGCCGTTCATAAAGCCGAAGTTGGTGCCGCCGATAAACATGTAGACATTCACATGTCCTGTCTTCAGCATTTCGTCCAGATCCGCCGCACTTTGTTCCAAATTGCCTGTCATATGGCCGCCGTTGCCCCAGTGGTCGAACCAGCCCACCCAGAATTCTGCCCCCATCAGGGGGCCGCCCTTGACATGCTTCTTCATAATCTCAAAGCGCTCCCTGGTATTGGATCCGAAATTTCCCGTGGGCAGGGCCCCTTCCACACTGCCCCCTTCCATACTCTCGTCCTTGGGCTCGTCGGAGGTAATCAGGGGCACGGTAATGCCTCCCGCCCGCAGCATATCCCGCATCTGCTCCAGATAGCGCCTGTCGTTTCCGAAATAGCCGTACTCATTCTCGATCTGCATGAGAATGACATTTCCGCCCTCCGTGATCTGTAAGGGCTTCAAAACAGGCAGGAGCACGTTATAATAATCCTGCACATGCCCTAAGAAAGCCGGATCACTCACCCGCAGGCGCATCCCGTCCTCCTTAAGCAGCCAGCCCGGCAATCCGCCAAACTCCCATTCCGCGCAAATGTACGGCGAGGGCCGCAGGATCACATATAACCCCAGCTCCTCCGCAATCTTCACAAATTCCACCACATTACACATACCGTCAAAGACATATTTCCCCTTCTCAGGCTCGTGCATATTCCAGGGAATGTAAGTCTCCACCGTGTTCATTCCCAGACTTTTCAGCTTTTCCAGCCTGTCCCGCCAGTACTCCGGCACAATGCGGAAATAATGAATGCTGCCGGAAATAATCTGAAAAGGCTTCCCGTCCAGATAAAAGGTCTCTTTCACTTCAAATGTACTCATATTCTGTCTTACCTCATATAAATTTATGTCTAGCGCCTGTATTGCCCCAAAGTCTTCCCATATGATACAGACTGCCTTCTTTATTTCGTCAGTACCACCGTGGTAACGCTTCCTCCGGGAATTGCCACCGGCTTTGAAGGGTCGAAGGCTTCTTCCAGGGTACACTCCAGGTCATATTCTTCGGAAGTCACATACATGGCGATCCGGCTGTAACCCTCCACCCCTGCAAGGATAAACTCCTGCTCTGCGTACTCGTCCTTTCCGGTCTTCTCGTCCGCAGGCTTTCCGTCCTTTGTTTTGTCATTGATAAATACCATCACCAGCTCCTGCTCCCCGCTGTCATTTACACCCGTGAATGCCACAGGCAGCATGGCCTCCTGCCTGCTGTCCCCTGCCTGTATATCCACCCGCACATAGCCGGGCCGCACATACCTGCTGTAATTTCCATAGCTCCAGAGCCGCTTTAAAACCCTGTATTTCTGGCTGGACTCATCAATGTAAATCAGGCCGTCCCTGTAGCCGCCGGGCGTCACAGCCACCCAGTTCTGCCAGGACACCACGTCCAGAATCCTTAAATCCTCGGCGATCTCCTGGGCAATGTGAATGGCGGAATCCATGGTAAAGTCACTGCCGTTCACCATCTCACACCACTCACTGGTGCGGATCTTCACCTCCGGATAATGAGCCTCCATCCAGTTCTTAAAGGTCTTCTTATCCTGGGCATCCGACCAATAGGAATGATTGTCAATGGTGTCAAAATGTTCCCGAAGCCGTGCCGTGTTAAGAATGGCGGAGGTATATCCCACCGCATCCCCCTTCCACTCGCCGCTCTCCGGCCCGGACAGCTTTACGTCCGCCAGAGCCGGCCTCTTCTCCAGCTCATCCAGGAATGCCATATACACCTTTGCCGTATCCGTCTTGGCATAATGACAGCCCTCCTGCCCGTTATACCAGTCCCACTGCGGCTCATTGATGGGAGAGAGGAACTTCACGGGGATCCCCTCCTCCACGAAATGCTCCGCCACATCCATACAATATCCAGCCCACTCCGGGTATTTCTCCGGGGAAATATTCGTCCTGCTGCCGCCCTCGGTCATATGGGCCATTCCGTTGTCCGTCAGCCGTACCAGGGGACTGTTGCAGAACAACACCACTTCCTCCGCCCCCAGCTCGCTGACCCTTTTTAAGAACCAGACTGCATTGGCATCCCTGGTAAAGTCATACACCCCCGGCTCCGTCTCAAAGCACTGCGCCCGCCGGTGATAGTCCCAGAAGGTGCCGTTTTTACTCTCCACCGAACCTGCCCCCAGGTTATACCGGTAGCAGGTCAGGCCGATGCCCTTCTCCCTGTCAAAGAGCAGGGCGGCAATGTCTTCCCTGGTGCTGCCTCCCGTCCCGTTGGCATCCTTGGTAAAGCCTCCCACATACTGGCTCCACCAGGCGCCGCTGGTGCCGAAGCTCTCCATGGTCTGGTAGGTGACACTCTCATCCACCGTCATTTTTCCGTAATTTGTCTCCTGCATAGTATCCTCACCGCTCCCGTTTCTCTCCAAATTCTCCGGGTTTCCGCCCTCTGGATTCTCCTGCCCCGAAAGGATCCTGTCCGGATAAGACGTTCCCCCAGGGGCCTGCCCGGCCCCCTGGGTCTCCCCGGCGCCGCACCCTGCCAGCATCACCGCCAGCCCCAGCGCCCCTAAAACCATACCTTGTTTTTTCATTTTTCATTTCCCTCTGCGAATCCGGCTCCGGCAGCAGCGCCGCCGTTCACCTTTTAGCCTACCAGCCCGGAATTCTCCATATTTTCCACCAGCTTTCTCTGGCCGATCAGATACACCACCGCCAGCGGGATCAGGAAGATCAGCACCGCTGCCTGCTTCACGGCGTCAAAGGCTATATCCGTCACCAGCGGAATCTCATACCAGGTCCGCAGGGCATTCTGAATGTATTCCTTGTTGGCCGAGGTAAAGGTGGAGGACAGAAGCGTACTCATATAGGCCCCCTCGGGATTAAAATAGTTGGTATAATAAGTATCCCCGTAGTTCCACACGAAGGACAGGATGCCCACGGTAGAGATGATGGGAACCGCATTGGGAATCATGATCTTAAAGTAAGTCCTGTAGAAGCCGCAGCCGTCGATCAGCGCCGCCTCCTCCAGCTCCTTGGGAATGTTCTTGAAGAACTGGCTGAACAGGAAAATAAACAGGCTCTGGTTGACCCCGAAGCCGAATACCGCCAGCATCACCAGGGCTATAGGATTGTTAATCAGCTTAATCTCCCCCGCCGCCGTGAAAAGGTCCATGATGCCAAAGACATCAAAATGGGTAAAGTAAATATACTGTGACAGCAGCAGGGACTGTCTGGGAAGCAGGAATACGACAATGACCAGGACAAACACCAGCTTCCTGCCGGGGAAGTCCACTCTGGCCAGGGCATAACCCACCATCGCCGAGAAGAAGACCTGGATCACCATAATGCCTGCCGCGTACGCCACGGACTTCACAATCGTCATCGCCCCGTCCGGCATCACAAGCCGGATTGCCGCTTTGAAGCTCACCGTGGAATTGCGGAGGGGAATCCAGATGACATTGGGGTTGCCAAGATCCTCAATAGAGGAAAACACAATCGGCACCAGCTTCAGGATCGGATAGATGATCGTAAAGCACAGCCCCAGGATGAGTACCATGGAAAACACCTTTACCACGCCCTTTTTAGAGCGGTTCTTAAACAGATAGATGGCCAGGGAAGCGTCGTTTCCCGCCTTGATCCTGTTCTTTTTACGGTTAACGTTTTTCTTATTTTGCATTTTTCTTTACCACCTTTCCCATCAGCAGCATGACGATGCCCAGTACGGCCAGCACATTGAGAATATAGACCACGGACAGCGCCGATCCAACTCCTATCTTATTCTGGGTGAAAGCAAAGCTGTATGCCTCTTCCGCAATGGCAGATCCCAGGAATAAATCCACCACGGTATAAATAATCACAAACAAAGTAATGTGGATAATGGAAGGGATGGTTACCTTCCAGAAGGTTTCATACGCCGTCGCTCCCTCCATTTTCGCCACCTCATACAGGCTGGGGCTGATGGACTGCAGGGCCGTCAGATAGACCAGTGTCTGGACGCCTGCCTGGGAGATCAGTTCAAAGATATTCTCCACATAATTCATAATAGGAAACAATATCCGCCGGGGCACATTTAATACCCGCATCAGAAATATGGTGATATAGCTTCCGCTCATAAGGCTGCTGCCTGTATCCAGGGATTCTCCCGCCCCGGTGGTCATGGTCAGCATTTCCACCACTACGTCAATCCCCAGGATGATAGGCAGGAAGAAAATCAGCCTCACAAGTGCCCTGCCCTTGAATTTCTGGTTTGCCAGCAATGCCATGAACAAACTGAAAATCACGATCAGGGGCACACTGATCAGCATGTTGGTATTTTCCTCCGTAAACAGCCTTGCCATGGGCTGGGAGTTGGTAGTC
Organism: uncultured Acetatifactor sp.; assembly: GCA_910577035.1. GTDB lineage: Bacteria > Bacillota > Clostridia > Lachnospirales > Lachnospiraceae > Acetatifactor. The sequence continues at coordinate 14,654 of CAJTKW010000007.1, forward strand.
ACCTCCGTGGCGAACAGGTCAATATAATTCTGAATCCCCACCCATTCAAAGGTCATTCCGCCGGTTTCACCCACACCGATCTTATTAAAGGAATAGAAGATGGTGTTCACCAGCGGCATCAGGAAAAAGGCGATAAAGCCGATGATAAAGGGGGAGGCAAAGATCAGCCCGTTTATCTTTTTCTTTGTTCTGTATGGAAGTTTCCTGCTGCTGCCCTTCATCATTGCACCTCCTTTATAAGATAACTCTCCGCGCCTATGGTATTGCCGTCCTCAAGGGTTACCTCATACAAATTGTAGTTTACCGTCACCTCCGCCCCTGTGGCATAGGTAGTCCGATACACACCGTCTCCCAGGCACTCATGCCCTGTAATCTCATTGGTGCCGATCCGAGAACGAATCTCACTGCACTCCTCATATACCGCCCGGATCTTATCCATAATCAGCGGGTACTGAACGGAATAAAGATAGCTGTAATCACTGTCTCTCAGCACATCCACATTTTTCGCCGTGACGGTAAACTTTGGATACGCCCCCGTCTCTGCGGCCTGGAGAACAAAGTAGGCCGGATTTCTGGAGGACAGATTGACATCCTCCGTAGTGTAATCGATCAGACCGTTCATCACCAGCTGCTTAAACGGAATGGTAGCGGCAAAGGTAATGTAATCGCTGCTCTCCCGGGAAATATCCACGGCAACGCTGCCAAATCCGATCTTGTCCATGTGAGGGTTTGTCAGTGCCAGCTCCCTGCCTTCCGCCAGCTTCCCCAGAGTATCCTCCAGCACCAGGTTGCCCTGCTCGCCGCTGACAAATTCATTAAAACGGTAGTCCGCATAATACATGCCCGCCATGTCACCCACCGAAAAATATTGATATTCTCCGCCTTTCTTCAGGAAGCTGTCAGAAACGGCGCTCAGGTATCCCGGAGACAGGGTATAATACGTATCATGCTCCATTCCGTCGGAGAGAGAGGCACGCTTAATTCCCAGCACCGGCATATAGCGGGAGCTCACCGCAGGATCATTGGCAAAGTCCCTGACCGCCTGTCTGGACGCCCTGAATCCGTTCCCACCCTCCCAGACTCTTGTAAGAGAGGTTTCCAGGAAAAGGGGAATACCGTTGGCTTCCGCATAGTCCAATACTGCCCGGAAATCCTTTTTACTGCCATTGCTGGCGGAAAGCTTTGCCTTATTGTTCATCCTGCCGTTCCAGCCGTTGTTGAAAACGCCGTCGTACTGAAGCAATAAGTCCATTCCCTGGAGATCCTCCATCATGGAAAGAAGCTCCCGGTAATCTGTCATGGAATATTCGCTGCTGTAGGGGATTCCCACAAAACGCTTTGTCACGTTCAACGCCCCCACCGCTTCCAGATACAGCTTTGCTGCGCCATCGTCATAGTTCTTTGCAATTCCTTCCGTCCTGGCCAGATACTCCTTATAGCCCGCAGCCAGATCAAAATAGCCTGTTTTAGCTCCATGGAACTGATAGCGTACCGTGCAGTCAAGATTCTGGGTTCCCGTATTTACCAGATAATTAGCCGAGTCGGTACTGTAAGGGCCATATATTTTAGTCTTGCTGTATTGAGCCAGTTCAAACGACACGAAAACCTTGTTGTACTTGGAGCTGTCTGCTTCCACACTGGCCAGCTTCATATGCAGATAACCGTTCCGGTCCCCCTCCTCCACAATGGCAAGGAACCCTTTCTCCGTCTTGTCCTCCGGTCCGTAAAGCATGCCAAACACCGGCATATACAGCTCTTCCCCGTACTGGGGCTGGAAATAGTAGTCCTTATAATAATCGTTATCGTAAAAAGGCCTCTCATACTCTCTGACATCTGCCTGGTAAGAGTTGAAGTCCACCAGAGCTCCGCTCCCGTCAGGAATCAGAATCCGGCCTTCCTCATACTGGTTAGCCGTCACCGCCCCGAAATTGGGCAGCACGTCAATCTCCTGGATGGTATAATAATCATTGTGGGAAACACAGGCCCCGCTGGGGATATGTACCTTCAGCTCTCCCTCCTCCAGGGTGATCTCCAGCACCAGGTCGAACTGGGCCGGCTCCGCAAAGGATACGGAAAAGCCAAAGGTGTCCGCATCCTCCAGAAGCATCTCCTGGGTATAGCCAACCAGGCCGGCTACCTCGATCATCTGGGTCACGGCGCTGGCAGGGGGCGTGCCCACATAGGTTACGGCATAACACTCTTCCGTCAGGCTTCTCTTGTACACCAGCGAAAGGGTCTGCAGATATCTGTTTGCCTTAGTCTCGTCCAGCTCCCCGCTGTCCCGCAGGCCTTCGATACCTCCCCGAAACATTTCTTCAAACCTTTCCGGAGACATTTTCTTAGGCAGGAATTCATAGAACCTGTTCGATTCGCCTTCGTTCAGATTCATGTTAATCCTGACACCGTTTTCCAGCTGATACAGCTCATAGGAATCAAAGGCTACACTCTGGTCATGGGAATTCCACTCATACAGATTATTATCCTCCCCCAGATAGGTCAGGTTCAGAAGCGCCTGCTCTGCCCCGCTGTCCACCCCTTTTACCGCCGTGGAAAACACATTTCCCTTTTCGTCCTTCACCTCAAGGGTCATATCCTTCGTATTCATGCTTAAGGTCCTGCCGCCGTTTTCCGCCAGCACCACCTTACCCGTGTCATTGGCAAGCTTTTCTCCGGACAGAGGTTCCCTGGATGCCGTCTCCGGTACCGGGGACTTCCTGACGCTCCACACCGGAATGCTCACCAGCACATAGACCAATACCACTGCCAGCAGGACTGTCAGGAAGATCTTGCCTATGGTATGCGCCGCATATAGAGATTTTATTTTGTTCACCATATTCCCCTCCTACATCCTGCGGATGAATTCCTGTACCACATCCACAATAAAGGTAATCATCTGCTCCATCAGGGTAAAGAACAATACCCCCAGGAAAATGATAATCGCTGCCGCCACAAAGCTTAAGGCAACCGATATGATATTTTTCCCGAAGGAATACTCATGAATGGTACACAAGCCCGCCACGATCATGAACAGGAACCAGACAACGCCGATTCCGGTAAACACGTTTACGATCATGATCTCTTCCCGGATGATAAAGTTGCTTAAGAATATTTTCACTGCCATTGTCAGCTCCAACGGTATCAGGGAATACCCGATCACCTGGGTAATGTCCCCCAGTCCCCCCTTGCCGTTTAAGAGCGTGGTCACCGACCAGTTACTGACGATAAACAGCACAAAGCCTGCCACCCAGGTGGCAAAGACGGACAGACTGTTCATGGCCGCCACCTGGGCGGTATTCATGACAAACCCTGTATACTGATAGCTCACACACTGTAAAATGCCAAACAGCAGGATGGAGAGCACGGCAATCAGCAGGCTTCCCTTACCCCGAAAGCGAATCTCGTAAAATGCGTCAAAGGGATGGAAAAAGGAATACTTTACATAATACAGCTTTTCTTTTACCTGTGCTTTCATTTTTCCTCTCCTTTCCCATGGGCGGCTTTCTTCTTTGCCTTCTTACCCCTGCTCTGGCTCTTATGGTATCTGATCTCCGACCAGATCACCACCCCCACCACCAGCAGCAGCAATACCATGACGATCCCGAAATGCTCCTCCAGCCAGCGGCCCCTGTAGCCGTTGTATGCCTTGGAGTAAAATTCTCTGTTATTTCCCAGCTTAAAGTAATACATCGCCGTCTTGTAATCATCCTTCATCAGGTAGTTCTTGCCGATGCCGTTATAAGCCACCTCATAATTGGCATTTAAGGCCACTGCCTTCTCGAAAGAGACCAACGCTTCATCCCATCTTCCGAAATAGTAGCTCTCGTTTCCGTCCAGCACTGCCTGCCCAAAGGCAGTGGGAGCCAGAATATAGAGACATTTCAGCGTCTTGTCTGCAGTCACCAGCTTATTGCCCAGCCAGGCAATGGAAACCGGGTTCTTATACTCTCCCTTCAAATTGCCCATACTGCCGAAAACATTCAGGATCTGCCCGTCAAAATCATACAGGAAGATTCGTCCCTTGTTCTTATCCAGCAGGGCATAGGTGCCATAATCCGTCACCGCAATGTCCACAAACTGGCTTCCCATATCGTCGGAGTGCATGGACCAGATGTCACCTACCACGCTTATGTTTTCCTGCTCCCGCAGCACGTTCTCCCCCTTTGAATTCAGGCGGAACACCCTGTCCTGGGCCGAAGTGTCATAAGTCACCGCCATCACAAAGCCCTCTCCGTCCAGGGTGATATTATTAAAGGAAGGAGCATAGGTCTTGGACATCTGGGCCTTCTGCTCATCACTGGAAAGAGATTTCCAGAAATAATCCAGAAAGCTGTACATGGGTACATTCACGCCGTAGTATCCGCTGAAGTCTCCTTCCGCCGTCAGCTCCAGAATCCCCTCATAGCTGGACTGCACCACCGCGTAAATCCGATTTGCAAAATCCACTGTGATCTTGGAGGGCTTAAACTGGGTATCTCCCGACAGATTCTCCGGCCGTCCGATAATTCGCTTTAAGCTGTAATCCTCCAGGTCCAACACTACGATCCTCTGGGCACCGGTGTCCGCAATATAAATCTCCTGCCCCTGCTCGTGGATCCAGACCCCCTCGGGGTTAGTCAGCATAATCTGGTTGCCGTCAGCATCCAGGGCAATTTTCCCCTCCGCATTTCGCAGAAGCTTTACCGAATGGACGTAATTGCCTTCACTGTCCAGGATATTCAGACGGCTCTCCAGGGAATCGATGAAAAAGATCCTGCCGTCCCTGCTGGTGCCCACGTCATCCACACTGGACATTTTCGTGCCGTTTAAATTCTCCGCCGTGATGATCCGCTCCAGCACAAAGGCCGCCGGACTGTCCTTGGCATCTCCGTAGTAGCCATAGGTGTAACCGTCATACACAACGCTGCTGCCGTCGGCAGCGGCTGCCTGAGCCGTCATGGGAAGCAGCATCGCTGCCGTCAGAACCGCTCCAAGGCATTTTAAATTTCTTCTCTTCATGCCGCCCCTCCTATCCTTTGATACCGGATGTGGCCATGGTCTCAATGACATTGCTCTGAGAAACTACGAACACAGTGATCGGTACAATAATCATAATCAGGGATACCGCCGATGTCACGCCCGTCCGGGAGATACCGCCGTTTGCCAGCTGGGAAAGCACATAGCTTAAGGGCTTCAGCTCCTCCGAATAGATGAAGACGCCTCCCGTGGTTCCCCACATCTGCTGGAAGGAAAGAATCACCAGGGTAATCCATGCCGGCTTGCACAGAGGCATCACCACCTTAAAGTAGATTCCAAACTCGGAGGCACCGTCGATCTTGGCCGCCTCCAGCATATCGTCCGGCACCTGAACCATAAAGTTCTTCATCAGGTACAGCCCCAGGGTTCCTCCCACCGCAGGCAGAATCACCGCCCAATAGGTGTCGATCATATGCAGCCCGCTCATAATCAGATAATTGGGTATGGCCGTCACCGACGTGCTGAACATCAGGGCATACACGATCAGGTTGCTCATAAACTTAGACCCCGGAAATTCATATTTAGCCAGGGGGTACGCCGCCATGGATCCCAGGAACACGGTTCCGAAGGTTCCCACTCCGGTAATCACCAGCGTATTAAACAAATACCGGGAAAGGGGCACCGTAAAGTCCTCAATAATGGTTCCCAGGTCAAAAAAGTTATCCAGCGTCGGATTTTCCACCGTCAGCCTGGGCGGAAAGATAAAGATCTCCGACAACGGCTTAAAGGCACTGACAATCGTGTATACCAGGGGAAACAGGCTGAACAGCCCGAACAGCCCCAGAACCACGAACAGGACAATATCGCCGCCAAGGCTCCTGTTTCTTCTTTTCAGCTTCCGCTGCTTTAATTTATGGCTGATAAATTTGAATATTTTCATGTTTACACCCCTTGTCCGCTTCAGCGGACATCAATTCAATATCCGAAAGTTTACTTTCGGACATCCCTCCCTTTATCCCAGCTTCCGCAGCAGCTTCTGCACAATAATATTGCAGAACATCATAATCAGGAACAGAATCACTGCGATGGTACAGGCATAACCCAGCTCATAACGGACATTGCCGAAGTCATGCAGATGCGTCAGGATCGTATGTCCCGAATAGCTCACGGAAGGGAATCCCACCAGGTCAATGGACAACTGGGACACGGACAGAGAGCTGGTAATCTGCATCACCGCGCCGAACATCAGCTGGGGCTTCATGGAGGGCAGGATGATGTACCAAAGCTCCTGCCAGCGGTTCTTGACCCCTTCCACCGCCCCCGCCTCCAGCAGGGACTTATCCAGGTTCTGGAAGCCGGCGATAAAGGTCAGGAAGCTGACACCCAGGCTCAGCCACAGCTGTACCATAATCAGGATCGGCATGACGTACTCTTTCGTCACCAGCCAGTTTACCGCCTCCTGGGTGATGCCCAGCTTCATCAGCCATGCGTTCACCCAGCCGTAGGAGTCAGAGGAAAACAGCAGCTTCCACACCAGGTAAGCGTTGCCGGAGATGGAAGGCGCATAGAATACCAGCGTCATGATCGCCCTGGGGATCCTGGGCAGGTCGTTTACCATCCAGGCAAACAGAAAGCACATAATATAGCTGACCGGCCCTGTGATAATGGCAAAAAACAGAGTATTTTTAATCGCCGTCAGGAAAACGGAGTCATAGACGATCAGATCAAGATAATTACTCCAGCCTACAAATTCAGGGGCCTCCACCATGTTAAAGGAGGTAAAGCTGAATACAATGGATACCAGCACCGGCAGAAGGGTAAATATTACAAATATCAGGCCGAAGGGGGCTATCATCAGATACTTATATTTATGCCTTCTCCAGGTATCGGAAAAATTACTCTTTTTCTTCTTCATGTCTTCCTCCCCCTATTCCTTCACCGACAGATGCAGCTCTTCCCGCTTCCTGGTGAGCTCCTGGTTAATATCTTTAATATTCAGGTACAGGGTCTCCCTGGGATTGGCATGGTCGCCCACCACGTCATTGAAGGAGTACTGCACCATACGGGTAGTCATATAATTCCCGGGTACTGCCTGGATCCCCACGGTCTGCTCAAACTGTCCCAGCAGATTGCCCAGCTCCGCATTGCTCCAGGGCAGCTGCTTTAACACCTCCGGATCCGCCGCCGCATACCTGGCGGAGGTTCCCATAAGGGCTTCCAGGGAATTTGCGAACTGAAGCTGCGTGTCCGTGGAGGTCCACCACTTCAGGAACTCCCAGCAGGAATCCAGATCCCGGTTCTTCGCCATGATAACGGACTGCGTGGTATCCACCGCAAAGGACCTGTCTATGCTTCCATCCTCCTGCAACACACCGGGAATGGGATGGAAGCTCCAGAGGCCCTTGATCTCCGGGGCAAAGATCTCCAGCTGGTTAAATGTAGTATAATTGGTAATGCCCACCGGAATCTCCCCCGTACGGAAACGGTTGCTGAAGTCCACCTGCACATCCAGACCGTAGCCGGTGAAGAAATCCGTGTAATCCTTAAAGGCAGCCATGGCCGCATCACTGGCCAGCCCGCTTTCGATACCGTAATCATCCGCCTGGCCCAGATAGGGGTTCCCGCCGTTCTGCATGACCATGCCAAGATACAGGTTCATGTTGTAAGCGATGCTGCCGCTGTTGGTGGTAGCTTCCGTCTGCTGTACATTCGGGATATAAATATTGTAATTGTTCTTCTGCAGCTCCGGTATCATTTCCCGAAGCTCCTGCCAGGTATCCGGAACCTCCAGCCCCAGCTCCCCGAGAATATCGTCCCTGGTAAACAGCATCATAAAGGTAGTCTGTTCGGGAATTCCGTAATAGCCTCCCTGAAAAGCGGCTGCCTCCAGAGAACTCTCATAAAATTTCTCCGTGGCCTCTTCATACCCTTCCAGGCCGGACAGCTCCTGCACCGCATTCCGCATGGCAAAATCCTGCAGGGTACTCTGGCCAAGGCCGATCACCACGTCCGGCCCGTTCCCTGCCAATGCCGCCCGCAGCACCACGTCCACGGGAATGAGCTGAAGATTCACGGAAATATCCGTATCCGGCGTGAATTCTTCCTCTATCATATTTTGTATCATCTGGGCCTGTTCCCTGCCGTAGGAGGCAAGCCATACCTTGATGGACTTGGCGCCTCTTCCCGTGCCGTCCTCCGTAATCTGGCTGTTCTTGATGAAAAAGGTAGAAAAGAACCGCACCGTCCCGTTCCCCAATCCGGCAAGGAAAGAATCCCGGGCCTTTGGCAGCCTGGCGTTTTCCGCACTGAGCACCAGATAATCCAGCTCCAGGGGCATGGAAGCCACATTCACAAGCCAGGTGCCCATGGCGGAAACATTGTTCTTAAACTGTCCCAGCTCCATGATAACGCTCTCCGGATCCTCCGCCAGCCAGGAGGCCTCCATGGCCATTTTCTCCAGCAGGGCCGTATTCTCTCCCTTCTCACCGGTAATCCCCACAATCTCCTCGATCACCGCATAAAGAATATCGCTCTGCTCCTGCATGGTTTCCGCGAAATCCGGCAGCTTCTTTACAATCTCATAATCAATAAACCGGTTGGGAACCTGCCCTGTGAGCTGAATAACGTCCAGGTAGGCACTGTTTAAGACGGCCATGCTTTCCTCCACCCGGGTGATAATACTCCCCATGGGACCCATGACATTCTCCAGGGTAATGGTATTTACACCTGCCTGCAGGTGGAACAGATAAGGATTTCCCGCCTCATCCGCCACGGTATAATGATTCATGCCCCCCTGATACTCAAAACCCACGGACTGCATTTCCGCATAGGGAACCCGGCCGTTCACATACAGCCTGCGATAGCTGGTAACACCCCGGTTCAGGTTCTGACGTCCCTTGAAGGAAAGCTCATACAACCCTTCTTCCGCCACTTCCACCTGCCAGGTAATAGAATCTCCGGGCTGGGCCCAGTTCTCCGCACCGATGGTATTATAGACTATGTAATACGGATGAAAGGGCTGCAGCTCACTGTCGGAATAATTTTTCTGGATATTGATGGAGGAAGAGCTCTTAATGATTCCCGCCGTCCCATCCACCTGACGCTCAGCCTGGCAGATCAGATTTTCGCCGCCATAGACAGCATACTGTCCCTTCAGCCCTTCTATGGCCTGCGCATAAGTGAAAGGCTGTTCCTGTGCCTTAAAAGTAATGGAGGTAAATTCCATGGGCTCCTTGATGACTTCAAAGCCGATGGTGTGCTTTCCCTTTTCCAGATATACCAACAGGGCACTGTTATTCCTTCTCTGGTAATCCTCCAGAAACCATTTGGTCTCACAGTATACCTCATCTGCTTCGGGACGGATCTCATTGTTGTTTTTCTCCCGGATCTCCTGATCCTGCCACCAGCGCTTGATCACAATCTGGGACAGGGCCTCGTAGGGGATCTCCCCGTCTATGTATACCTTCCGCTGAATGTCGGAAGTAGTTCCGGGCAGGGCAATATACCCCAGCTCCACGTTGTAAAACCCTGAATCCGCCACCTGGAATTCCCAGGTAATGGTTCCGCTGTCCTCTGTCAGAATCCCCTGCTCGCCTATACTTGCAGTCATGTCCGGCGACAGGGTAAATTTTTCCATATCCACCGCCACCTCGCCGTCGGATAACTTTCCGTCAAAGCCGTTAGCTTCCAGATAAACCCCGTAGCTTTCTTCATACGAAGCTGTTATCTGCTTCGGAACGGCATTTGCCCCATCCCGGCCTCCTGAACGGGCCGCCAGAATCACCAGTACAACGATGATACCTGCTGCCGCCGCCAGTGCCGCAATTAATTTACCGTTTATTTTCCATTTCATAGGATGCCCTCTCACTTCCCGATTCCTATATTCCCCATTCGGCAGCAAAGCGGACAAGCCGCTTCCCCATACGGTAACCTATAAGATCCAAAAGGGCGGGTAGCTCCCAGCCTCCCGCCCTTTTACAAAGCTCTGTGCCTTATTTATTCTGCCGCCACAGTAACTTCCAGTGTCACACTGCCTGTATTGCCTGCATAGTCTGTCACGGTGATCACTACATTGTAGGTTCCTGCGGTAGTGGTATCCAGCTCGGACAAATCTGCCGTCACAGTGTCCTTCACATCAATACCGTCTGCATCCACCGCGGTATCCACATAAGTTTTCCAGTCAATGGTGGACGCATCCGTATCCACCTTCACGGCAGGAAGCTCAGCCACAGGAGTAATCACGGGCGCCTCCTTATTGTCAGGATTATAGACCACAATCTTAAACCGGGAGGTTTCCTCATTTCCCGAAGAATCGCTGATGTGAATCTTCACGGACTCGTCGCCCTCATACATGCCAACGGTATCCAGATGCTCCTGGAATTTGCCGCCGGTCATATCCTCAAAGGTTGCGCTTGCAGGATCCAGCACGCCGTCCACAGAATCCTCCGCGGTGAAGTACTGCGTCCAGTCGATGTCTTCATACTTCGTTCCCACAGGAACCGCCACCGTCTCCTTGGTAATGACAGGCTTCTGGTTGTCATGAACCGTATCGGATGCCAGGTTATTGGCAATGTCACTCATCAGATTATTCATGGCATCCTTGTTTGCCTTAATCGTCACGTCATAGGAGGATGTGCCGTCCACACCCGTGAGCGACTTGCCCAGGATCGTGGCAAAGGAAGCATCATTATTCTCCCAGATTCCCAGCAGACCTGCAGGATTTCCTGCCAGATTGTTGGCAACTGCCTGGAAGCAGGCCAACGCATCATCGCCGAAGTTTTCATCGTAAAGGTCAACGCCGTAGCCTGCCAGACGCTCCGCTGCTGCCGTGTTCTTGTATTCCGTTACGGAATCTACGCCGCCCAGGGTCTTCCAGTAGGTATTCCAATAAAGAATATAAGCCTTCAGTGCCAGCTCCGTATCTACCTTGCTGCCCTTTAAGATACCAACGCTGTCGCCCATATTCAGCACCTGGCTGTAGTCCTCGCTGTCGGCTGCCAGACGGTCCGCTCTGGGCCAGGGAATGATGGCAATGCTCTCTCCACGGTCACCGCACTGAGAAGCATAATCGCCGATCCGCCAGTTAGGAGCATCCGTAAACACGGTAGCGCCCCGTCCGAAGTCGTCTCCGCCTTCACACCAGCGGGGTACAAAGCCGTCATCATAAAGTCCGCAGTCTGTCAAAAGCTCTGCATTCCGCAGCTTCTCGATAAACTGTACCGCTTCGATGGAAGCATCAGAATCCGCCGCAATGGCGCCGTCCCTGTAGATACCGCTGCCGTTGGCATACATTGCTGCCAGCGCCGCATAACGGAAGTCCGTCTCATAAGCCTGAACCGTATCATAATGCGCCGCATCCGCAGGAGCCGCCACACTGCTGTAATAAGCATCCACCTTGGTCAGATAATCCTCAAAGGTGCTCCAGGTCCAGTTGCCCTCCAGATATAAATCCATGGGATAAATAGTCTTGCCGTCAGCGTCCTTTAAGGAATCCACTTTGTCCAGCATGGTCAGATTCACGATCAGCGGGAAATAAGGTACAAAGTCCATATCATTGTCCAGCAGGTAATAATGTCCAAACAGTTCCTCATCCAAAAGCCAGGCCGCCTCTTCGTCCGCAAACAGGCCCACATAATCATCCAGCTTCTGTAAAATATTCTGGGCCAGCACAGTAGCCTCGGAACCGCCCCACAACACTGCAATGTCACAGATGGGATCTCCCGCCAGCACACTGGTCATCAAATCCGTCCTGGTATCGTTAGGGAACTGTACAAACTCAAATTCTACATTCAGCTCGCTTTTGACTGCATCCAGCGCCGCCAGTGCCGCCTGTCTCTCCGCCTCCGCCATGGTGTATTCCCCGCTCACGTCATCCACATGATTGGGATCAAGCCCGTTCAACCAGTGGGTACCGTAACGGATCACCGTGGGCTCTGCGGAAACTGCCGGCTCGCTCTCAGAACTCTCAGGCGAAGACTCGGGTGTGCTTTCCGTTTTGCTCTCACTGGGCTGTTCCGACGTGCCCCCCCCATTTGATTCAGCGCTGCCGCTGCCGCCTGTCGCTGCATTATCGCCGCAGGCTGCCAGCGTGAAAGCCATAACAGCACTCATCATCAATGCTACAACTTTCTTTTTCATGCTTTTCCTCCTTTATTCACCGAGACACATTTTGAAATCGGTTTCATGCTTACATAATAAATCCGCTTCGGTATTTTGTCAATAATATTTTTGCATTTTTTAAATCTCATTGTCTATTTTTGTCATTTTGTACAAAGTTTACCACCAAGTTTTTGTGCATATATTTATTTATGCTTTACAAGCCTTAAAAATGCCTGCTATTCAACACTTGTATTATTGAAAAAAATGCCCTCGTATTCGAAATCGGTTTCAATCCAACGGATAGACTAGTGACAAACTTTTTTCTCTGCGCTATAATAGGGTAATAACAGAAAATGCGAAAAAGGAATTATTGTTGTTATGGAAGACTTACGAGCCTTAGAAGGGAAAAAAATTACAATTTACGACATTGCCAGGGAAGCCGGGGTCTCCCCTGCCACCGTATCCAGGGTACTGACAAATAACGCAAGGGTCAGATCCGACAAGCAGGAGGCCGTCCAGGCTGTCATTGCCAAATACAATTTCCGTCCCAACGCTCTGGCCAGAAGCCTGTCAGAGACCCGCCGAAAGGTCATCGGCATCATTATGGCCGATGTACGCAACGCCTATTATGCCAAGCTGTTCGTGGCCTGTGAGCAGGCGGCACGCGCAAAGGGCTATTCTCTTCTGCTGGAAAATTCCCTGGGCCAGCAGTCTATCGAAGAACAGCAGCTGATTCTGATGGAGGAACAGCGGGTGGACGCCATTATACTGGTAGGCGGCCGGGCAGATGACCTGCACTCCAATGAAGATTTTGTAGAAAAGGTAAATCAGGTCTGCAATTCCATCCCTGTCATCCTCACCGGCAAGCTGGACGGAACCTCCTGCCGCCAGGTGCGCATTGATGCCATCAAGACCATGGACCTCGTAATGGAACATCTGCTTGCCCTGGGGCATCGGGATATAGCCCTGGTAGGCGGCCTGGATACCGTAGCCTCCTCCTATGAAAAACGGAAACGCTATAAGCAGATTCTGTCAAAATACCAGATCCCCTGCCACCCCGAATATTACGAAACCTTCGGCAGATACGATTACGAAACCGGCTACAGCCAGACGGAAAATCTGCTGGCTCTGGACAATGTCCCCACTGCTATCATCGGAATCAATGACTCCGCGGCCGTAGGCGCCATGAACTGTATTCAGGAGCACGGCCTGAACGTTCCCGAGGACATTTCCGTGGTCGGTTACGATAACACACAGATCTGCAGCATGGTAAAGCCGAAGCTTACAAGCATTGATTACAACTATGACGATTTTGCCGAAAAGCTCATCGCCACCGTAGAAGGCGTCTACAGCGCCTCTTCCCTTCCCCCCCTGCAGCTGATTGAACCCTCGCTGATCGTCCGCGGATCCACCGGAATCGTAAAAGGCGCCTGAAGAAGACATACAAAACAGACCGACCACCTATACGGGTGATCGGTCCTTTCATACAATCTGCATACGGGCAAAAAATGATTCAGTCCTGCACGTAAGGCATCAGTGCAATGTGACGGGCTCTCTTGATCGCTACGGTCAGGGCTCTCTGATGCTTTGCACAGTTGCCGGTAATCCGGCGGGGAAGGATCTTGCCTCTCTCCGACACATATCTCTTCAGCTTATTGGTATCCTTGTAATCAATTACATTATCCTTGCCGCAGAATACACATACCTTTTTTCTTCTGTGCATTCCGCCCTTTTTTCTCATCGGCGCATCGGATTTGTCTGCTTTATTATAAGCCATTTTATATGCCTCCTATCTTACTCAAACTTAGTTAAACGGTAACTCCTCATCAATACCATCCGGGATGTTCATAAAGCCGTCTCCTGCTCCGGAAGCTGCCGGTGCATTTCCGCCTCCGGCATAGCCGCCATTGTTATAACTGTTATTATAACCGCCGTCGCCGTTTCCGCCTGACGCATTCTTGCTCTCGGCAAATTCAATCTCTTCCACCATGATACGGACACTGTAAACCATCTGCCCGTCCTTGTTGGTATAATTGTCATTCTGTACTCTGCCGCTGAGCACGACCTTCGTGCCCTTATGCAAGTACTTTTCCACAAACTCTGCCTGCTTGCCAAAGCAGGTGCAGTTAAAGAAGTCGGCATCCGGCTCGCCTTCGCGCTTGAATCTTCTGTCTACTGCCACAGAGAAACGCCCCACCACGGTCTGGCTGGCTCCCTGGGAATATCTCACCTCAGGATCTCTCGTTAAACGTCCCATAAGAATTACTTTGTTCATATTTTACTTTTCTCGCTTTCTAATTAAGCCTCGTCCTGTCGTACAATCAAGTATCTGACAACATTGTCCATAATGCGGACACGGCTCTCGATTTCAGCGGGCGCAGTACTCTCAGCGTCAAACCTGATAAAGTAGTAAAAACCTTCCTTCATCTTCTGAACTTCGTAGGCAAGCCTCTTCTTGCCCCACTCGTCCACTTCCGTAATGACACCGCCGAATCTCTCGATCAGAGCCTTGCACTTGTCAACAACCTGCGCTCTTGCCTCATCCTCGATATTAGCGGACACTACTACGGCTAATTCATACTTGTTCATTCTGTTACCTCCTTTTGGTCTCTGGCCCATGCCATATGCACGAGCAAGGAAATGATTCATCACGAAATATTATGATAGCATAAACGGACTGGGAATTCAAGGGATTTTTGAGAAACGATTAATTTTTCTGCACACGCCCGTTTCTACATCAATTACATCATTTATTATAGCCTGCTGATTTTCTGTTGCCAAAATATTGCCGCCTTCACTTATCTCTATAATGAGAACCACATTGAACAATCTTTATCACATTATCTTCTATTCGATAAACAATACGGTTTGGCCTCTTAATAGATGCTGCATTTAATAAGCTCCTTTTTCTCCTCTGGTTATTATGCAGAAGAGTCCCTGCATATTGCAGCACCGGACAACTTTTCATATTTAACTGCACACTATCATACTGTAGTTAAATTAACAACACCTCTTCGTTTTTGATACTTGTCATTGTATTTTCCATTCAGGCGTTTAACGCCGCACACTCTTGGAAAGTCCCATTCTACATTTGTATAGTATACTTTACCCTTCCACCTCCTGCAGCGCCTCCCAGAATCGCTCCATACAACTTCGGGCTCCCGTGGACACCCTGATCCAGCCTTTCAGGATTCCCCTGCCATAATCCCTGACCCAGACCCCTTTTTCCTTTAATTCCTTAACCACCACTTGGGAATCTTTTCTTGGAAGAAACAACACAAAATTCCCTTCCTTTGCCAATGTCTTATAGCCAGCCTCCTGCAGCCTCGCCGCCAGCCATCGGCGTCCTTCCCTTTCTGTTTCTATCAAATCAGCCGTGAGCTCCCGGTTCCTGATTACCTCCTCCGCGAATAAAATCGCTATGTTATTTACATTAAACGTGGATTCTGCTTTCTCTATGAACTCGATCAATGCGGTACCCCCGGCTACATACCCGATCCTTAAACCAGCCATGGAAAATACCTTCGAGAATGTACGAAGAACAAGCAGGTTGTCATACTCCTTCATCAAAGGCATGAAAGTGGGCTCATAAAAATAATGATATGCTTCATCCACCACCACAATAGCTCCCGCCGAAGCCGCCTGCTCCACCACCTTACGCACAGCCGCTTCCTCATAGGTGCTGCCGATAGGGCTGTTTGGATTCAGCAGAATCACGATACCCGTTTCCTCATCCACTGCCTGCAGAATATCGGTAATGTCAACAGTAAAATCTGCTTTGTATTCAATGGTTTCATGCTTCATGCCAAACATTTTAGCATAGACATCATACATTTCAAAGGTGGGGGTTACCGTAAGGAGTTTCTTCCCCTGCTCCCCAAAACACTGAAAAATCAGCCTCATGGCCTCGTCCGAGCCCGCAGTGACGGAAATATTCTCACACATCAACCCGTTATGCTCCGCCAACAGCCGCGCAAGCCTGTCCTTCTCCGGATAAGTCGCTATATACTCCGGCGTAATCTTTGCCATTACCGAATCAAAAAACTGCCTGGGCAGGCCTTCCGGATTTTCGTTCATATCCAGACGCAGAACTCCCGCTCTTTCATCATGAAATTTCACACGGTACAAATCCCTGATATTCTCATTGACGTAATACATTTTCCAGCCCTTCTCCCTTTCGCACTCTATCCAGCCTCACCAAATCTCCGTTTCGTGATAAACAGATTGGGCGCGGCAGCATCCAATGTTTACTCCTGCCAACACTCCTCGATTCTTTTCATTGCCTCTTGATCCTCAAAGCAATACTGCTCCACCAGCTCTTTCTGGATGTCTTCTTTCGGAATCTCATGTTTCTTGCCAAACGCAATCAGTTTTCTGATCCCCTCTTCGCGGCCTTCCGCACGACCCTCTTCACGACCCTCTTCACGACCCTCCGCACGACCCTCTATGCTTGCTTTCTTCCTGGCCTCCTGTATGTCATACCCTTTAAAGTTCGCTAATAATTCTCCCATACGCCGCTCCCTTATCTGTTCCGTGAATGCAGCCGCTTCCTCATACGGCACATTCAGTTTAGCCAGCAATATTTCCATAATCTGCGCTATAATATTCAGCAAATATTCCGGAACCCCTGCCGTCATTTCCTCCAGATATTCAGCACTTAACTCCTTGCTCAATTCCGCAAACTCCTCCATATTTTGAAGTTTATCAATCAGCATAAGCAAGGAAAATATGTCCTTATTTATCATCATCTGGACATTGCTGAAATCTCTGAGCTGTACCAGCAAACATTTATAATCCGGTATGTATTCCCTAAAAACATCACTTAACCGGATCCTGTCGTGAAGCTGTGTCGCCGCCGTAAAGCTCTCTTCCCCATCATAAAACACGATCGGTATGACAGGGGGATACCGAAAATCCCTTGTCCTGCTGATTCCTGCCTGCTGTCTTTCCATTTCCTTTTCGTAGTCTTCCCAGATAAAAACCATATATCGGATAACTTGCATGACCACATTATAATCTACTTTTGACTTGTGTTCAATGAGGGAAATCAGATAAAATGGCACTTCCTCATTTTCATTCTGAATCCCGTCGTGAACCCAGATCTTCTTCACTATGTCAGAATTACGTTCTTCCGTAAACATATGCACATAGCGCTCCGTGACATCCTCAATGTCCTCCGGCTGAACATCCTTCAGCATAGGTATATCCACATACCCCCGCAAAAACTGGGCACATAATGTGGCATCCCCAAAAATAATCTTGGCGGAACTGTCCTTCACCCTGCTGTTTGACAAATTGGCTTCCATCCTTTGTATACCTTCCTTTCCGGCACGGCATACAGCTTCTCTGCCACAACAATAAGCCTTATCCCATGCGTCTTCCTGTTTAATTTTGATGTGGGATATTGATGTGAAAAGACAATTCACATTTAAGATCTGCACTTCTTATATTTACTATAGCAGAAATCGGCTGTCCTTGCAAGAAAATTCTGATATGAAGTATGAAATTATCAACGTACGGCAATGCAGGTTCTGTTACGCTCTTCGCCGTCAATCCCGCAAATACTCCATAAAAATGTCCCTGTTCTCTTTCGGTGAAGCTTTGGGCCTTCCCAAATCAGCCCTGGCGCCGACTGCACACTTCACCTCAATCAGGCTGAGGACAGCTGCCGCACACTTCATAACGCGTATAGTAATGTTTCCATATACGTATTACTATAATGTCTTATATAAAACTTATAGTCCCCATCCAGATCCAAAATATATTGCGGTATTTCAATAATATCATCAGGTTTATGGTACAAACAAACTAATAGCCGAGGATGACAGCGTTGAATAACTTCTTTGGCTCCTTTAAGTGCATCCAGTTCAAATCCTTCTATATCCATTTTTATGTAACTGACATCTTCCGAGCCCACCATAGAATCTATAGTTTCCACTACCACAGTATCATTTCCATTTTCCGCAAAATGTGATCCAGAATTACCATTAGCCATAAATGTATATTTCTTGCCGGAACTCCCAACTCCCACATTTTTTAACTCTATATTTGCCAGATTTTTGCCTTCTATCCAGTTCTGAGCCGCCATAAAATTCTCTTTGTCGGGCTCCACGCCTATGATTTTAGCATAGCCCAATCCTTTATTCCAGTCAACAATATCAAATATGGTTTCACCGCGATACATACCTGCATCAATCATAATTGATTCTTTGCGAGGCAGCCAAAAATCATCAAAGTATTGCCTTCCGCTTATTTCAACCCCATTCATATCATAATATCCATATATATCATCGATGTCCACTCCCAAGTCTATTATTTCGTCTTTAATTTCCTGATAGAAATTTTCCGTTCCTATCATGAAAACAGCATCTCGATAATTTGCTTCCACTTCTTTGGGTGAAATTAAAGGTACACATTTTTCCCCAAAAATTACTTCCCTTGTTTGCGTGTGCTTATCTACAAATGCTGAAATTGGCAAATTCAATAAAAGCGGCCAATAAGCATAACCAATGCTGTCGCGCATTCTCTCTTCCCAATCCAATAATCCTTTCGCATCCCTCCCATATCCCCAAAAAACAAGTTTTCGCCTCCCATCCTTGCACTTACTGTAAATATCACTCCAGGTTTTAATCAACTTCCAGGTTTTCACCCCCCCTAATTCATGTGCCTTCACGAGAAAACCAAGGTCTTTACTATGCTGTAATTTCATTAGATTCTTATAAATTTCCCATGACGTATTATCTGCAAAGTTTTCTGCAGCAATTATTCTTTCCATGATTTTACCACCCTTTCCTCGTATGCAACCGGTGTATTATCAATATTATTTTTCAATTCCTGATATGTCAGAACTCGTTTATATCCCTTGCTTCGTAATTCCTGAACAAGTTCTTCTGGTTCATCTTTGGTAACAATTATCACACTATCCTTCTCTAATTCCTGCGGAGCTATACATTTTATACTATCAACATACGTATCCCACAACTTAGAATTATTGTCAGAAAACGCATCGGCCTCTAATCCCCTTATTAACAAATTTTTGTGTAAACGCCTCCCATTTGCGCCCGCGCAAAAAAGATAAAGCTTCCCCGACCTATCCTCTCCAAAAACAATATCTTTTAGATTATCACACAGTTTGTCTACTTGGGGGTTATCGTAATAAGGAACTAAAAGCTTTTCATAAATTTGTTCGGCATTTTCTGTTTGCGGAAGTTCCGTGCCTATATTCTCCAGCGTAAAATGTGGTATTGCTTTATACATTGGTATATAATTATTTCGGGCATATTTTTTATCGCACATATTTCTTTCCTGGGCACTTAGGTCTAGCAACTCACCTTCACCCATATGATAAACCACGCTGTCCAATGCTGTAATATGCTTCACATTCATTTTCATTAACCTGTTACAAAACGCTGTATCCCCTGTCGTAATAGAACCATCTGCATTAATTCTATTTCCTTCTGGGTATAACCCGGCGCATATCGCGACATCTTTATATAATAAGCAAGGCTGAAATACACCTAAATTCCTTATTCCTGTCATTCTGACCTTATCTGCAAAAGCAAGGAAATCTTCTTCCATGAACTCCTCCGGAAGATGACCAAATTCCGCATGCAATGCACACCAAAAAAGATCCTTTCCTCTTTGCAATGGCTCAACCAGTTGCGGAACAACATACGTATTAAAATTAGAGTATTTCATCAAGTTTTCCAACCAATTATCAGAGAAATAATTATCACTGTTTATAAGGCAAACCATTTGCCCTTTTGCGTGAAGAATCCCCTGATTCCAGGCCTGATAAACACGCCTTAGATATTCTCTGTTTTCTATTCCCAGTTCTGCCAATTCCTCCGCACTTAAATGTTCATGTATTGCTACAATAAACGGATAGTTCTTTTCTCTTAAAAAATCAACAACTTCAACCGTAGGGTCGTTTGCGACGAAGAAAAACTCTGCTTCGCCTCTTTTCAGCATAGGTGTATATTTTTGTACAGAGTCATATACCCACTTAG
This sequence comes from uncultured Acetatifactor sp., assembly GCA_910577035.1. GTDB lineage: Bacteria > Bacillota > Clostridia > Lachnospirales > Lachnospiraceae > Acetatifactor. The sequence continues at coordinate 34,714 of CAJTKW010000007.1, forward strand.
CAAATTTTGTTGATTTATATATCATGCAAATAATAGATACTTTTATCATTTTTCTCCCCTTATTGATATTTTACACCATGCTTCTCAAAAAAATCTGTCCATTGCTTCTGAACGGACTGACGGCTCCAACCTCTTCGCATCACTTCTTCCCGTGGATTCAAAGACACCTTGAATTCAGGGGATTCCTCGCTGTCATACACAAACGGTATATTGCACGACATTGCTTCCCAGTCAGCCATATAATATGCCGAAAGTCTATTAGTACATAAATAGAAATCTGCAGCATTAATCAGTTCAACAATAATGCTTTGTGGAACGTCCATAAAAATTTTAGCATTGTCAAAGGCACTTAATGCCCTATATTGTCTCCCTATCACGATAATCCAATAAATCTCCGGATTATTTTGTGCATATTCCACCAGTCTGGCAAATCCTTTCATATGATGAAAGGTTCCTATCCATACTCCCACTTTTGCGTTCTGTGGAATATCATACTTTTTTCGAAATTCTGCTTTATTATTATAGGGACGCCAAAAATCTGTATCTACACCAATCGGAATCACCTCTACTGTACCAAATTTTTCGTACCATACTGCATTTTTAGGAGTTGCAACCACACGATAGGTACAATATCTCGCCGCCTCATATACTCTTTTTACTGCATCTTCCGATAATGAATTATTATGATACAATTTCTGCATCTGCGGATACATCTCCCAACATAATGCGACTGATTTTCCGGCGACTGGCAAGAATCCCATTGCCGAATACCTCAAAATTATATCATCGACATTTAGTGTGCTTGGCACTTCAAAAGAACTTTGGGAAAATACTCGGTTCATCCAATCCCAAAATGTATCTTCATTCACAGATGTTCTTACTTCTGGACTTAAATAAATCATCTTTGTCTCCAATCTTACGCGTCAATTAACCTTCAGTATTATTTTTACTTCATAGACCTCTTAACTATTTCATTTTTCTGTTCAGGTGTTAATTGTGAAGCCGCCGGTATAGGCACACACTTTTCAGTTCCAACATCACAAAAATTGCATGCAGCCAAATAATCTTTTCCATAGTACAAATAAAGTATTTTATTCCGTACACTCTCTTTATCCCCACTCAAAATAACATAGTCATTTTGGGGTGTTTCCACAAGTCCCAAATCATGTGCATGGCCGGAACGAGGGCAGTAATAAAATCTCCCATTTAAAATACTTTTGCATGTTTTCATATAACAAGCTATAAATTGTCTCTTTAGCTCTTCCTTGTCTCGATTTCGACAAGTCATATCACCACGATCCAGCCATTCCATTTTAGGCCCCATTCGTACATCAAATTTCTCTGATTTTAAATAATTATAAAATGTGTATGTTGATGGTAAACCATAGTTACTGATACTTATGTGTACCTTGGGATGTTTCAGCTGTGCCACCAAGGTGTCACTTAATGTTTTTTTCACAACTGCATTAGTAAAAACACGAATACTGCCCACTTGCTTTCGAGAACATAAATTATTCAGGACCTTGTCTAACTCTGGATATAAGAACGTTTCTCCCCCAATAACTCCAAAAAGTCTAACTTCGTCAATAAATTCAAATAAGTTTTTTAAATCTTTCTCTATTTCAGGCAAATCAATATTATAGGGATTTGCATAATACGGAATAATAGATCCACAATCTTTACATTGTAGAGAGCATTTTGTCGTAATCACTATTTCAAAGTACGGCAATACCACTTTATTCATTACGTAAATTTTTACAAAATATTTAATATATAACCCCAGCTTTCTAATGTACCCACCAATCCTTTTATCCTCTTTCCCCAAAATTTCTTTATCAATATTAATTGCATCTTTTAACATTTTCTTTTTATATTGCTTTATTCCCATATTTTTTATTTATCTCCTCCGCACAATTTATCGCTGATAATACAGTTTCTTCCATACTGTAATATTTATACTCCGCTAATCTTCCACCTAAATACAAGCCATCCACCAAATCTGCCTTTTTTTTGTATTTTTCCATTATCTCAACATCACACGAATCATTAACCGGATAAGATGGTTTACCATACTTCTTGCTCCTTCTTACATACTCTCCAGGGTATTCTGATACCCATACCGTAACTTTATCAGGCTGATCAATCAACATTCTCATATCAGTTGTTCTCGTTTTTTTATAGTTATCCGGATAAGTGATTACCGCCGCGCTATCATCAATATTATTCTTTTTTAATTGGTTTTTAAAACGTATTGAACGATACTGCAACTTTCCATACTCAAAATCAAACAGTTCGTCTATCGGTCCTGTGTAAATAAGTATATCTTGAAACTCTTTTTCTTTATAATAAATTGTCCCCCCTTCTGCAATTTTAATTACCTCTGTACCATCAGTCTTTACTTTAACCTCTATGTTACCATGATTAAGCATATTGCATAAAAGATCATGATAGCCTTCTTGAGGTACTACCTGGTGTCTGCAACGAGTCAGGCGTTTATTGTAATTCAAACGGATTGGCATTCTCTGCAAAATTGTGCTATTAACCTCTTCCGGCCTTTTTCCCCACATTTTGATGTTATATCCCAAATATACCTTATCGTATATCATTCTCCCCAAGGTTCTAATTTCCTCGTTCTCGCATGACGTTAACTCTCCAAGCAGCACCTCGTCCTTGGGAAAAAATCTTACTAGATTTTGATAAACTTGAATAAATCTTTCCTCGCCAATAATCATCTTTATTGATTCAAGATTTAGAGGTAATGGAATCATCCGGTTATTTACATAGACTTTACGTTTCACATCCACAGGAACCAATATACAAAATCTGCTCAAAAAGTCATACACCTCTGAATGATCTAAATTTAAAATATGAGGCCCAAATTTATGAACCATAATATTAGAATTTTGATACTTGTAATCGTATGCCAATCCTCCAACATATGATTCTTTTTCCAAAATAGTCACACTAAACCCCTTTTCGGCAAGTATTCTTCCACATACACTTCCAAACAACCCACATCCGACAATCACGACATTCTTCATATTTGCCCCCAACTCATTTCTTCCATAATACGCTTTAACCTCTAATTACTTCAAACATTCAGAAGAAAGATTTTTCCATATAGTTTCACCATTTATTCTATGTACCTTCTTACTGTGATCATCTATCACGTTCTTATCTTTATCATCAAGAAACTGCTCAATGCCACAAACCAACTCACTATAATCCGGTTTAATTCCAGCAAGCTTAAATATATCATCCATCCAGTATTGATAAAATGGAATTCCTCCACGAATACTCGGAAAACTGCAACTATATCTTTCCATTTTCTGCGTTTCTAAGTTTAATATATACCATTCCTTTCCCAACTCTGGAAATAAAAACAATTTGTCTTTCCACATTGCATATGCGCAGAACCTTTCCTTCACAGACCATTCTTTTTTCTCTTGAAAAGCTAAATTAATCAAAATAATCTGCCTTTCAAAACCAGGAACCAAAATCATTACTTCATCTATTACTATAATTCGATAATAAGAATACGTGCACTTATTTGGAAAAATATTTATTTTATCAAGAATCACCTTACTTTTGTTGCACAGGACATCATACTGCACCAACTCGTTCCCTTCTTCCGGAAGCAAATATAAAATATCTCCCTTGATACTAACTGCACAAAAACCTTTATCAACAGTATCCAACGGATATATATCAGCCCTTCCTCTTTTATCTATATGTACAAGTTTAGTGCTATGACCGCATATTAGCCAAAATCCCTCTTTCTCCTTCACACCCCCAAACCACATTAACTCTCGCAATTCAATGTATCGCCCTACTTTTGAATAATCAACTTGTATTTCATGTACAGATTCATCTTCAAAATCCCATACCTCGATATCATCGCCTAAAAATTTAGGGAACATATACACCTTACTGCCATGCTGAACAGGAGTTGCTGTTTTCGTTGACATGTTCCGTCTCCTGCAATGCACTTTTCTTTGAGACATAGACTCTAAATCAATTAAAACATTTTCTGCTGCACTATTAGCAACTAAAAACACTTTATTCTCATAAAAAAATATATTTGTAAATAATGCCCTCTGATAAACGTCCTCGCCTTGCACGGATAGCACATATTCAACTTTTTTGCTCAATAGATTCATTCGAAACATAGCATTAATATTATAATCAAAAAGCCACATCCAATCACCGTTTACAGCTACAGCACCAGGTTGTATCGATCGTTCAAATTCGCTCATTCCACAGTTCCTCACTTACTGATTTCTGTAATCTCATATAATGATCCAACACTCTTTCCTTCACAGGTAAAGATTTATGCAACTCCATTGACATTTCATCATATGTCCTTACATTTTTGTATCCTTGCTCATAAAGCATAGAAACCACCTCTTCGGGATTATCCTTTGTCACAATAATACATGTATCTTTGCTCAATGTATTTAAAGATACTACCTGTACACCATCTATTTTCGTATTCCATAATGCTGGATTTCCGTCTGAAAACCACTCTACATCCACACCTCTGAAATACAATTCCTCTTTTAAACGCCTCCCATTTCTTCCGGCACAGTACAAAACTACTTCTTGCCTGGTGGGCACTTTATGAGCAGGCTCTAACGTCTTGCCAAACTCATCCAACATTTGCTGCATCACCTGTGTCCATCGATTAAGATCCGCCATACGCAACATATCAAAGTAGAACTTATAATACCCGCCAAAGATAACTTCTATTTCCTCCTTCGTTATCTGTTTGATCATTTTTAACTGAATATCCTGACAATTTTGAGAAAATTCACTTATTGTAATCGACCCTTGGGCAGCATGAGAGCGATATTTTATCAGAGGACTGTTAATATATATCGCTTTCCGTCTTCTGAATATTCTAAACCACATGTCATAATCCTGAGCCGTCAAAAGCGTTTCGTCAAATAGCCCCACCCTCTCAAAATGACTCTTATGCAATAATACGGTACAGCCGTTTATGAGCCCAAACAATACCGGTAAAATTTCATTTTGATAGTCCTCTTTTGAAAAGCGATAATCCGGAAGCGCCGGCTCAACAGTACCCTCCGGCATTACGAGACTATTCCAACTGCTATATACCGGAGCATGCTTATCTTTACCCTCCATTAACATCTCAATTTGGCATTCTATCTTCCAAGGGTAATAAATGTCGTCATGGGACAACCAAGAGAAATATTCTCCTTCCATATTTTTTATGCCGACATTTAATGCGGATGATACACCGCCATTTTCCTTTTTTAAATACCTTATTCGATCTCCATAGGATCTGGCAACCTGCTCCGTATCATCTGTAGAACCATCATTTACCACAATTACCTCGCAATTCTGATAAGTTTGGTTCAGTGCACTGTCAATAGCCTCCCCCAGATAATCTCCCCCATTATATACAGGAATGATAATAGAAACCTTAGGTAACATCTGTATATTGCTCCTCTTTCTACTCAAATATATTGCTTTAAACTATATATTTATATAAACTATCTCTTAAGCAGCCATGTTTCCCTTTAAAACTCACTTTCCATCAACTCACGAAATGAAATTATACTGCTAAACCCCATTTCGCTCAGTTCAGCCTTGATTGCTTCAAAATCGAAAACTGCCGTTACCACCACTGCATCTTCCTTATTCAAACTACTGTTTGGATAGTATACAGGAATTCCTTCCTGGCCGGATTCACGAACTTTCTTATCCATAATATAAGAAACCTCAAACTTTTCCTTCTGTAGCTCTTGACATAAAAGCTGTCCTATCTCGGCATAGCCATAGATCACAATTTTTCTGTAACCTTTATCATACAGAATGTCAGCTATACTCACCTCCTGTGCTTTCAACTTGACCCATCTTGTCAATACCCAATAAAACAATTTATATTTTTGCAGTTGAGCTTCTAATTCTGTACCTGCACCTGCTTTATCATCTGCAGAATGTATCATACAATATGCTTCCAAACAAGAGCCTTTACTCCCGTTTTGAATACCTCTATACCTGGCCAGACACTCTGCCATCCTATCATACTCCATTGCCGATAACTGCGATTGGTGAAATCGTATGAGATCAAGTTTTTTCCCTAAAGCTGTGGTAATATCCAATATATGTGTAACTTCCTGCAATGGAGTATGAACCTCATAGGAATAAACCTCTGTCGCTGTCTTTTTTTGTTTCTCTAATGCTTTAAAAACACTGATACATGCTGCTGTGTGATCAGCATGCCCATCTTGCATTCCGGTAACAAAGATTTTTGAATAGGCTGACAGATCAACCAGCAATAGGCAGTCTGTATGTTGCAACAGGGTTCCATCCGCATAATCAAGCATTTTATAAGAAGAAATTCCCGCATACTCCATTTCTTTTATAAATTCCGCCCGTCTTATTGCTTTTTCTTTCTCCGGGGCTATATCTCCCTGCCCCTGCCTTCCGTCTGTCAGCACCACCACACTACATTGTCTTGGGTACAGCGCCAATACACCGCCGACACCGATGCATTCATCGTCAGGGTGTGGTGCCACCACTAAAATTTGTTCCGTTTCCTTAATATCAAGATACTGCATCCTGTCTCCCTATAGTCTTTTATAAACACCTCTTTTAGCCATATCTTCCCAATAAAAGACCTTTTCAAACCGATGTTTTAAAAACTGTTCGATTTCTTCATTATATTTCTTTAAGGTAATCAGCACTGCATCCGCAAGTGGAAGTTCTTCCGTTGGTGTATACGTCGGCAACATTTCCACCTTTTTTTCCTGCTTATCTATACCATATGCCAACTCCGCCTTAATACGATTCCTTATATGCAGGAATTCTTCTCCCCCTGTGCCCAACCCATAAATAGCAAACACATGTATCCCCTCTATATCAAAGAATCGATTCACTTCCTCAAAAACTTCTTCACGATAAATCAAGCCGTTATATACAATTCTTTCTTCTGCCCCAAATTTTCTCTTGTATTCGTAATCGCCCCCACCCAAAAACAACAAATTACACTTTTTTGCAATTAATTCCTCCAAAAATAGTACATATGTGATATATCCTGGGGAAAATCTGGCCAACTCGCTGTCAAAGCTAAAGTTCTCCAAATATGCAATATCTTCAACTAAGCAAAAGAAAATAATGCCAACCGGTCTTCCACCGGCTTTTACCAATATTGCATCTGTAACATGATACTCTTTCAAATACTGTTGCGGAGACATCTCATAATCTGTTCCATGGCTTTCCCTTTTCCACTTAAAATACAAATCTACATATTTATAAGGCACATTTTTCCCGTAAGATACTGTGGACAGGTAACCATACTGTTCCTCTAACATACGTATTTGCCTGCTTAGATTGTAGCGATGCTTTGATTTTAATCGTTGCAATAGTTCCTGCTTTGTTTTAGGTATTAGAATCCGAATATCATTACCTTCACACAAGCAATTCTGATAATTGTTTCCGCCCTGTATAATTTCTATATATCGAACTTCAATATGACTCCGGAACACATTTTCAATCAACTGTTCAAAAACCCATTGGGGTAATTTCTTACCCCATACATTGAGTACCACTCTTCCATTATTGTAATGTATGGCAATGGAATAAGTCTTTCCCTGATAGACGACTTCTATTTTCTCAAAATTATTACCGTAAATCAGGTCAAAACGATTATAGATTAAGTTATCCTCATCAAAACTCTCCATTCCAACCGTATTCCTTTGCCTTCCGTCTTTATTTTGTTACCTTATATATATTTAAAATAGGATCATATAAATCGACTATAAGCTGTTTGTATAATGAAAACACTCCGTTTTTTACCACAGCCTTATGTTCAAATGGATTTCCATAAATTAGATATATATTTCTTGGCATCCTCCGAAAGCTCTCTTCAATTCTGCCAATCACTTTCTCAAAAGTCTTTCCCCTAAAAGGATTATAAAAGAAAAAGCAATTATACTCATCTATGTCACACTCCATAGCATTCCCATTATCTATGTCTGCCTCTATTCCCAATTCATGCAAATTTCTCATCGCACTGTCATATACCTTTTTAACAAGCTCCACTCCTCCAAGTTTCCTGATCCCATACACATGAGCATAAAGCAATGCAGTTCCCTTACCGCATCCAAAATCAAAAAAGGACAAATCCTCTTCCAATGCCGCAACCTCAGAAAATACCTTGTCAACAGCCGAAAAGGAAAAAGGCGTATGCTCCTGATTCTCAGCACCATAAGCATCTTCGTCCCTCTCCAATACGTTTGCAAAATCCAACATGTCATTCTGCTTCTGCAGATAGGCAATATAGCTTTCCCCAATATCCGAATAGACATCAAAGAAATTATCTCCATCTTTATAGCCATACTCTGATGTCAGTTTCTTTATCTCATCAACACTCTTAATAGTAGATAACAGCAACGTATCTGACGCCGATATGTAATTTAACACTGAAGATCTGTATATTATCGGAGACTCAGAAAAGTTTTCTATTTTTTCGTCAATAATGTAAGAAATTTTAGTTCTCCCATCGCAATCCTCTATCAAATGACGAATGAACTTACCGCACTTCCAATATCCCCAGATTACAATCTTCTGATTATTCTGCAATGCGATGTCTACCAGATGACTCGCATAATCCATTAATCCGGAAAACAAGCGCCGATATTCTTCCGTGATATACATTTTTTCCCTCATAATCTTCATTTCTTACCTTTCCAAAATCGTATACCAACGATCTGTTTCGCTATATTCTTTCTCCTTATTCAAATGCGGCAGCATCCCCTGCTCTACAATCCTGAAGCCTGCACTCAACCAACTCTGATAGACCTCGTTATATTCTGCTTCCGTGCGATAGATCACATCATAATCCGCCTTTAAAGCCTCTGAATAAAATTCATTCAAAGTCAATCTTTCCTTTATTGCAATAGTCTCCGTAAAATAAACCCTGACGCTTTTATCCATTTTGTCCAGCAACTGTTCCATGCCCTTGCAAAGCGCCTCATCATTGATATACATCATCACCCCACAAATCCACAATCTATTGAAAAGACAGGGTAGTTTATCCTTCGGCAAAGCACAAAACTCCTGAAATCCATAATTTAAAAAATCATATTTTATCCCCTCATACTGATTACGTTCCCTGGCACGCTCAACCATTTCTGAGGACAAATCCGTCCCACAATAATAACCGCTCCTGGGAATCAAGGTTTCTGCCCACCGGCCCATTCCACAGCCTATATCTAACACCCTGCTGTTTTCGTCTATGCCCATTTTAGGAAGAATATTTTCCTGCTCAAATTTGTTCCACGCCACCGCATATTCAGGATTCTGGTCACCCAATAATACTGATACATACGGGTTATCCATTTCCATCATTGCTTTTGCTCTATTATTATAAAATTCCTTTGTTTTTTCTGTATTAATACTTACCTTCTTCCCATAAATACGATTTTCGCTCATTTCCCGTTTTCCTCCTCCAAAATCTCTTCATATAATTCTTTATGTTTCCGCACATATTCCTGAAAAAGGTACTCCTGTTCCACTCTTTGTCTTCCCGCTCTGCCCATTTCCCTCCTTGCGCCTTCATTCATTATTAAAAAGGATAAGGCTTCTTTCAAGGCGCCGGATGACCGATAAGCTACTGCAAGTCCACATTTTGGTGCATCCGTAATCTCTTCCAAAACCGTCCCTGCAAAAGAAATCACCGGCGTCTCTGCCGCCATAGCTTCAAGCGCCATATAACCAAATGATTCTGCAAGAGATGGCATTAAAAAAATATCGCACATAAGCATATATTCCGCAATTTCGGCATCATTATTCAGCCATCCCAGCTCCACCACATTGTACATAGTCCTTATATCTTCACGAATTTCTCCTCCTCCTACCACAGCAAGCACTATCTTATCCCTATCCTGCAGACCTGACAATGCTTCAAAAATATATCTGCATCCCTTGATCGGATTATTATCCGCCCGAAATCCCACCAGGATTTGATTATTCAGAATACCATACTTCTGTCTGATTCCGTCTATCCTCTTCGAATCATACAGTTCCAGCCTTACCCCAAATGGAATTCTGTGAATCTTGCGAAAATGACAGGTTATGGGACTTCGGTGCAAGTAGTCCTCCATAAACTTTGACGCTACTACAATGTGAGGATTAATCTGTTTCAGCATTTTATGCTTAATTTCCCACATCAGGGATGTATTGTCGCATCTCATTTCAAAACCACATTCCTGCAGTCGCTCACACCCTCCGCATCCTGTTTTCCATTTTTCACAATATAGTGGGTGAACACAGTTTCCAGTAACAATCCAGGGATCATGTATTGTCCAAACAGTTCTCTTTGTATTCATCAATGCCGGATAATCAAATAACGAAAACATAAAACGATGCAAAATGTGATAATGTATAATGTCTGCTTCCTGAAACGCTTTACTACTTAAAAAGGCCTCTCCATACGGATATAAAAGATTGCTTACGGAATATTTATCCTCTGCCCAGCGCAGAATCTGGTGTAGAACAAAATCCCTTTTCAAAACTGAAACACCAGGATCTTCGTCCAATCCACATTTATCAAGCACCTTCAATTGTGCCTCAATTCCTGCTTTTCTCAATTCCATATTTAGCATATAGCCATTAAAGCTACCCGGCATATCTGTACAATTTACCTGTAGCAGCCTCATCATTCTCTCCTCTGCTTTTTATCACACAACATTATAATACCTTCTCTTTTACTTTTCATTGATAGCTCCTTACTATTTGCAATTTCCTGAATATTCTGCTTCAGTCTCTGCAAATCTTCTATCTCCAGCAAACTCTTCTTTTCCTGCGCCTTTAATAGCTCAGCATACAATTCTTGTCTGATATTTACATAATAGAAAACTTTCTTAAAGCCAAGTTCCCGAAATTCATCTACAAGTCCTTCACCATGCGCTATGCCTATGATTAAAATTGCATCTTGTGCCTCCTTCCGTAATAATTCTTCATAAGTGATACAAGACACGCCATCCATTACATAACCCTTTTTTGATTTATCTCTATCGCAAAAAAAATCTATATGAATACCACTTTCCTTCAAAAGAAAATAAATCTGTATACCGCATTCCCCACATCCATATATGCACAAAGGGCCTTTTTTCAATTCATCCAGCAGTTCATTCATTCCTTATCACTTTCCTGGCAGGCACATCATAAAGCACTCCCTCCAAGTGCATTTTCGTAATCACACCTGCCATCTGTTCCCCTTCCAATTGCCGTTGCATCCCTCCATACAACTCCGCCGCCAATATGACCAGCGTTTGTTCCGCACATTTAAGTCCCTCATCCACCGAAATACATTTTATTCCCTCTATCCGACTTCCCCATTTTTGTGAACTATTGTCCCAGAACTCTTCTACTTCTATATCCCTTGAACGTAAAAGCCGTAATACTTTTCTGCCATAATCTCCGGCTCCGAAAATTGCAATCCGGCCGGCTTGTCCTCCCCCAAAACCGTAAATTCTCTCTTTTGCCTTTTTCCGAAGCAGCTGCGCATTCATGGGTTCATCGCATTGATTTATTCTTTCCCGGATATACTTGCATCCCTCCGTCATTACACCATTTTCAAATAAAGTCATAAAATTCTGCAGACAGCAATACTCATTTCCCCACATTTGATTCATATCTTCTGCAGAAAGTTCCTTTAAAAAATGAAGAAATAATTGTTCTCTTTCAGCAGAAAAACCTGTCATCGACTGGCTTCCCTGCTTTGCATGCACCCTTGCTACATGTAAAACCCTGGGGACGTGAATTACCTGCTTCTCTCTAAGCATTCGAAACCACATATCATAATCCTGTGTAGCTCGCAGTTTTTCATTAAACCCTCCTACTCTATAAAATTGATTGATTGGAATCAGCATGGAACCGCCATCCATCAACCGTTGAATTGTCATAAAAATGCCATTCGATCTGTCTTCCTTTGAATAATAATCTTCAATTTGATATGGACTTGCTATTCCCGTCCTCTGATCCAGGAGACTATAATTACAATACGCAACCGCTTCTTTGTCCCCCTGGCCCAAAACAGCCTCTACCAGCAGCTCTATCTTTTCCGGATAATCATAATCGTCATGAGACAGCCATGAAAAATATTCCCCCTTCATCTCTCTGATCGCAAGATTCAGTGCAGACGCAACTCCCCCGTTTTGCTTATAAAAATATCTAATCCTTTCCCCATACGCTGTGGCAATCTGCTCCGTCCGATCTGTGGAACCGTCATTCACTACCAGGATTTCAATATTCTTATAGGTCTGATTCAAAGCGCTCTCGATAGCTTCCTGTAAATAATCTTCTCCGTTAAATACCGGAATCACAATCGATACGAATGGTTCCATTATAACTAACCTCCAAGATCTATTTTGCAGCATACCATGTCCGGATAACAGTACTGCATAATCTTCCTTACTTCTCATAAATACTTTTCTGTGGATAAATCTCTGCCAGAGCCCGGTTAAGCATCTGCTTCACTCTTTCAAAGTCTCTCAGCTCATCTGCTTCATTCAACGAAATCATCTGCTGCCTGCGATTACGTATTATATCAGCTATCTCCATGCAATTCTCATCTGTAATATCCACATATAATCCCTTTGTGCGTCTGGGATAAAAATCACCTTCGCAAAGCGTCCAAAATCGAAACAAATATTGACTGACATCACTGTAATTCCGAAATCTGTTTCTGGAAGACAGCGCCATGACCTCGGGTTCCAGCTCCCATATCTTTTTGATTATGCTCTTTTTCATTGCCACCGCCATATGCGGAATGGAAAAATAGTCAAAATCATAATAATGGGACAATGCCGTAGTCCTTCGAAGCTTTTTACCATACCCCGGATAATACCATTTCCACCAGTTCTTGCGCTGTACCTCCCTCTTGTGAAAATATTTGTTAATAAGGATCATAATATTCACGGCTCTATACATGTTGACACGGGAGTCCAATTCCTGGACCTTCGGGCAGAGAGCCCGTTCTACCGCCTCATCACATATACAATTATTTTTGAAATAGTAGCTTTCCTGAATCGGCTGCAAAGGAAATAAATCATCATTAAACAATATAAAATTCTCCGACAGCTCTTCTATTCGGTGATAATTAATTTCTATCGTATTCGAGTTAAAGGTAGGCAAATATTCTTGAGGGATATAATCCTCATGCTTCACCAGCCTCAGCTTAGGACATTCTAAATTAATAAAATCAGGAATCTGTCCGCATGTCACCAGAAAAATACGATGAACCCATGGCATACACTCTTCTATACCGCGCAACACATACTTCAGGTTGTCCCAGCTTTCAAAACGGGTAACGGAATTGGATGACTCCTGAACACTTCCCAACTCTTTTGCATATTGCCGCCTTCTTTCATCCCATTCGGGGTCTGCTGCATCTACCCAGGGAATAATCACATCAATCGGCTCACTCTCTATACGCTTTCTCATGCCCTTTTCCATCCTCCGAAACCGATTTATCTGTAATTCCTATCCTGATCCGACAGCTGTCATACACTGCCGCTATGGCATACCGGGTAACTTTACTACTCGATACGCTGTATGATTCCGCTCTGACTCCGGCGGTGGCACCATGTAATCATCATACAAAACCGTAAGATAGGTATCATACTCCTTGCTGCCCAGAAATCTGTGTCCTTCCAATTCCACTTCTATCTGCTCGGCAAAGCATTTGCTTGGCAGTCCGAACCTGCACTTTTTCCTGTATGCGTATGTCATATGCCGCATCAACTCCGTCCGTTGCCTGTTGCATTGGCTATACACTCTTTCCAGCCAACGGAATAGCATATCTCTCGGAATTTTCATTAATACGCTATACCATATTCGCAGCAAAAAGCTTCCTGCCGTTTCTTTTCCAACTACTGCATACTGTATCTTTCTGATCAGATAACAGAAAAATAAATGTATTCTACGCATCAGCCAACTGTCAGGCACATTATCATAAACAAATATATCTACAAAAATTCCCTGATGCCAGGAAAGTTCAGGCTGATCTTCCCTGATAAGCAGCGAATCATTCCGCCTCATTTTGGGATACCCCCAGCGATATGCCTTATCTGTCCTGTAATCCTGCAGAAAGAATCGTTCCGTATCCAGCTCTGTCCTGCATACCTCAAAAAAATGTTCGTATGCCCCCCGTGTCATCACCACATCCGCATCATCATCCCATGGAATAAAACCTTTGTCTCGAACAGCCCCCAGCAATGTTCCGCTGTCCAGTGTATAAGGAATCCTGTATTTTCTGCATATTCGGTCAATTTCTATCAGCATTTCCAGTTCTGTCTGCTGAACTGCCTTCAGCTCCCTGCTACTTAAGTACATTCCGCCTCCTGAAAAGTACTCCTTTAAGTACTCTATTTCCTTTCAAACTCCCCATACTGCCGGTACAGATCCTTATGCGTCTCCATCCATTCCGCCATTTCCCCGATCATTTGTTTATAGCCCGGCACAGAAAACCTCTGTCCCTCCGATGTACAGACCAGTGATCTGTCACTGACTACCGTATCATTTTCCGTTATCTCAACTGAATCTCTCTGAAACGCACCCTGAAACAACTGCAGCAGGTCATGCTTGCAGATGCTCTCATTATTGACCAGATGGTACAGCCCGGTCTTCTGCTTCGAAATATCCTCCTCAATGCTCTTAGCCAGCTGCAATGTTGTTACCCCGGTCCAGATCACTCTTTTATATCCTGACACACTGCCTTTCTGCTTCATAAACCAATGGAATAACCCGGTCCCGTCCGTTTTCAGCTCCGGGCCCACAATAGATGTCCGCAAGGTGAGGTTATCACAATCCAGAACCTCTCCTAATGCCTTGCTCCTGCCATAATAAGAGACCGCATCCGGGCGATCCGTTTCCGTATACCGCCCTCTCGTCCCTTCAAATACACAATCCGAGCTGATATGGATCAGCTTTGTCTTCCTGCCCGCCAGCTTTTCGGCCAGCAGATGAGGCCAGGCACTGTTTAAGTAAATACCGTCTGCAAGACTGGCATCCACTCGTTTATTCAGCACACCGATACAATTGACCACCACGTCATAGTCGCCGGCTTCCAAGGTTTTTTCCACATCTGCCCTGTTCCTGGCATCTCCCAGGGTCGTCTTACACACAGGGCTCTGCTGCCTGGCAAAGCCGGTAACCTCATGGCCCTTTTCCTTTAAATACTGCGCAATCACGTGACCCGCCATGCCGTTCACGCCAAATATTAAATATCGCATAATGCCCACCTTTGCTTATATGTAGCATGCTGCCACGTCAACAGACTGCGTAGCAAATCATCGCCTGTATCCCTGTGCCGTAATGACGGCAGTAAATTTTGTATTCCGGTACCAACTTGTGAAGATATTCAGGAATTTCCCACAGCAGCATCCCGCTGGCATATGTAGAAATCTTCGGCCTGTTTCTTAAGATCAGGCTTCTCGCCCCCTGCAGCGCCTGCAGATCACAGCCGTTCGTAGATACCTTCAGAACCGTAAGGTCCTGAAGTTCCTCCATGGTATCCAAACGTCTCATCTGAATTTCCTGCCCGCCTGATTTGGCCCTATGGCTGCTTTCCGACATATCCGTCATAAAGTGTGTAATACCATCGGTTTCCCCCACTGCCACATTTTCCGAACTGATATTCCCCAGTCCCCATTTCCCTATATTGGCCTTCAGGACTTCATAATTCTTCCGATCCGGCTCTATCCCCACAATTTTTAGATATTTATTTCCCGTCAGTTCAAGGAATTCCCGGATTGTATCCCCCGTAAAAGCTCCTACATCCACAAAAAACTCTTCGTCCGTATACTTCATAATTTTCGGATCAAGCAGCTTTTCTTTACTGTTCCCGTTGATCCTGCGGAAATATTCTGCATCATTCTCCCTGACACCATTTAAAAAGCCCGCCAACGTCTCCCGGGATTGCGAATCCGCCAGTAACAGGTAAAGCTCCTCAAGCTCGTCCATATGGCTTTCATAAAAGTCCCACAGATCATCTGCAAGGTGTACATTCAGGTCTATGATCTCTCCCGTATACCCCATGTCCTTCAGTTGGGCTATCACCTGATCCGCCACGTATACGCTGACAATCATTCTCTCCGGAAGAGGTTCCGCCTTCATAAAATCCCCGGGGCTTACGATATGATTCTGCCCCCACAGAGCCTGGTTGTTATCTACAATGCACTGCGGAACCAGTACTCCGTCGGAAGCCTGCTTTAAAAAGTCCAGTGTACTCTTCCCCGTGGCTCCTGCCCCCCACACGGCAAAGCTCTTTTTATCTTTCAACATCTGCCTTACCAGATCCCGCGCCTGTTTCTGTGCCTTATTCTCACGCTGTCCTGTCAGTTGATCCCGCAACATATTATGTGCTCCTTCACCTCCATCGCCGGTAGCAGAGTTCTCCCTGCCCACTGCACCGTTTTCCTTCCCTTCCGATGTTTCACATCGTTTTCAGTTCATCCTGTATATACTGTAAGCTCAACAGCTTTTCCTTCACCTGCTCCACACTCAGCCGCCGGGCATTGTCCGAATTAAACTCTTCCAGCAATGCTTTCTCCGTGTGCCCCTTTTCAAAATACTGCTCATAATTCAGATCCCTGTTATCCGCCGGAACCCGGTAAAAATTCCCGCAGTCAAAAGCATGCAGACACTCTTCTTTGGTTAAAAGCGTCTCGTACTTCTTCTCCCCGTGGCGGATGCCAATGTAATGAATATCATTTTTATCATGAAACAGCTCCTGCACTGCCTGTGCCAGGATACCGATGGTGCAGGCCGGCGCCTTCTGTACCATAATGTCGCCTGTATGTCCGTTCTCGAAAGCAAACATTACCAGATCCACCGCCTCATCCAGGCTCATCAGGAAACGCGTCATTTCCGGATCAGTGACGGTAATCTGCTTTCCTGCCTTAATCTGATCAATAAAAAGCGGAATCACAGAGCCCCGGGAACACATTACATTCCCATACCGGGTTCCGCAGATCAGAGTTCCGTCCGTGGTTCTGGACTTAGCCACAAATACCCGCTCCATCATGGCCTTACTGATTCCCATGGCATTGATCGGATATGCCGCCTTATCCGTAGACAGGCAGATCACCTTTTCCACACCCTCCAGTATCGCTGCCGTCAGCACATTGTCTGTTCCGATAATATTCGTCTGCACCGCTTCCATGGGAAAGAATTCACAGGAAGGCACCTGCTTCAGGGCCGCGGCGCTGAATACATAATCCACTCCCCGCATGGCGTCCTGGACGCTGCCCTTGTTTCGGACATCTCCAATGTAAAACTTGATCTTGGAATTGTTATAATGCCTGCGCATGTCGTCCTGCTTCTTCTCGTCTCTGGAGAAAATACGGATCTCCCCAATGTCCGTATTCAGGAAACGGTTCAGTACCGCATTTCCAAAAGAACCGGTTCCCCCGGTAATCATCAGTGTCTTGCCTGTAAAAATCCCCATATCTGCTCTCCCTGCCTATTTTCTCCATACTTTATCATCAATAATTCTCGTATAGCTTTGAATCAGCCGTATTACGACGGAGGATACATTCTCCGGCTCATAATCCGGAACTGTGCTGCCATAGTCTCCCTTCCGGCAAAATTTCACAGCCATTTCAACCGACTGCAGCAGGGATTCCTCCGTAATTCCCCCGATGACAAAGCACCCCCTGTCCAATGCCTCCGGGCGTTCCGTGGAGGTTCTGATACATACCGCCGGGAAATGGCTTACCGCTGCCTCTTCCGGCATGGTGCCACTGTCAGATACTACACAGTAAGCATGCTTCATCAAAGCGCTGTAATCCGTAAAGTTAAAGGGCGGCATCTTCCGCACCAGTGCATGAAATGTAAATCCCCTCTCCGCCACAAACTTTGCACTTCTTGGATGAAGGGAATAAATTACCGGCATCCGGTAAGTCTCCGCCATAACGTTTACCCCATTCATCAGGCTGTTAAAATGCTCCTCATTGTCAATGTTTTCCTCTCTGTGGGAAGAGAGTACAATATATTGCTCCTTCTCCAGCCCTAACTGCTCCAGTACGGTACTGCGATCAATGTCTTCCTGATGTGCCAGAATTACTTCCCGCATAGGCGATCCCGTCACATAAATATGCTCCTTCCTGATTCCCTCCGCAATCAGATATCGTCTTGCATGTTCCGTATACGGCAGATTTACATCCGATATGTGATCCACAATCCTACGGTTGGTCTCCTCCGGCAGATTCTCGTCAAAGCACCGGTTTCCCGCCTCCATATGAAAAATAGGTATTTTCAGCCGCTTTGCCGATATGGCAGTCAGTGCAGAATTGGTATCCCCCAGGATCAGCAGCGCATCCGGACGGATCTCCTGCATCAATGCATAGGACTTTGCTATGATATTTCCTATGGTCTCGCCCAGATTTGCTCCCACGGCTTCAAGGTAATAGTCCGGCCTGCGCATTCCCAGATCCTCATAAAAAATTTCATTCAGCCGGGCATCATAATTTTGCCCGGTATGCACAAAAACATGTTCAAAATAATCATCCGCTTTTTTTATAATCTCCGACAGACGTATCAGCTCCGGCCTTGTACCTGCGATCGTCATCAGTTTCAGTTTATTCATGTTCTGCCCTCTAATCCAAAATATCCGCGTCCTGCAGCAGGATCGGTTTTCCCGTCTCCCGGTATATCGTCAGCAGGCTGCTGGAATCTCCGTAATAACCGTCCGACAATGCCATGGCCAGGTTGGGATCCGGTGTCTCGTCATAAATCCCCCAGCCTTCTTCTTTGAAATTGCTGATTCTCTGTAAAAACTCCTGCCGTAACAGAGGCGTCATGGAGTCAATCGTGTCCGTCAGCAAAGGATGAGGCCGCCACAACAGAACCACATCATTTTGCCTTTCTCGGAAAAACTCCAGCACCTTATCTATCTTTTTCAGCATCTGCTCCGGATTCTGCAGAAAGGCTCCTATGGAAAGATTGTAGAAAATAATCTTCTTTCTGCCGCCGTCCGGCCTTATAATGCTTCTTCGCCAGCTCTCAGGCAAATCCTTTATCTCACAGGGAGTATTCCAGATCTTGTCAAATTTTGGCGATCCTAAAGGCAGAAATTTCTTCTCTGCCGGCACGTAGCCCTTTTCCACTCCGTTACGCCGCAATACATCTGTATAGACCCTGCAATATTTTTCATAGATACGGCCCGGCTGAACCACTACTCTGTCTGCATACAGCACTCCCGGCGTATAGCATTGATGATCCGCAGGCCCGTCTTCTTCAGCGACAAAGTATGGAATATAGACAAGCATGTCGGTAGATTGTTTCAGATTCCTGGCATAGTATTCTTCCGGTACCCTGGTCACCAGATTGTTTTCATCATAAGGATTATGGAAGAAAATAATGTCTGGTTTCCTGTCTTCCACGGAATATTTCCAGTAGGGCACTACAGGTACATAATCCGGATAACGGTTACCATGATAATGCTTCTCTCCCTGCATGCCGTTGGGCTTCACATCATAATAGGGAATCGGAACCACATAGCAGTCCACCCCTTTATCTTCATTGGCTGCCATCCACACGCTTTCCAGGGAGTCCCACATGGATACATGATATGGCAGAAATACTACTTCCAGCCTGGCCGGGATCTTCTCTTCCACATCCTTCTGAATATCTTCGACCAACTGCACCAGGCCTTGAAGCATTCTCCGCCATGCTTCTTCCTCCTCCAGTGAACAGCTGACCTGATAGAGCAGTTCACAGGCTTCCTCCAGCTTTGGCGTAACCTCGTTTTCCGTTCCTTCCCAGCTCTCCACCGTGTTGCCCACGGAAATAACCAGCTCCTGCATCTGGACAAGAAGATCAAATACTTCTTCCCTGCTGCTGATCTGTATCAACTGCGCAATGCCTCCCAGGTTGTCCGCCAGATCATTCAAGGCCTCCTGCACCTGCGCCTTGATATGCTTCCT
This sequence comes from uncultured Acetatifactor sp., assembly GCA_910577035.1. Classification (GTDB taxonomy): domain Bacteria; phylum Bacillota; class Clostridia; order Lachnospirales; family Lachnospiraceae; genus Acetatifactor. The sequence goes on from CAJTKW010000007.1 coordinate 54,678, forward strand.
CATACTTCTCCTCCGCTTCTGGAAACATAATCTATGATTCTCTCATAATCATCAAAATAATCTATCTCCGCCCAGAAACGGCCACCCACATCTGCCGTATAAATCACTTCCTCCTGCTTGTCCGTAAAGGAATACAAAATATTTTCCCACCAGGCTCCATGCTGCTGACTCGCTATCAGCTCCTCCAGCCGGCTGACAAATTTAGGCAAAAAGGCCTGTCCTATCTTTGCCATACCCACATATTCACAGCTGCGCTGCTCCACGGGAAGTCCCTTGCCGTATTTCTCAATCCGGCCGTCCAGACCGGTATAAAAGAAATAATCCCCCTCCACAGTGCGGGACTTATCAATTGCCATCACGGGGTCTCTTTCATCTGCCATGATCTGCTCCAGTATTTCCTTTGAAAAGAACACATCCGCATTCAGCACCAAAAGGTCATCGTTCATTTCCTGCCGGGCAAACCAAAAGCTTGCTATACTGTTTGTAATATTCCAAAAAGGATTAAAATAGTACTTAACAGGCCTCAGTCCCGCCAGTGCTTCCCGGATCTTCTCCTCCTTATATCCGGTACAAACCACACATTCCATTCCTTCTGCCTGCAGAAGCTCCACGGAACGGCGGATCAGCGGCTTTCCGTCCACCGGCAGGGTTGACTTCGGAATCATCTCCACATTTCTGGCAATTCTGGTGCCTCTTCCCGCGGCCAGCAAAATCGCTTTCATACCAGTTCTCCTTCCTCTTCTCTTTACAAACACTTATATTATCATACGGATTATGTATGTTACATCCATCTTATATTCGCCCTTAAACCTGATACCTGCTTTTATAGCTCCAACTTCTTTCCCTTATTGAAGTGAAAGCTCAGCACATAACCGTGATCTGCCTCCACCGCGATGACATCACAACTGTTTTCAGTTATATTTTGCATCCATCCCAGGATGTGTAAAGTTTCCTGAAATCCGAATTTTCACTTCAATATTTTACCTCTATACCTCCCGCTCCGAAGGATTTAAAAAATATTTTTTCCGAGTGTTCAGCAGGGCCGCCAGATAGCAGAACGAGCTGTTGGACAGTATCATGGCTTCGCACTGGCTCATCAGCTGCAGGTCAATATAATTGCGCCCTTCCACGTTTCCCTCCACAAAATGTACCCTGCGGAACTTCTGAAATCCCATATCCTCCTGATTTTCCCTGCACCAGGGAATATCGTCGAAAAATACAAACAGCTCCCATTCGTTCCCGCACGCACTGACAAAGGATCTTATCATCCGCCTGTAAATATCTGCCGGATAGGCCCAGCCCAGCTGGACGAAATCGCCCCTCCTGATATGGATGGACACGGACGGAACCTCATAAATCCTCTGCAGATGGGCTCGGTTCGCCTCGTCCTCAATCTCCGGAAGGGTAAATTCCTTTAAAAATACTTCTTTGTATTTTTCAAACCATCCCTTGGAAATCCAATACCCGTGATAATAGACATCTCCTTCCGCGTCGTAAACCTCGGGAATGAACTTGTCACCGGGAACACAGACAATCTTGCCGGTAAAGGGATTAAAGCTCTGACAGGAATCTCCCACATCGGAAATCATATAGGTCTCAATCCCGTTTTCACACAGAATCCTGGGAACGCTTTTCCCCTCTCTGCGCTCTTCCAGTATAAAGCTCCAGACCTCGTCATCAAAGCACTGGCTGAGCATATGGGCCTGAATGCCGAAGACCTTCTCCAGCTCGTACCCGTTATGCACCGTATTTAATGCAAAGTAGGTGTCATCCAGATACATGCTTTCCCCCGGATGGGACAATTCGTAATGTCTGGCAAAAATATACTGGAAAGCCTGGTTGGCCAGGCCGCCGTTTAAAAACTGAATCTTCATTGCAGTTTCCCCAAAAGCTCCTTCACTTCTTCGTCATCCGGTGCGCATTGCCGTATCTGAAGGAGAATTTCCCGGGCGGTCTGATACTCCCCCTTTTCGATCTGCTGTTTTGCTTTTTTCTTAAGAACAGCAATGAGATAACGCAGCTCTACCTGCTCCTCGTCGGTACTGTGGCTCTGATTCTGTACCTGGTCCCGGTACATCCTGGCGTAAGCATCCATCACATCTCCCAGGGCCGGGCAGACTCCCAGACACTTCCTTACCGCTTCCAATGCCTTCAGGTCATCCCGCTGCTCCCGATGCCATTGCACCTTCTTCAGCCTCAAAGCCAGCTGTGCTTCCTCCGGCAGGATTTCCGGCGCCTCCTCAAATACAAATTCCCTGTAGAAAGGCTCATACAGATCCAATACCGCGTCTGCATATCGCCAGAGCATCGGTTCCATCTGCTGCAGGTCCGGGCATACCTCCTCAAAATGATGCAGATACCCCTCCATACATTTTACCGTAAACAGGTCATATCTCATGTTTCTCTGTGTTTTCCACTTGCCGATTCTTTCATCCCACTGGCGGATGACATCGGGAGGTGCCTGCCGGCACCAGGCCTCCAGCGCCCTGCGGAAACAGTTGTAATCCGTCCGGAGCAGATAAGGCTCGCAGGATATTTCCATCCTCCCTGCCGCATCCCATACCTCCGGCCGAATATCGAATATATCCTCCGGATATTTTTCAAACAGCTTCCCCAGCAGCTCCTCCGCCTTTTCCCGGCGCTCCGCCAATGTGGAAATGGAAGGATCCTTTTCTGTCCATACGATTTTCTTCGCCAGAATATAGCTGTGCTCAAAATCCAGCTCCGCTACAAGGCGGTTCAGACGAAACAGCTTTTCCAGTTCTCCCTGCTGTTTCAGCTCTATTTCCGCCTCCAGGAACACCACCTGCATCTCCTTCATGCCTTCCTTGCGGGACACCAGAGTCTGCAGGATCTTCACCCACAGAGGATGGTAGGGTACACTGCAGCAGCCCTCCACCATACCCTTCTCCCACTGGTTCTGCCGCAAAAGCCTGGGGTCATTCATCCAGTCCAGTCGGAAAAATGCCCTTTCTGCCAAAGCATGGTCCTCCAGGCGGATAGCTGCCTCCGTACACATCAAAATGGTTCCGTACAGGAGCTGTTCCTGAAATACTCCCTCCACCACCGCAGCGCTTCCGGCCTCCACCAGATTCCGATTGCCACCGTACTTTTCTAGATAATCCATGTACCTTTCAAAGTACTCCCGCGTTTTCTCATAGTCCTTCAGATAACTATAAAGCCTGGCTGCCACAAGGTAGTAAAAAGCACGTGTTGGCGCCATCACCTCTGCCTCCAGATAAGGTGTCTCCTTCAGCGCTTTCTCCACCCAGATCTTTTCTTCCTCATACTTCTTCTCCATCTCCAGAGAAATCAGAATATAAGCATAAAGAGCTCCCACATGTGAAGGTGCGTATGTGATTTTTTCCTTCGCATGACGCTTCCAGTCTTCAATTCCCTCTTTACTGACCTTTATAGTCATCTCATATTCTTCGTCACCGAAATATTCCTGGGCCAGCTGGCAGGACCATCTGGGGTCACCCGGCTGTTCTTTGATCATCTCCAGCAAAGGCTCCACATTCCGCTTGGTATGCTGTTTTCGGTGTTCCTCATCCCGATAGGCATAACCATAGTGATGAACAAAATCGGAAAAAGTCTTTTTGGGCAGCCTGAAGGGCTCCAGGTACTCATGAATCTTGCCCACAAAGACAGTACCCGGCATAAGCTCCACCATACGGGAAGGGTAGGAATCGTCGTACATCTTCCCCTGCCGGTCTCTGTAATTTCTTACCACATAAGAAGCACAGTGATACTCTTTATATTCCCCGGTCTGGAAGAAAGAAATAATCTCCTGGGGGTTCTCAAACCATTCATCATCGTCCAGATACATAAACCACAGGCCTTTCGCCTCCTTCAGACCCGCATTTCTGGCGGCGGCAAAGTCATTACACCATGTAAAGTCTACGATCTTATCCGCATACTTCTCCGCCAATGCCCGCTGTTCAGGACTACAGCCGGTATCTACCAGGATGACTTCAGTAGAAATAGCATTTTTGAAGTAAAGCAGAGATTCCAGACTTTTAAGCATATCTTCTTTTCCGGAAATCAGCATGGAAATGGACAATAAAATGGATGTATCATTCTTCATAATAGGAAAACCCTTTCGATCAGAGATAAGAACCAAAATCCCCGGCTAAATAGCCGGGGATCTGGGCAATTACACTCTGTAAGTTAAAAGTATTAGCCAAGTAAGGACAGAACGCCCTGGTTGGACTGATTTGCCTGTGCCAGCATTGCCTGGCCTGCCTGAGACAGAATATTGTTGTTGGAGTACTTAACCATCTCAGAAGCCATGTCTGTGTCACGAATCTGGGACTCAGCGCTGGTGGTGTTCTCAACAACGTTATCCAGGTTGTTGATGGTGTGCTCAAGTCTGTTCTGAACCGCACCCAGCTCGGAACGCTGTGCAGAAACCTTGGTGATAGCAGCCTTGATCTTCTCGATAGCATCCAATGCGTTTTCATCATTGGTTCCATCCATCTTCAGGCCGTTTACGCCAAGACCCTTAGCGCTCATGGACTTCAGGTTCAGGCTGATCTGGTTGTTGCTGGTAGCGTCAGCACCTACATGCAGGCCAACGGTAAGATCTCCTACCTTGTCACGAGCATGTGCGATTTCATTCTTATCCAGCGTGGTTGCGTTTCCTACTGCATCGTACACCTTAGGTGCGTTTGCAAGTGAGAACACATTACCCTGCGTAGAGGACTTTCCAGCGTAAGCTACGGTAAAGTAGTTATCCAGATCATTGGCAGCAATCTTGTTGCCGTCCTTGTCGTAATATGCTGCGGATACAGACTTGCTCTCGCTAGCCGTAACCTTGGTAGCATTAAATACAACTGTGTTAGAGTAATCAGTGTTAGCAGTAGCAGTCTTTTTGTAGCCAGATACTGTAACGGTACCGAGGGTAACACCTGCCTTGTTAAATACGGTAAATGTTGCGTTGGTACCGGTCAGGGAAGTCTGGGTAATGTCATACTTCGCTCCTGCCTCACCATTCAGGCTTGCAGCATAAGTAGGGGTTCCTGCCGTCGGTGTTGCCTTGGTGGTATCCCATACGCTGTTAGCGGTGATGCTGATACCGGAATCTCTCAGAGCCTTGAGCAGTGCGTTCTGATCTGCCATGTTCTCGCCGTTTACTGCGGATGCAGCAAAGGTAAGCTTCACGCCTGTCACTTCGTCAGCCATAAAGGTAGCGGTACCTGCAGAGGACTTATCAAAGTTCTTGTAGGAGAAAGACGTTCCCTTTGCAACACTGGAGTCACCCTTCAACAGATAGGTCTCGTTGAACTTGGTGGTCTCAGCAACACGGTCGATTTCTGTGGTCAGCTGATCGATTTCCTGCTGGATGGCTGTACGGTCAGACTCAGAGTTGGTGCCGTTAGCTGCCTTAACTGCCAGCTCGTTCATTCTCTGAAGCATGTCATGCACTTCTGTAAGTGCACCTTCTGCTGTCTGCACTGCGGAAATACCGTCCTGAGCATTTGCGGAAGCCTGTGTCAGACCTCTGATCTGCTTTCTCATCTTCTCGGAAATTGCCAGACCTGCTGCATCGTCAGCCGCACGGTTGATCTTGTATCCGGATGAGAGCTTCTCGGTGGATTTTGCCTGGGCTGCAGAAGTCAAGCCAAGCATTCTGTTAGAGTTCATTGCAGTTAAATTGTGTTGTACTACCATTCTATATTCCTCCTTGAATATATTTACCGCATCCTTGCGGTCATTATTTGCAACGGCAATGTCCGTGCCGGGCTCGCACTTCCCATTACATTCACTGCCCCGTCCTCTCCCCGTCCAGTTGTGCGATACCGTTCGGTTCGAGGAGTAAGAAAGCTTGTTATGCGCTTTTCTTGATAAGTATATCGGACTGTTTTTTTATAACTTTAGTCTTGTAATAAAATTTTTTTAACTTTTTCTAATCTCTATGTTTCATGAGAACATAATCCTGTCATTTCCGGCATAAAAAAGCGGTTCTTACTGAAGAAGGGAGAGTACACCCTGGTTTGCCTGATTTGCCTGAGCCAGCATGGACTGACCTGCCTGAGCAAGGATGTTATTGTTGGAGTAAGCAACCATCTCAGAGGCCATATCCGTGTCACGAATCTGAGATTCAGCACTGGTAGTATTCTCGACAATATTGTCCAGATTGCTGATGGTATGCTCCAGTCTGTTCTGAATAGCTCCCAGCTCCGAACGCTGTGCGGAAACCTTTGTAATGGCAGCCTTAATCTTCTCGATGGCATCCAGTGCATTGCTGTCATTATTTCCGTCCATACGCAAGCCGTTGATACCCAGGCCCTTTGCATTCATAGACTGAAGATTCAGAGTAATCTGATTGTTGCTGGAAGCGTCAGCGCCTACATGGAGAGAAATATCCATAGCGCCCACCTTATCTCTCATTGCATTTATCTCTGCAGGATCCAGCTTGGTCACATTGCCTACCGCGTCATACACCTTGGGAGCATCCGCTTTAGACCACACTGTACCGATTGTACCGGACTTACCCGCATAGGAGGTAGTGAAATAGTTATCCAGGTCGTTGGCAGCAATCTTGTTGCCATGCGCATCATAGTATGCCGCAGATACCGACTGGCTCTCGCTGGCCTTGACATTGGTAGCATTAAATACGATCGTATCAGTGTAATCGGTGTTAGCGGTTGCAGACTTTTTGTAACCTCCAACAGTGATGGTTCCGACAGTAACACCTGTTTTATTGTAAATAGTAAATGTTGCGCTGGTAGCAGTCAAGGAAGTCTGAGTAATATCAAAGCGTGCCCCTGCTTCGCCATTCAGGCTTGCCGCATAAGTGGTAGTTCCCTTCGCAGGCGTTGCCAGCGTGGTATCCCATATGCTGTTGGCAGTAATGCTGATACCGGAATCCCTCAAAGCCTTGAGCAGTGCATTCTGATCTGCCATGTTCTCGCCGTTTACGTTAGCCGCGGCAAAAGTAATCTTTGTACCTGTCACGATGTCTGCTGTAAAAGTTGCGCTTCCCATGGAAGACTTATCATAGTTCTTATAAGAATAAGACGTCCCTCTGGCTACACTTGTATCACCCTTCAGCAGATAGGTCTCATTGAATTTGGTAGTCTCGGCAACACGGTCAATCTCAGTGGTCAGCTGATCAATTTCCTGCTGGATAGCCGTGCGGTCAGATTCGGAATTGGTTCCGTTGGCTGCCTTAACCGCCAGCTCGTTCATTCTCTGCAGCATGTCATGCACTTCGGTAAGCGCGCCTTCTGCTGTCTGCACTGCGGAGATACCGTCCTGTGCATTGGCAGACGCCTGTGCCAGGCCTCTGATCTGCTTTCTCATTTTTTCAGAAATTGCCAGACCCGCCGCATCATCTGCTGCACGGTTAATCTTGTATCCGGATGATAACTTTTCAGTGGACTTTGCCTGCTTCTTTGATGTGATTCCAAGCATCCTGTTAGAGTTCATCGCCAATAAATTATGCTGTACTACCATTTTATTTTCCTCCTTGAATTTACCAGCGTCCCTGCTGCTATCATCCTCTATTTTTTCGGTTCAATCCGTTGAATCCACTTGCAGTTCTTCCTGACTGCCTGTCTGGTAAGTATATCGTCATAAAATCCAATTACTTTAGCCCCGAAAGCAAAAAATATGGATATTTATTGAAAAAAAGAAAAACCGACGTTCCGCCGCCAAAGATTTGACCGCGAATCCATCGATTTTCCGCTGTTTTTGCATATCAATACTGTTTGACCGTTATTGCTTACTGTCCAGAAACTGCGACGAATTCACATGAGTGTTGCTCATGCTCTTGTAGTAATCGTAGGCTGCTTTCGAATTCTTGCGGTTCTGCGCAATGTTGGACCGCTCCTTGCGGAAGTATACCTCCACCATCTGCTTATTTCGCGCTTCCTGCGCCTGAATCGTAACGCTTTCCTCCGTCACCCTGGTGACAAGCTCCTGCAGACGCCTGATCTGCTGCGCATATTTCTGACGATTGCCTTGCAGCTCCTGCTCCACATTCCGGTACAAGGTCTCAAAGCCGTTATCCAAAGCCATAAGCTCATCGATCAGAGCGCCTTTTTTATCCACATATTTATCATATTCCTGCAGATCCACATCCTGCGCCTGAAATATCTCCTGCTGGTACAGGTTATATTCCTGAATCTTTGCCATGATCTGCAGCTTGCTTTGCAGGCTTTCCTCCAAAACATTCAGATAATTGTCCGTCATATGTCCGCCGCCTTTACTGCTTATTCGCTTCCATGACCTGCTTCCAGGTGTCACGCATGGCACGAAGATGCTGATTGACCTCCTCCAGGATCTCCTTATCCTTCTTGATATTGGCCTGTGTCAACCTCTGTCCAAGGTAAGAATACACCCTCTCAAAATCCTGAGCGACCTCATAATTCATATCCAGGGTCTGGCGGAAATAATCAATAATGCGCTCTGTCTTGACAATATTGTTGTGGGCCTTCTCAATATCCTTCTGCTCCACCGAGACAATGGCAATATTGCAGAATTTGATGGCTCCCTCGTAAAGCATCAGCGTAAGCTCTGCGGGAGAAGCAGTCAGGATCTTGCTGTTATTATATTGTGCATACACACTGGGTAATGCCATAGCCACACCCTGCCTTTCTGTAAATGTAATCTCTGATACACCTGCATTTTACTCATATCATCAGCCGCCCAGCAGCCCGGTCACTGCACTGGCGTTTTGCTGCATTTTGGCCATGGCAGTCTCCATCGCCGCAAATTTGGCATACCATTTGTCCTCATACTCCGCAAGCTTTTTCTCTTCCGTTTTAATCTTGGACTTATAGTCGTCATAATCCGTCTTCATCTTCTTGTCGTCGTAGAAGCTGCCAAAACTCCTGTAGCCCTCCACGGACGCAGACATATCATTCATCTCGGTATAAAGACTCTGAGACAACTGTGTGAAGAAGGAAATTACCGTCTCCGGATCCGATGCGATCATACTTTTCAGCTTATCCTGATTTCCCGAAGTGCTTACATCATCCTTGTCGCCGTCAATGTGGTAAGCATTTCTCTCATTGTCCGGAGCGGCGAAATAGTTCAATGTCCCGATCCCAAAGTTGGTCAGATTCAATGTCTTACCGTTGACTGAGAAATTGGACAGCATGATCTTCTTCAAAGTAGTACCGATAGAACCCAGGTTGCTGTCTCTGCGCAGCAGGGAATCCTTGATCTTCTGCTCATACTTCTCCACTTCCTTCTCGGACATGGAGTCCTTCTCAGCATCGCTTAAGGGCTCGTAACCCTTGGCAGACTCCCCATTATACAGTTTATCTATCTCGTTGATAATCTCGTTATAGGTCTTCAGGAAATCCTTGACCATATCATAAATGCCGTCGGTATCCTGCTGGGTGTTAAGGGTCACGCTCTTCCCCGCTTCCGTGGTATTCTGGGCAGTAATGGTCAGGCCGTTTACCTCAAAGGTATTGTTGGTGCTGGTATACATAGCTCCGTTGAGGGTAATCATCGCATCCTGGCCCCGGATAAAGGTAGCCTGAGCGCTGGGCGGAGTCATTTTATCAAGTCCCAGTGCCGTCAGGACATCATCCGACATTGCCGATCCGTCCTGGGCAAGAGACTCATCCACACTTTCAATCTTGGCACCGTTCTGTATGGTAAATTTCTGCTGAACCGGATCAAAAGCGGCATCCACACCTGCTTTCTTTAACCTATTCACAAAATCGTCAACCGTATTATAATGTCTGACACCGTTCTCATCCCTGGTAAAAGATTCTATCATAATATTAAAGCTTTCACCGCTTGCCGTGGTAATCTTCAGGGATCTGCATGCCGCGCCATCAGGGGTCGTATCAACACTCTTCGAAAAATCAATTAACTCATCCAGCCTGGTAGATCCCCTGACTGTCCCCTTATCGACGCCGCCAAGCCACTGAGGACTGTTTGCAGCTGTCTGATTTACATCAAATCCCAGGCTTCCCAGCACAGCCCTGTCGCCGGTAAACATAAAGTTACCCTCGCTGCCGGATTCCTTGGCGCTGATATAAAATCTCTGCTGCTTTGTGTCAAAATTAGCATTTAATCCTGCTTCTTTGAGCTTAGTCAGCACATCGGAAACGGTAGACGTTCCCACCAGGTCAATCGTTACCTCGCTGCCATCGTCCTTGTGGAGGGTCAGGTTCTTTTTCTCATCCGGCGCAAAATTGATCAGGTCACTCATCTGGGTCTTGGTGATGTCGTCAATCTCCCGCCCGTCTTTTCTGACCACCTTGCCGCTGGTAAGATAAGCAGTCTTCGCCAATCTGTTGACTTCCAGGGTATGCACACCGTTTACTGCACTGTCACTGGTAAGTACGCTTGCAATACCTTCGTTGGAACACTTGGTGACCTTCTTCGCATAGCCGCTGCTGAACCGCAGATCGTTCAACTTGGACTGCAAAGTCTTCAGTTTGGAATTCAGTCCCTTCCAGATGTCCTGTTTCCACGACAGCCTGGTCTGGCTGTTCTTCACCTTGGTCACTTTCTTACTTTTGGCTTCCACCAGCTGCTGTACAATACTCTCCGTGTCCATACCGGACATCAGTCCGCTCATTCTCATCGCCATAACTTTTTATCTCCTTTTACCGCTTCTCGTCTAACAAGATGCCTGCCATATCCCATACTTTTGCTATCATGTCCAGTGTCTTCTCGGGAGGAAGCTCCTTAATGACTTCCTTCGTGTCCTTATCTACAAGCTTGATCGTGACACGATTGGTTGCCTCATGAATACCGAAAATAGCCTCGGAATTTCCGATCTTTTTATTCAGTTGCTCTACAGCCTTCCGAATCTGCTCAAAAGGAGGCTGCTGATCCTTACCTTGTTCGCCGCCGTCCGTCTGACCCTTTTCCCGGGCATTCTCAACCACGCTCGTAGTCAGGTCTATCTGCTCTGCCATCTGCACACTGCTGTCCCCATTGTCCGGTCTTTCCGTCTGCACAGGTGCCTGCGTTCTCTGTACTACACTTCCCTGTGCCTGTACTGTCATCATGCTTGAAATTGGTTCAATTCCCATTTTACCCACCTCCGTGTGAATTTGTTTCTTCAGAATGTATATCTAATTCTTTTATCGGAAAAAGCGACCAAAAAATTAACAGTAACAAATTGAAAACTTTTCCGAAAAGCCTTCCTAACCCAGCAGATCCTTCAGAGCCTCCATGCCCTCCAGGCTGACTGCATCCTTATTTGCATCCTGTATCTGTATATATACCTCCTTGCGGTAAATGGGAACCTCCTTGGGTGCAGAAATACCTATTTTAACCTGATCGCCCTTGACCTCAAGAATCGTGATCTCGATGTTGTTGTTGATAATCAGTGCCTCATTTTTCTTTCTGGATAACGCCAACATCTTATTCACCTGCCTTTCTTGCCTGCAAAATCTCATAAACCGGGAATTTAACAGGATAATCTCCATTCTCCACAATCACCTGGCAGGCTTTATGCTCCTCCACATTGATAACGAAAGGCCCCTGGAGATTGACACTCATCTGGGTCAGATCCTTGGGAATCGTAACCGTCACCAACACAAGGATGTTGTTTGCGTTCACATCCCCTGCCGCGGCAAGCAGTTCATCGTTTACCTCCGGATCATAATCCGGCTTGACCAGCAGCGGATCCATTACCGGCATGGCAAACGCAGGCTCATCCAGGGACTGCAGAAAACGAATCCCCGCATTTGTCCCCCTTTCCCCGTCGTGAAGAAGCGCAAATCTCTTCAATTCGGGAAACCCGATGATTCCGTTTTCAAAGACAATAATCTTATCGTCGGCAATCTCGATCTCACCGAATATTTTTGTTGTCACGTTCATTGTGGCACCTGTACCTTTCCTAGCAATACTTATTATCAAATAAAGTTCAGCAATGTAGTCTGGCTGACCTTGCCTGTCGCCATCAGCGCAGCTTCATAGGTCAGCTCCGCGCTGGTCAGATATATCGCGACTTCCGTTATATCAATGTCTTCATTTTCACTTTTTAAGGTCTCGAAGGTAGTCTTCTGGTTCTGACTCCGGTTCTTGATCAGTTCCAGCTTGCTGCTTCTGGTACCGCACTCGGTAAGGCAGAGCGTCGTATCATCCAGATGTCCCTGGAAAGCGCTGATTCCTCCCTCCAGCATCTTCTGCTCCTTGTCCTTTGCCAGCGTCAGGGCCTTCTTTACGGCATCCACCTGCTTCTGCAGAGTGTCCTTCCCTTCCGCACCGTCCGCCATCCCGTCCAACATCTTACTCAGGCTGGTGTGAAGCGCCTCCAGATTCAGCACGTCCTGAATGGTATTTACCAGATCGTCTACTTCCCTGCCGATTCCGTGCTTAAAGCACTGATCTGCCGTGGAATTAACACGGATGGTCTGATTATATCCCACATCATATTCAATATCCTGACGTTCCGCATCTACAGACAGATAAGTCTCGTTATAAACAATCTCCTTCTCCGCATCTCCCGGATTTGACTTGCAGTAGAAGTAGTGCTCCGGACGCAGGTCTCCCTTCTGCCAATGATTCTTCTCGTAAGTAACCTGTATCTGGGATTCATCTGCCAGGGTTGTTTCGTCGTCCTTCAGTGACATCAGCTCCTGATAACGATTTTCGCCCAACAGAAGTTCACCGGTCTCCGGCACGAATACGATCTTATCTTCATTCCCTTTTTCCGCCACATAATTATAGGCATCAAGCTCTACCGTCGTGCCGTCATCACGGGTCACCGTCTTCTTGTCATAGGAGTGCATGGTCTCTATATCGCCTGCTGCGCCGGACCACGTCTTCATCTCATAAACGATCTTGCCGTCGGCACCTACTTCATACACAGGGATAGGCTGCCCGTTTTCGTCCAGCTTCTGGCTGCCATCTGCATTCGTCTCGAATTTCAGTGTCCCGTCCGGATTTTCGGCCTGCTTCTTCACCGGGAAGCTTATCTGCACGTTTCCTCCTGCAGTCAGGTCGTCATAAGACAGCCTGATACGGTGCACCTCCACGGCAGAAATATCATCCTCAATGATGTCTTTCATGTCGGGATCCTTGAAATTGGCAGAATTCAAATCCGGCAGCTTTCCCGTATTGACCTTGGTCACACTGTCGATCACGCTGTTTTTCAGCTGTTCCGTAATTTCATAAGGTTTCGTCTCCTCCGCCTGGAAGCTCAGGGAAGTATCCGTGCGGTAGCCCGTAAAAACATATCTGCCGGCATAATCCGCATCGCCGGTAGCATACACCTGCTCTCCGAGGGCTTTCAGCTCATCCAGAGTGATCTGCCGGTCTTCCGTGGTCCAGGTACCGTTAGCCCCCTTATTGCACAAAGTAATCATTCTTGTCACAATATCAGACAGGGTTTTCAGTGCCCCCTCCGTAACGTCAAGCCAGCTCTCCGCATCGGGAATGTTCTTGCTGTAATACTGAGTCACTTCCGTAACACTGCTGCGCAGACGCAGAGCACGAATTGCAATTACCGGGTCGTCAGAAGGCCTGTTGATCTTCTTCTGGGTAGACATCTGGGTGCTCAGCTTATCCTGATAAATCTTGTTGGTATTGATATTTGACAGATTATTATTCTGCATGATTTTATTTGTAATTCTCATATAACTCTCCCTTTTTGCTTAAACCCCTGTCTCCAGAATCAGTCTGTCATACATTTCCGTCAGGGTCTGAATCATCTTGGATGCAAGATTATATCCATTCTGATATCTTACAAGGTTAACTGCCTCCTCATCTTCGTCCACACCGGAAATGGAGATTCTCTGCATATCGATTGTCCCCGCAATGTCCCGGAAGTTCTGACTGAAAGTGTTGGCCCGCTGGGCGTTCAATGCCACATCCGAAAGCACACACTGCAAAAACTCGGATGCAGAACATCCCCTGAAGCTCATTTTTTCCTTGTCGGTGGCAAGGTCCTTCAGATCATTCAGCAGGTCACTCTGCTCCACACCGTCTGCCTTATCATATCTGTTGGCCAGACGGCCGGGATCCCGCTCCATAGCCGCCACAATACTGAAATTCATAGCCGTGAGCTGATAGTAGCTGTCATCCGCTACATTTACGGTAAGCTTCACGGTTTTGAGAGCTTCTTCCAGAATATATTCGTCAGTGGCCGCAGGATTTTCGGCTTTTATCTCCGCCCTTCTCTCCTGCACCAGCTTATCTACCATATTTAACGCCGACACGGGAAGTCCGTTCTTCTTTGCAATCTCTGCCTTGGCCTGTTCCAGGGCAGCTTTTCCTTCAGGCGTCCCGTCCAGTATTGCTTTCTTGGCGTCCGCAATGGCAGCATCCCATTTGCCCTGATCCTTGAGATCCTTTTCTGCCTGAGCAAGGGCATCCGCCTTATACTTGCTCTCCACCTCGGCCCGGGCTTCCTTATCCGCTGCCGCCTCTATGTCTGCCGTTTCAGCTGCGTCCAGGGTGACTGCCGTCTTTCCACCCGTGCCGTTTTTGAATTCCTCTTCGATTTCTGCCTTGACAGTCCGCTCGGCAAATTCCTGGCTTACGTCAGGATTAGCCTTTTTATACGCCGCCGTTCTGTCAGCTATTTCCTTTTGAATATCCGGCTTTGCCATTTCCCGGGCTATCTTCTCGGAAATTTTTGCCGACGTCTTTGTCGTAACCTTTGCAGCCTTAGCAGCATCCACGGCAGCCTGAAATGCCGGATCCGCTATAGCGGCTTCATAGATCGACTTCGCCGCCGTCTCAAGCACCATGGTCTCCGGCGCCTGAGCATACGCCTGCTGCAGGAGCTTCTGCCCCTGTACAAACAAGTCATACCTGGTCCCCTCCGGGAAATCATACTGGGCATCGTCGGTGGCCATGTTGCCGGTAAACATCTTAATGCCCTGCTCGCCGTAAGAGTCATAACCGGAGGTCACTATATCATTGAATTTCTGGGCAAAAGTCCTCACCCATTCATTCATCTGGCTCATATAGTAGGGAATACCCTGATAGTTCAGGCTGGTGCCGATACTGGCCACCTTTCCCTCTCTGTCGTTGGTTACCCTCTTGGGATTCTTCTCATGATCGTCGGAGAGAGTAAAGGTATAACTGTATACCTCCTCCCCCTGATCGTTCAGCTCCACATGGTAGCTCCAGGAATCATAATAGAATTCCTGATTCCCCAGATTGATAATGCCGCCGGAGTTCGACAGATTACACTTATTCAGATCCTGCAGATATGCCCGGCCTACTTCGATGGTTACGGTATCCTTGCCGTCCTTGTCAGTTCCCGTATTGGTCACGGTACCCGTGAAATTCTCGCCGTTATTACCGTCCCGCATCTCCACAAGGCCTTTCAGAGCCCCGCCCATAGCAGCATTGTAAAGGTTGAATTTCTGGCCGTCCTTCCAGTAAACATCATACAGTCCGTCGATGTCCGTCTGATTTACCTTTTCATACTTTTCCCTGGCAACACATTCCAGACCGTTATACTCGTTGCCGTCCACCAGTGTCTGCCCTCCGGCAATCCTGACGATACAACGAAACGCTCCCGTTTCCCGCTCCGGATTATTGCTGTCCTTTATGGGAATTTCCTGAACATCCACATCTACGATCTCAGAAAGCTGATCCAACAGCAGCGTCCTTCTGTCACGCAGCTCATTAGCTCTGCTTCCGGAAAGCTCAATGGTATTGATCTGCTTATTCAGGTTGGCGATCTCTCCCGCCAGGGAATTGATCTCATCCACCTTCAGCTTAATTTCCTGGTTCACATCCTTCTGCAGCTTTTCCATATTCCCGGCTACACCGTTAAAGTACTCGGTCAGCGCCGACGCATAGCCCATGAACTGTGTCTTGGTGGTAGGATCATTGGGATTCTTCAGCAGCTCCTGTATTCCCGTGATCATAAACTGGTCAAAAACCGTCTTAAATCCTGCATTTTTGCCGTTATCATCAAGATAGGTCTCTATCTGCTGCATATAATACTGCTTCTGGCCGTATTCGCCCACCCGCGCATTGTTGTCCCAATATCTTCCGTCATAAAATTCATCCCTGACACGCTCGATCGCCAAGGTCTCCACGCCTGCGCCTGCACAACCGTATGTCTGGAACACTCTCAGGGCATTTGACGCCTGCTGAAGCACCCTCTGCCTGCTGTAGCCCTCTGTCTGCACATTGGCAATATTATTAGCGGTAGTATTCATCGCCGCGTTGCTTGCCAGCAGACCCGTATATGCAATATTTAATCCGAAAAACTGTGAAGGCATCGTTACTCTCCTTTTGAACTCATACTACATTCCCAATGTATTAATAATATGCTCCAGCATCTCACTGACCACATTGATATAGCGGCTGGCAGCGTTGTAAGCATTCTGAAACTTGATCATATTGGACAGCTCCTCGTCCGAGGACACCCCCACGACCTGCTGCCTTGCGCTCTCAATGCCCTCTACCGTGGACTCCTGATTCAGGTAGATACTGCGGTTGACCTTTCCGGTATTGCCTACCTGGTTGACCAGATCCGTATAATAATCTATAAAAGTGGTAGTCTTTTTCACGTTGGGATTCAGATGGTATACCTCTTCCGTAAACGCTTCCTTCAGCGCCTCGGCAGTCTTAGTATCCTCTGACCCGTCCTTCAGCCGGAAGCCCAGCATAGCCGGCTCCTGCATCAGCTCCTGGTTAATCTGCAGATTGTTAATTGAGTAAAGGCTTTCCGCCCCCATTCCGTTTTCTTCCTCATAGACCCAGAAATCACCGGTAACTGTCTGAGTAATGCCTGCTTCGTCGGTATAGCTGACCGTTCCGCTTACCTTGCGATAACCATCGGTGGTAATCTTTTCGAAAAGCTGTATGGGACTGCCGTCCTTTCCTCTCATGTAACCTTCGGAGTTTACATCCGCATATCTGGCCCCCGTTAAAGTAACGGCGTTACCGTTTTCATCCGTATAGGTAATGTCGCCCGTCTTCACGCCTGCCGCATCCGCCAGTATTCCGTTTATCTTCGTCACGATGCTATGGATCAGCTGATCAAACTCCGCCTGCACATTCATCAGCACCGACTGGGATATATCGCTGTTGTAGTATTTCGTCCCGTACTTATCAGGATTCTTAAGATACTCCTCCACATCCTCCAGCTTCAGTGTATTCAGCTTATTCAGATTGCAGGAATTCACATCAACGTCTGTATAATTAGCCCGATGGTCGCCTCTGGCAAGAAGCATGGCCTTCAGGCCTCCTATATCCGTGTTCAGATCCGATGAGATCTCTCTGTCTAAATCAAAAACCTCTGCGCCGTCAATATTATATTCTCTGGTGCCGTCTTCCAAAATGCGGTATGACGCATTATACGGCCAAAACGGCGTGTAAAACCCTGTTCCCGGATCTATATCCAGCTCCATGGGATAACAGGTCCCGTCCTTTATAAAATCAACGCCCTCTATTTGAACGGAAACAGCTCCGTACATATCCTCTTTAAAAGACATATTGCACATTCCGGCAAGTTCGTCTAAAAGCTGATCCCTTGCGTCCCGCAGATCGTTGGCCTGCTCGATGCCGCCTGCTTCTATCGCCTTGATCCTGTCGTTCAGATCCAGAATCTGCCTTCCGTATTTATTGATCTTCTCCACCTGCTTCCCAATCTGGACATTGAGATTGTCCTGATAGGAAGAAAGCCCTTCATAGACCACAGAAGCCCTCTTCACCAGCTCGGAAGCCTTCTGCACCAGCAGCCCCTGGGTCACAGAGCTTGCAGGATCCTTCGCCAGCTCCTGAATAGATGTCCAGAAGTCTTCGATCGTAGTCTGGAATGCCTCGCCGTTCATTTCACCCAGCTGACTTTCCACCTCCTCCAAGACTTCTGTGTTCACCTCATAAAACATACTGCGTCCTGATTCTCTGCGGTATGTTTTATCCAAAAAGTAATCTCTGATATGTTTTACTCGGGAATATTCGACACCCAGACCGGTCTGCTTGTTATTCACAGCCTTTGGGTTCACCGCCAGCGTAACATAATTCCTGGTGCCCAGCTGCACCTGCTGCCTTGTATAGCCGACAGTATCTATATTAGAAAGATTATGCGCTGTTGTGTTCAGCGCATTTTGACTGTTCTGTAATCCGGATGCTCCGATATACAGGTTTCCCATTAATGGCATAAGTATCACCTCTGCTACTGCTTGGCATCGAACCTTCCATTGGCAACACCCATGGTATTTCCTGCGTTATACGCATCCCTGGTGTAATTCGCCGTAGTCGGCACCGCATTGGAGGCCTGTAACAGGCTCACCTCAAACTCCACCATTTCCAGCGCACCTGCCAGCAGTTCTTTGTTTTGTTCATTGATCCGTCGCAATTCGCGCACCGCGCTCCGCAACCTGTCGTGAGATTCCTCCAGCTTCTGCTGTTCCGCAGGCCTGACAGCCATCATTTCGATCAGATTCGCGAGCTTTAAACTTGCAACATCCTTGTTGAGCACATTGGCGATATCTGCAGTAATCTCAGTCCTCTGCTTTTCCAGGTGGCTGATCCTGCTTACCGATTCCTGTTCATCATCCGTGATTTTCTTTAATTCTTCCAGATTACCGCTTACGATAATCGGCGTTTTTCTCTGAGACAGACTCAGAAGTCCCTCGTATTCCTTGCTTTCCTGTTCTAGTACCTCTATCAGGTTCTCCATCAAACTGGCCACGGGACTTCCTACCTCATTTCCTCATACTTCTTGCTGATCAGTTTCTCTGCGAAAGACGCATTATCCACACGATATGATCCGTTTCGGATCTGTTCCCTGATAGAAGCTATTCTCTCTTCTCTGACATCAGGGCATCCTGCCAGCGCCGCCTTAGCAGTCTGAATATCTTTGCCGAAGCTGCTGATCTGCACCTGATCCGAATGGGATGCCGTACCGGCCTTCTGTGTCTGATTTACTTTCTTGCTCTGGTACACCTGCTGTACCTGATTATATGCTTCAATACGCATCGGGGTTACCTCCTTTTGCTGATTTCTATAATGATTATCGGCAAAGGAGAAAAATACTTTAGCCCAAACTCATATAATTTCCTTAATGCTTTTTTCCAGCAGCCTTCTGGCTATCATGACCTGGTGCCCGCAGCCCCTGCATTTGATCCTGAAGTCCGCTCCCGCCCGAAGCACTTCCCACTCCCTGCTGCCACAGGGATGCTGTTTTTTTAATTTTAATATGTCTCCGATATTGATTTCCATAATTCCTCTCATTCCCTGACTATAGATTTCCAACCAGAAAATCCTTTACCACTCCGAAAAACTCCCTCAACAAATTATTCGGCACCATCCATGCCACAGAGCCGTTCCGCCCGGTAGCCCTGCTTTTCTGCGATTCCCAGCGCCCGGAACACGTGGAAATTATTGGTCACGATCACTGTCCTGCCGTTCTTGCTGTCAAAGAGTTCCGCGCTGAAAGCAAGGTTCTCGCGGGTGCTCGTAGACCGGTCTTCCATCAGAATCCTTTCTTCCCCGACGCCTGCGTCTATCAGGTACTGCCGCATTCCTTCCGCCTCGGATATGATTTCATCCGGTCCCTGGCCGCCGGAAACGATCACGATGGTATCGGGATTCTCCCCCAGATACTCCAGCGCCCTGTCAAGCCGCTTCCGCAGTACATTGCTGGGGCCGGAGGCCTTCCACTGGGCTCCCAGCACCAGCAGATAATCCGCTCCCGGACGGGCGTTTCCGTGAAACCGTGAAAGAATCAGGCCTTCCACCACCACAAACACGATCAGCCCCACACAGAAAGCCACCGTCGCCGTGACCTTCAGCCATCCCGGCAGGGCCTTGACGAACCTTCTGCGTGTCAGCAGGAAGCCCAGCAGCAAAAATAACGCCCCCATGACACCCCAGATCAGAAAAAATTTAGTTCCGAACCCGTTCAGCCCGATTGCAATACAATACAATATACAGAGTATTCCCAATACTCCGAAAATAACGGCTCCCATTGAGATAGACCTTCTCGCCTTCCCTCTCTCATTCAGATAAATAACCCTTTTGCTCTTTTCAAAAGGAATTAAGCTTTCTTTTGTCTTTTTCATAAGCTCATTTTACCATAAATCCCGCCTGTCCCTCAATAGCTGCTGCACCGTGTTTTCTTAAGATTTTCTGATTTTTTCCTAACAATCATGTGAAAATGTGGTACAATGTATCTGATGTATGGAAAAGTAATTAGCTCCGCAGAAGACATTTGCAGTATAAAGGAGGTATTTATATTATGCAGAATTATCAGGATGCAGTTAATGAGCTGAAAAGCATCGTGCAAAAATATGACAATATCGTCTTTTTTGGAGGAGCCGGCGTTTCCACCGAAAGCGGCATACCGGATTTCAGAAGTGTGGACGGGCTTTACAACCAGCAATATGATTATCCGCCGGAAACTATCCTGAGCCATACCTTCTATCGGCAGAAACCGGCAGAATTCTATCGTTTTTACCGGAATAAAATGCTTTTTACGAATGCCCTCCCAAACGCGGCGCATATCAGGCTGGCCGAACTGGAACAGCAGGGGAAGGTAAGGGCAGTGATCACCCAGAATATCGACGGCCTCCATCAGGCTGCCGGAAGCAAGGTGGTTCTGGAGCTGCACGGCTCCGTGCTCAGAAATTACTGCGAACACTGCGGGCAATTCCACGATATGCAATATGTTCTCCGCTCTGAGGGTGTTCCCAAGTGCGAAACGTGCGGCGGCCCCGTCAAACCGGACGTGGTTCTCTATGAAGAAGGACTGGATCAGAAGACGATCAGTGAAGCCATACACTACATCCGGGAGGCACAGGTACTGGTCATAGGCGGTACATCCCTGGCAGTATATCCCGCCGCGGGACTGATCGATTATTTCAGGGGCGATAAGCTGGTGGTTATCAACAAGGCTTCCACCCCCAGGGACAGCCATGCGGATCTGCTGATCCAGGCTCCGATCGGAGAGGTATTCTCTCAGATATAATACCGGCATCACTTTCGCCTGTCTGCAAAACACAAACCCCCAAGAGCAAACTGCTTCTGGGGGTTTCAGAGGTGCGAGCCGGATTTGAACCGGCGGATAACGGTGTTGCAGACCGGGGCCTTACCACTTGGCTATCGCACCTTATTTCGACAACAAAATTCATGCACTGCAGAAATTCCATTGTCTTAAATAATTGTATGCGCCTTACGGCTCATAAATGACTCCAACGGGAATCGAACCCGTGTTACCGCCGTGAAAGGGCGATGTCTTAACCGCTTGACCATGGAGCCGACATTCCTACAGGCTGCCTGATAGCCTCAGCAGTGGTTATCATACCATAATCAAAAAGATTTGGCAATAGAAATTTGAAAAATTTTAAAACTTATAAAGCGGGAAAGGGATATTGCTCCCTGATCGGCCGGCACTGCCTGTACCCGCCGCCATGCGGAATCCCCGCGTCCGGCTTGCTCCGGGATCTCCCCCGCAGCAAGCCGTATGGCTCATTGTCCGCAGCATCCAACCTCACAAGTGAAAATATTTTAGGAAAGGCTGTAACAAATCTCATCCAAACCGGATATAAAGATGAAAGGTGCAGGAAACTATGGAACAGCTTTACCGGGAAAATGCTAAAATTGTATATCACTACCTGCTGTCGCTCTGCCGCGACACCGCTCTGGCGGAAGATCTGACCCAGGATGTTTTCCTTGCGGCTTACCGGTCCCTGGAGAGATATGACGGAAGCTGCAAGCTCTCCACCTGGCTTTGTCAGATCGGTAAGCATCTCTACTACCAACATTTGTCCCGGCATAAACGGGAAATGCCGTCGGAACCGCCGGAAGCCCCTGCTCCGGAGAACACCCAGCCGGAGGCCCAGGTACTGCACCGCCTGGAGCTGATGGATATGCTGAAGGAAATGCAGAAAATGCCTCCTCTCATGCGGGAAGTCATCTATCTGCGCAGCACCGCCAGTCTCTCCTTCCGGGACATCGGGGAAATACTGGGCAGAAGCGAAAATTGGGCGAGAGTTACCTTCTACCGGGGCAAGGAAATATTGATTAAAGCCGCTAAAGCGGCAGAATGGGAGGAAAAATGAAACAAATAAACTGTGACATAATCCGGGACCTGATTCCCTCTTACCTTGACGGAATCTGTTCTGAGGCTTCAAAAGATGCCATAAAGGAGCATCTTATGGGATGTAAAAGCTGCCGAAACTATGTAGATTCTTTAAAATCCGCGGAAATTGTGGATGAAAAATCCGATCAGGCCGGGCTTAGCTTTATGAGCAAGGTCAAAAAATATTATACCCTGAAGAATGCACTGGGTGCAAGCCTGCTGCTCTTCATCGTGTTGATGGTACTGCTGTTTGTCCCCCAGAACGCATTCAACAGCGTTCACAATACCTTTACATTTTACACCACTCTGTTTACCGTCTTGATTCTGGGAACCTTTTTCCTGCTGAACAGTTATCAGGCAGGTCCAAAGCCGACTGCGCTCAGAATCGTCGCCGGAATTGCCGGCGCAGCAGGAATCGTTTACTGTATTGCCATCGCCGCCATCCAGCAGCAAGTACTCGTGAAAAGTGAACTCCGCTCCCCGGAGGAGGATCTCCGCGGGCTTGGTTCTTCCCTGAACTGTCAGCTGATCCTGATCCTCCTGCTGGAACTACTGCTCTTTGTACTATTGACCGTGGACGCTGTCAGAAAAAGGCATCACCTCGGCATTCTCCCCGCCCTTAATCTTGTGGGCTGTATTCTGAGTATGAATTATCGCTGCCTCTTGTACATGATGGCAGATCCGGAAACCTTAGCGCTTTTGCTGACCCGGGCTACAGTCATGGCGGCAGTGCCGGGAATTGTGACCGCAGCAATAATACTCGTCACCTTAAGGCTGCACCCTTCCCGCCGGGAAATCACAGCTGATGAAACAAAAGGCGGAAAGTGAGAAATAAGTCGTATTTTATCACATTTTCCCATCAGCGGAATAAGCTATAGAAAAGGCATTTTATAAGGGGGAAACCCTATGGGAAACCGTTTGATGTGGGATGAACGGTACAATGTGGGGGTTGACATTATTGACAGGGAACATAAAAAGCTCTTCAGCATTCTCAACAAATTGTTTGAAATGGGACGGAAAAAAGAAAAAAGCCACTTTGCCTGCCAGGAAGCCATCAAGTACTTCAGAAATCACGCCCTCCGACATTTCACGGACGAAGAAGCCTATATGGCTTCCATTCATTATCCCGGACTTGATACTCACAGACGCATTCATAAGGATTTTCGTGAGCAAATGCTGCCTGTACTTGAGAATGAGCTGGAACAGACAGGTTTTTGTGCAAGCTCCGTCCAGCATTTCATCGGCGTATGCGCAGGATGGCTGATCGGACACACCCTGATCGAAGATCATCTGATCGTAAGCAGCAGCCCTATAAAACACTGGGAAAAACTTCTGCCGGAAGATGAGCAGGCAGTGATGGGGCAGACAATCGCCTGCCTGCTGCATGGTATGTTCCGGCTGGAGCCCCGGCTGGTCAGCAGCTGTTACACCGGTGAAAAGTTTGGAGACGGATTTTACTGCCGCCTGGTCTATAGCGGCAGGGACAAAAAGCAATGGGAATTTTTCCTGCTCTTCGAAGAACAGCTGATTGGCAGTCTGGTCGGCAATGTTGTAACCGTAAAATCTGAAGCCACTGACACAATGCTGTCCCATGTGGCCAAATATGCGGCAAAGCAATTTGCAGAACGGGTTAAACGACATTTTTCGTCACTGAAAGAACTTAAAATGACCGAAGAACATCTGCTGACCTATGAGCAGTTTTACAAATTATATGAGCACCAGAGTCCTCAGTACAGCCTGCTTTTTGATACCGGAAAAGGATATTTTGCATATTGCATGACCGTATCCGCCTCCTCCAGGCCCTCCCCCTCTGCTTCTGTCTCCGCAGCCACACACCTGTAAACAGCCCCTGCTGTCGATTTTCCAAATAGTAACAGTTCGGACAGGGCACAACACTGTTACGCTGAGGTAAACGAAACATAAAGGAACTAGGTTTTGGCGCCCGAACGTCTTGCAAAATTGCGTAGGAACGCAAGTTTGACTTCGCGTCAGGGCTGTCTGCACTGTTGCTCCGGATAACCAACGACCTGCACTGAAGCAGAAAAGGCGGAACTTATCTTGCCCTTACTCAGGAAATATATTATAATATCTTTATTCCCCATTAAAAGGATACAGCCAATGGAAAAATTAATGTATATGATGTTACTTGAAAAAAGCAAGACTTATAATAAACTGACAAAACAGGCAGTTACGGAACACGTTGAAAATATAAGGAAGCTGGACGATGAGGGGAAACTGGAAATCTGCGGTGTATTCAAGGGTTATCCGGGAATGGCGGGTATGTATATTTTAAAAACGGAAAGTCGTGAAGAAGCGGAAGAAATCTGCAGGGCAGAGCCATTGGTTGCAGGAGGATATGCGACTTATAAATTAGTCGGTTTTCAGATTGCGAACCGGGAAAATAATTATTTGCTGTAATTGCCGCAGGGAATACCGCCAAAGGAAACCTAATCCGTCTTATTCACCGGTACCGGCGCCTCCTTTAGTATAAGGTCCTGCCACAGGACCGGCTTTCTCCCCGTCGCCCCTGCTCACGAGGAAAGTCCGCAAACTTTATGTTTGCGGGCTTTCCTCGTGTCATCCCTTTGATACTTTTTCGCTTCCCGGGCAGGGCTCGAACCTACAGCAACTCAGGATAAGCCGAGTGCTCCGCCTCAGAAGGATATACAGCCGGAAAATGCTTTGCAGAATATTAAGTCCCCATCTCTTCTGCCTGCTCTCTCGTCCAGTCTTCCACCGCAAGTCCTTCCACTCGGCAATACTCTCTGGTACTGTTTGCCACAAGAATGAGCCCTTCTGCTCTTGCATGTCCCGCAACCAATAAATCCATGGGGCCTATTGCATCCCCTTGCTCTCCAGCTCAGCCCTGGCCTTTCCATGCTCCTCTGCAGCCAATGCCTGAAATTCCAAGATCGTAAGCGGCGACAGGAATAAAAATATCGCTATTCTGTTTTTCTCAATCGCCATGCTCGTATCAGAACGGTACTTTCAGATACCGTCAAAACTTCCATACCGAAAATCGCACGGGCAATGGAACTTCTTTTCACGAATCTGATCGTCAGCCGATACCGTCTGATGCAGGCGCAAAAATCCGTTATTGAATGCAGTGAATGGCTCGGCAAAGTGAAGCCTGACAGCGGCCTGTATCAGCGAATAACAAAAGAGATTCTCTCCAAGAAGTCCCTGCTCCGTAACCTGAGAGTCCAGCAGAAAGAGACTTCCGTTTTGAATATTCCCAAACAGGTCAGTCTCTCCACAGAGATAACCACCCTAACCGAAGATATTGAAAAATCAGCTATCCGGCATCTGTTTTTATTATCAGGATGAAGAAAATTTCAAGGCGTACTGTGCCGAAATTCCGGCATGGTAAAAAAGCAGAGAGAAACATGAGGAATCCTGCCGCCTTCTGAAAAACAGAATACAGCAACAGACGGAAGAATCCTTATCCCTAACAGCCGATGTTTGTCCCAATCAAGCGGCAGAACTTGCACAGGAACGGGAAACCATACATCCCGAAGCCACCTTACATGCTCTTGGACATCTGAAAACCTACTATAAAGAAAAAATTGATTGCCAGCAGTTTAAGACCGCCAAAACCGAAACGGCTGATTCCCTGTATGAAGCGGAGCGGGAATTATCTATCCATCAGCGGCTTGAACAAGCACAAGCAAAAAAAATCTCACAGGATCACAACATCGAGCGGACAACAACTAAACATAATACACATTCCTTATAAAAATGAGCCTATGATTAGAGAATACTATTTTGGCATTCATAATCATAGGCTCTGCATTCAGGTATTCATATTGTTGATAATTTCTATTATTCGTCAACCTTTAATCTCCGATCATGCAGCAAATCATATCGTCTAAATGTCCTTTCAATATTCCGGACAATATAATCCAAAAGGAAATAAAATTCTTCCCTCGAAAATCCAACCGGATTTAATTCCGGGTCAAATACAGGCATATACTGCATGAGTGGAATTTTCCGCACAATACCTCTCCGTGGAAGGTAATCAACATAATCCGGAAAATCTTTAAGCGGCAGTATTTCCGTGAAATAACTGCATTCGTAATCCGGATGGTTTCGCAGATACTCTGCTTCCAGGGCATCCCTTTCCCTCTGGATCTCTTTTGACGTAACCACGCGCTTGAATGTGTCCCATGTTTCTTCTTGGGTATCTATTTTAGTTTTGTAGCGTTCATCCGCTTTCACTCTGTCCCATGCAGTTCTTACCCGCCCCGGCTCCCTAATAAACCACTGGAAATCTGCATCTGTTATCAGATGAGAGTAATAACCAAGCAGAAAAGAATAGTATTCTTTCGAGTCGTAATCCTCGCTGTGTTTTACAAAGTACTCACGATAAAATATGTCTGTATCCGACGGTTTCTTCTTCTCACCTGTCATCCAGTGAGTTACTTTTCTTGGAGGAATAAAATCTGTCCCATCCTCGTTCGGCTCATTGCAGTCAGGCCCAATATTACCTACGCAGAATCCCCTTTTGTCTAACTGAGGAAACAGTTCCAATACCTTATCTGCAATAATCATATGTGTAATCCATGTAGCCATTTATCGTTCTCCATCAATCCACATTTATTTCATTGTATTTGCTCAAGCAAAAAATCTAAGGAAACACTGATTCATACCAAAATCAGCATTCCCAGTTACCGCCATCAGCAAATTTGGGGGAGAAATATTGGCATTACCCCCTATAGATGCCCCTTTTATTCCCAATTCCTTATGGGATTTTCCAAAATGGTCGCACTTATGCCATACAAAAATCCCTGCTGCGCCCCGCTCTGATACACATGACCAGGTTTGCGCTGGCAAACAGGATATGAAAACGGTTCCTATTCTTGGCTATGCCCCAGTATGTCGCCTTGGCTTAGCCATACTGTTTTTTGACAATTAAAAATGGATGCTCCACTTTACTGCGTGTGGATGATTTGCGGTTCTCTATCTGTTTCTCCCAGTGGCTCCCCTTATACGAATCGGGAACTTTTATGCTGGTGGGACGATTATTGATGCGGAATTCTATCTTTGACAAATGGCTGTCATTTCGGATTTCCTCCCACTTCTCCGCCCCACAGTATCCCGAACCGCCATAAACGGCTTCGTCATCCTCACGGATCAGTTTTGCCGTCTCGTCAATGTCATGCACATTGACGGCTGTCCCGGTGATTGTATGGACATATCCGCTGCCCGCATCCACGCCGGAGTGTGCCTTGTATGTAACCATTCCGGTTGTGTTAACCTTTGCAGTATATTTCGTATCCGATTTTTAGAGGAGAAGTGAAATGTATAAAACCTGTAAACATTCCGTCTACAGGTTTTATGCTAAGCTATTCACTTCAACTCCCCGAGTAGGGCTCGAACCTACAACAACTCGGTTAACAGCCGAGTGCTCTACCGTTGTATGATATGCAACCGGAAAGTCTGCTCTTTCTACCTGATTTCGTATCTCTTCATTTTTGTCGTCCCTGTCTCAGTCACCTTACCATCACTCACTAACAGCTTCAGCAAGTTTCTTGTCCTCGTTCTTCCAATCCCCAGCCAAACAGCTACTTCCTCTACTCTATATTTCATGTTTGGCTGCATTTTACTTAAAATTGTTTCCTTTTGCATCTGCGTTTTTTCTGTCACTTTTTTTCTGTCACTTTTTTCTGTCACCTTTTTTCTGTCACTTTTTTGTGATGCTTTTATGGATTCTGTGCTGACAAATGATAATTTTAAAATTGTCCTGTCAGGAGAATATTCTTCTATCACCTGTGGTTCAATCCATCCCTGACTCTCCCAAACAGAATAAATATCCGGCACACCGCTTCCTGCGCGTTCACCGATGCCAATCATATTAAACATTTTCATCAGCGCCTTATTCCTTGGGTCAGAAATCCCTCCCTTCAACATTTGCTTTTTCCCTGTACGAATACCTCCCGGATTTTCCAGCACAATACTGTCTAACTCTTTCTTAATGACAATACCTCTAGGCAGATAAAAATCCGTATTTACAATGCAATTTGCCAGTGCCTCCCTGATTGCCTTATGAATTTGCGTATCATCTACCCGGACTATCCCCTCCAACTTGAAAGGCACTTTAATGTCCTTCACTAATTTCCCATACACACGAAAAAAGAAATCAAACAAGTTTCCGGACCAATCTCCCGAACTGGACTGTATACGGTCAGTCCAACGGATTTCCGGATCTAACAGCTCCCTGAAATCAAGAAAATATTCTGGGTATTCATATAATATCTTATATTCATCTCCAAACATCAGCAGACCTGCCGCAGTTGGGTGTAATAAACCGTCTGTTCGGAACAGTTTTGCCGCGCCAATTCTCTCCAGATAATCTGCATCTCCCAGCTGCTCCCAAACATGATCCCTTCGATATGCCATATGTCGGTTACGATATGCATGTACTGTCTCCATATTGAACACATCCATCTGCATATTTTCAAGCAATTTCATGTCCATAGTATCATCTGTCTGATCACGCAACATTGCTTTTACTTCATCAAATGTACAATGATAATCCCCTTCCCCGTTTCTCCGATATGTCCCTTTGAACATATCTCCTCCGGTATATATAGGCTTCTGTCCCCTCTTTGCCGCCGGAACATGAACCGCCATAATCGTATCCTCTCCCACCTGATACATCTGAATATCCTGCTCTGACAAGAGATTATGACTCACCTTCTGCGGATTGTTAATGTTATTCCAAAAATCTTTTAGCAGCTTTCCCTCTCCCCGCAATCCCGTTGTATGCCAGCTCCCATCCTCATTTTCTTCTACACCAAGAATAATCACGCCGCCATAGCAATTAGCAAATGCAGAATAGGTACTCCACAAAGAATCCGGCAAACCATTTCTGGCTCTCTTGACCTCACGGCGGTTATCCTCTCTATATTCACTAAACTTAGATAATTCAAACATTACAGGATACCTCTCTCCCAAAATTACACATCAAAAATTTCTTTATAAGGATGATGACTACGCCCCTCTTTCTTTCCTCCTCTCCAAACTTTCATACCATTTTTTTGAATAATATCTTCCGGCACATACCTTAAAATCTGTGCTACAGTAGCATTTGTCAGATATGACACTTCATCCAATGTACATCCACATTTACACATATTATAAATAACAATTGCGCGCATTTTCTGCGGTGTAAGTGTATTTATTCTTTCATTTTCCTTGTCCATTGCTTTTATGTCTTCATCAAACACTGCATTTACTGTGTCTTTTTTTGCTGGCAAATATTTTTCGCCTTTCCTGATAACATTAATTGCAGTCGGTTTAACTCCTTTTTCCTTATACTCCCGCTGTTTTTCTCTTAAACACTTTGCAAGTTTTTCCACCATTGGATACTTCTTCCCCTCTAATTCAAAGCAACAATGCTCATAATCCACACTCGTCCAAGGAATTGAAAAAAATTTTACAATCAGGGCTCGATCAAATCCATAATATGCACACAAAATAAAAATCATAATCTTAGACGGCTTATTTTGTTCTTCCAAACCGCTAAGAATAACTTTCATTTCCTGTAAAGATAATACTTTTTCCGCAATGTCACTGCTGTTCTCTCCTGATTCAAATACAATTGTTGCACGTTCCAACAATCTACTCATTCTATTTTCTTTAATATAACCACTCTCGCAAAGATCTTTAAACATTGCACCTATATGCGCACATTTTGCTTTTGGAATTTGCCCCGAGTAGGGTCTTCCAAAAGGTCTGTCCCTCTTTAGAAATTCAATCACATCTTTTTCAGAAACTTCTTCTAATGACTGATGTCTTCCTCCAGCATATTCAATATATATTTTATTATTTTCTGCATAATCATCAAAAAAATTATACAATGTATTTTCGTATCGTTCCCGACTGCTTTTTGATAACCTATGTAAGGAAAAGAAATAAGCAATATCTCTATAATAATTTGTCACTCTGCTGTCAAATATTTTTTCTTTTGATAAATATTTGATATATTTTTCATTTTTACCCCTTTGCTTCCCGACTGCAATATTAATTCTTAGCACTACTTTTTCCGCAACATCTATGCCTGCGCTAGCAGCAATATTAATCAATAAAATCTCACGCCCATTTGTCAATATTCCCCACGAACTCTTCTCTCTGGACAAATAATCTATCAACTGTTGTAAGTCATCATCATCCATGTCCCTCTTCGGATCGTATTTTTTTGTTTCAACAATTAATTTTTCTCCTTCGCGTATGTCAATCACAATATCTGCAAAACGATTACGATTTTTAGACGGCATTCTTTTTTCCCAATGCATACTACTGCGTTCATATCCCAAACAGTCTTCTAATAACCATAAGATTACCTGATTGCTCAAATCATCTTCGCTCTTTCTTTCACTTTCTTTTTGAAATTGTATTAATTTCCCCCTTAATTGCTTTATAACAGTATTCACCAATCTTCTCCGCCTTTTATTTTGTTTTCTTTTACTATTTGACTTGATTTTATGTATGCATTCTATCATATACCTATATTTTTATCAATAATTATCTGCTAACTTCTTCTGATTCTTTATATTATGTCTTCTGTATCAAAAATCCCACAAACACAAAGTTTGCGGAATTTCTTGCCACCATTCTTTCGGTGTTTTGCGCCGATCCTGCGATTTTGTTTTTGCTCCACAAGCAAGGCTCGAACCTACAACAACTTGGGATAAACCTAGTGCTCTGCTAACGATGGATATGCAACCATAAATAATAAATCAGAAATTATCTTTTCTTACTCGCAATCCCTTACTCTATTTATGAGATTGCCGTGGTGCTATTACGGTAATGAGGGGGCTTGTATATCCCCTCCCTTTCTCTGGGGAACGAAATCCAGAACAGCCGCAACATCTTCTTTCCAGACTCAAACTCCCGCTCCGCAATGAATTCCATGAAGTCTCCGTCATTTCTGTGCGTCCACTCCAGCGGGAACACATTTGCACCCTGCCCTTTCCATCATTACTCTGAACATAGGTCAAAGACTTTTTTCATCCCCCTCAAAAATACTTAAGTCTGTAAAATCGTCAGTTGAGTTTGCAAAACATCTTCTCAAATAATCTGTTCCACCATCAACAGAACAGCATCCACAATTGCAAGTTGCAAAGTTATGACGATATGTCGATTCAATAACATCTCCACAGCGATTACATTTTATCATGTTTCTAATTATCTTTTGCAAAGTTCCACCGCCCTGTCATCCTTTTTATTTTCCCTGTCTATTATAAGCCATTGACACGGAAATTGCTATTACAACTACGACAGTTTTTATCTCATGTTACTGTCAAGTAAACATTGGCAACTTTTCTCATACAGATTTTTCTGATATTGGGATGCCTTCATTATTCTCACGGTTTCACTTCTTAAAATCCCGCCATGGCAAGCAGTTTCCTTCTCTCTCCCTGTATCTTTCCATCGCCACACGGACAACCACAGGAGGTAACAGGGCTTTCCGGCTCCCCCGTCCGAACTCATCAATCCCATAGCAGCAAAGGATTTGAGAGGCATTGCCGTATTTACAGAGATAGAAAAAGCGCTTATCTTTCGATAAAACGCCTTGTTCCTGTTTCAGTTACTGTCGATCCTGCGTCATGACACCCTAAGCTCAGTATGCAACGCAATCCCTGTCTGCTTTCGGTTAACATCTTACTGCCTGTTTTTATCGGTATCTGCCTTTTTCTGATTTTTATATTGCTTCTTCTGAAATCGAGTAGGGGAGATTAAATCTCCCCTCTCACACCACCGTACATGCCGTTCG
>CAJTKW010000008.1:0-64955 GCA_910577035.1 uncultured Acetatifactor sp.
CCGGAGGCGCCAGGAGCCAGTGAGGGGCAGGCGGATGCGGAAAAGATGCCGGAGGCGCCGGGAGCCAATGACGGGCAGGCGGAGCGGGGGAAGGGGTGCGGTGACAGTCCGGGCTGGGAGAAGCACCGGGAAGAGAAGGTGGTATTTCAAATTGCTGCCAGGGAAGCTTACCGCATATACGACCGCTTTGAGGAAGAAGAGATTGAACGGCTGCCGGACGGAGACTTTTTGATTACGCTACAATGTTGTCTGGACGATTGGGTATACGGAGTGATTTTGTCCTTTGGCCCTTCGGCCAGGGTAATTTCTCCTGAGTATGTCAGGGAAAAGATGGTGGAAAAAATTCGGGACATGGAGAAGAATTATTTATAATATGACGCACAGGTGTCAGATTATCATTGTTATAGTTGATTCAGGTATCAGATACCGGGCAGTAAAATACAACGAAAAACGGAGGAAAAGAGAATGGAACAAAATCTGAAGATCTGTCAGAGCTGCGGAATGCCCATGCAGGAGGAGCAGTACGGAACGAATCAGGACGGCAGCAGGAATGACAGCTATTGCTGCTATTGCTACAAGGACGGTGCATTTGCACAGGATTGCAGCCTGGAGGAAATGGTGGAGTTCTGTGCTCCCTTTGAGGTGGAAGGCGGACGTGCCGGCAGCCTGGAGGAAGCGAAGGAGCAGCTTATGAAATATTTCCCCACGTTGGAGAGATGGAGAGGATGATATGCTGGAGATACCGGAAAGCCTGACAATTGCGAAACAACTGAATGAGACGATACAGGGAAAAAGAATTCTGGAGGTGGAGGCGGCGCATACGCCCCATTCCTTTGCCTGGTACAGCGGAGAACCCGGGTTCTATTCGGAGATTATGGAGGGGCGGGAAATCGGCGTATCAGAGGGCATTGGCAGTATGGTGGAAATCTCCCTGGCATCAAAGCATCCGGGAACAAAGAATGCAGAGTACAGCTTTCTGGCGGGGGACGGTGCCACAATCCGTTATTTTGCTCCCGGGGAGCCGCTGCCGGAGAAGTATCAGGCCCGCATTACCCTGGAGGATGAAAGTAACGTGGTCTGTTCCATACGGATGTACGGTACCTTGTTTCTGGTCCGCCCTGAGCTTTTTGACAATCCATATTATCTGGCTGCGAAGGAGAAGCCGCGGCCGAATACGGAAGACTTTACCTACGGTTATTTCCGGGGGTTGTTTGACCAGGTGTCAGGAACGCTTTCCATGAAGGCGTTTCTGGCTACGGAGCAGAGGATTCCGGGGCTTGGAAATGGCGTGCTGCAGGATATTCTGCTGGAGGCGGGGCTTCACCCGAAAAGGAAAATCGGCAGCCTGACGGAGGCGCAGAGGCGGAGAACCTATGACGCGCTTCTGGAAACTCTGCAAAATATGACGGCAGGAGGCGGCCGGGATACGGAGAAGGATCTCTTCGGAAGAAAGGGAAGGTATCATACCCTGCTCTGCCAGCGGGCGGCAGGAAAGCCCTGCCCTTACTGCGGTACGGAGATTGGAAAAGCAAATTATCTGGGGGGAAGTATTTATTTCTGCCCGGCATGCCAGGGAGCATAAAGGAGAGGGATCAAATATCGGAGGACAGTATGCAGAAGTGTTCAAGGGAAGGCAGGATCATTGCTTCCAATTATTTCAACTATTATAAGGCGTTTGCGCGATCAGGTATTGTTGAGTATCATGAAGGGCCTGTCAGCTGGATCATTCCACGAAAGGGGAAAAACGGCCCGTCCCTTGCCTTTCGGATTCATCTGAACGAAGAGAACGCCGAGACCGAGTTAAAGGCTCTGGGCAGGGGCATCCAAAAGGGCGAGGTGCCAAAGCTGTGGATCGTGACACCGGATGCTTCACCGGATCATATCATTGAAATAATGGAACGGAGCGGCTTTAGAAATTTGTCGGGGGAGGATGACGAGCCGGCAATGCTGCTGCGCAGGGAGGACTTTCTGCCATACAGAGAGGAAAACAGCCGGATTATCTGCCGGAGTGTAAGCACCATGGATGATTTCAGAACATGGGTAGATGTGGTAAATACTGCGTTGCATGGCTGGGACATGATTGATGCGGATCATTATTTTACATGGGTACAGGAGGAGGCCGTGAGGATTTACCTGGCGGAGACGGATGGTGCTGTCATTTCAACCTGTGCAACGATTCAAAATGGAAGCACGGCCTCATTGGAATTTGTATCAACTCTTGAACAATATCGAAGGAAGAAAGCGGCGGCGCTGCTATCTTCCTTTGCGATAGCTGACCTCTTAAATAATGGCGCTGAAACGGTTACACTTAGCGCGTGTGGTGACTCCGTGCATTTATACAGGAGATTGGGGTTTCAGAAAATTTTTAATAATACTATTTTGGAATATCAATTTGTACAGGAGGAATGAAAATGGAAATCAGCAGGTGCGTCAAGGAGTCTTTTGCGGTGATCGGCAAAGAGGGCTTTACCGGGGACGGGGCCGGGATTATCCGGCAGCTCTGGGAAGATGCCAACAGCCATTTCGGGGAGGTGGCAAATCTGGCGAAAAAAGACGAAAAGGGAAATCTGGCAGGTGTCTGGGGTGCCATGTCGGACATAAGCCGATCATTTCTGCCCTGGGAGGAGGGTTTTACAAAGGGCCTGTATCTGGCGGGGGTGGAATGTGAGGAAGGGGCTGAGGCGCCGGAAGGCTGGACCAGGTGGGTGATCCCGGGCTTTGAGTATATCTATACCGAAAAGGAAAACGAGGATACTTTCTCTCAGGTGCTGGAGTATCTGAAAAGGAATGGTCTGGAGCTTGTGGGGGCCGTTCAGGAATTTAACTGTCCGGAGACCCGGAAGGAATATTTGTTCTTCCCGATTCGCAGCCTGTGAATGATTTGCAGGCTGTAAATTATTGCATATATATTTTCAAAAGATATTGCATTTCTGCATATATGCTGATATGATAAAAAAGAATAAAGCATATATTCTTTGAATCTCTGACAGCGCAAGCTGTATCTGCCGGGAACTCCCCGTAGGACTTCAATGAAATCTGTGCTTTTCATCCACACATTATTTTATAAGGCATGGATTCGGAAGAAGGCGGGGACGGCAAAGGGGTCGGCGGACACTGCAGGCGGTTTCGGCTTTCATTCGGATTCCATGAGAAGGAGGACGATTGAAAAAAAAAACGAAAGAGCAGGCAAAGAAGCAGTCCGGATGGGCGAAAAGAAACCGCAGGAGGCAGCGGCCTTCCAAACAGCGCGTGAGGAAGCAGTACAAGGATACGGTATTCCGGATGCTGTTTCGGGATAAGGTGCGTCTGCTGGAGCTGTATAATGCAGTCAGCGGGAGCCGCTGTGCAGATCCGGAGGCATTGGAGATTGTGACGCTGGAGAATGCCATTTACATGGGAATGAAGAACGATCTGGCATTTCTGGTAGATTTTCATTTGTATCTGTATGAGCACCAGTCTACGGTGAACCTGAACATGCCGCTGCGGTTCCTGGAGTATGTGACAGAGGAGTATGCCAGGCTTACGGCAGGGAAGAATCTATACGGAAGCAGGCAGATAGTGCTTCCGCCCCCGCACTTTGTGGTGTTTTACAATGGAAAGCGGGAGTACCCGGAGAGGAAGCTGCTGCGGCTTTCGGAGGCATTTCAGGTGCAGGAGAAGGAGCCGGCACTGGAGCTCAGCGTACTGGTGTTGAATATCAATGAAGGGTACAACACTGTGTTAAAGGAGCAGTGCCGGACTTTGGGGGAATATATGCAGTATGTGAACAAGGTGCGGGAATATGCGGCGGTCTTATCCATGGAGGAGGCGGTAGACCGTGGGGTGGATGAGTGTATAGCGGCCGGAATTCTTAAGGATTTTCTTCTGGCAAACAAGGCGGAGGTGAAGCGTATGAGTATTTATGAATACGACGAAGAAGCGACGAGAGAGGCCATTCGCGTGGAGGAATATATGCGGGGCCGGGAAGAGGGCAGAGAAGAAGGAAAGGAAGAGGGCAGAGAAGAAGGTATTGAGGCCTTGATCCTCGATAATATGGAAAACGGTGCCGAAAGAGAAGTCATTATAGGGAAGCTAACGAAAAGATTTGGGCTTAAAAGCGACAAAGCGGAGATTCATTATGAGAAAACGGCAAAAAAATATTTTCCAATCAGGGGAAAAGGTGGTACAATATAACGAAAGTATTACCGAATAAACGGAAGTATATCGTAAATAATTTAAGGAAGGATCACGGATATGGATAAAATTATTTTGACAGGCGACAGGCCCACCGGAAGACTGCATGTGGGGCATTATGCAGGCTCCCTGCGCAGACGGGTAGAACTGCAGGACTCGGGAGAATATAAAAAGGTATTTATCATGATTGCCGATGCACAGGCATTGACGGACAATATTGAGAACCCCGAGAAAGTGCGTCAGAATATCATTGAAGTAGCGCTGGATTATATGTCCTGCGGCCTGGATCCTGAAAAATCCACATTACTCATTCAATCCCAGATTCCCGAGCTGTGCGAACTGACCTTTTACTACATGGACCTGGTAACCGTAGCCAGGCTGCAGAGGAATCCTACGGTGAAGAGCGAAATTCAGATGCGTAATTTCGAGGCCAGCATTCCGGTGGGCTTTTTTACCTATCCCATCAGCCAGGCTGCGGATATTACCGCATTTAAGGCTACTACGGTTCCTGTGGGGGATGACCAGCTGCCTATGATTGAACAGACAAGGGAGATCGTCCATAAGTTTAATACGGTGTATGAGCCGGTTCTGGTGGAGCCCACAGCCCTTTTGCCGGAGAACGAGGCATCCAAAAGGCTGCCCGGAACGGACGGCAAGGCAAAGATGAGCAAGTCTCTCGGCAATTGTATCTATCTTGCGGATACGGCGGATGAGGTGAAGAATAAGATTATGAGCATGTACACCGATCCGCTGCACCTTCAGGTCAGCGATCCCGGGCATCTGGAGGGAAATACGGTATTTACGTATCTGGATGCTTTCTGCAGGCAGGAGCATTTTGAGCGCTATCTGCCGGAGTATGCCGATCTGGATGAATTGAAGGCACATTACCAGAGAGGCGGGCTCGGAGACGTGAAAGTGAAAAAGTTCCTGAACAATATCCTGCAGGAGACCCTGGAGCCCGTCCGTAACCGCAGGAAGGAGCTGGAGAAGGATATTTCTGCAGTGTATGATGTTTTAAAGAAGGGCAGCGAAGCGGCGAGAGAAGCTGCGGCAGAGACTCTTTCCCAGGTGAAGAGCGCCATGAGGATCAATTACTTTGAAGACGCGGAGCTGATCCGCGCACAAAGGGAGAAATATGAAGCTTAGTATGGATTATGACGAAGATGAGGAGTATGAGGAAGAGTACGACGATTCAGAACCGGAAGAGGAGGAAGGCAGGGCAGTAAAGCCGATGACTGCGATTCTGGCGATTCTGGTGCTGGTGGTTTTGTCAGCCATTATCTGCGCTGTTTTGTGGAATGTGACCCATAGCGGCCGGGGCAAGGACAATACCGAAAAAAATCCGGCGAAGCAGACGGAGGAAGGGGAACCAGGCGGGGAACCGGTTCCGGGTGCGTCTTCCGGAGCGGACGGAGAGCCGGCTTCGGGAACTGCTCCTGAGGAGAGCAGGGAACCGGTTCCGGGTGCGTCTTCCGGAGCAGACGGGGAGCCGGCTTCGGGAACTACTCCTGAGGAGAGCAGGGAACCGGCTCCGGGTGCGTCTTCCGGAGCAGACGGGGAGCCGGCTTCGGGAACTACTCCTGAGGAGAGCGGGGAACCGGCTCCGGGAGACAGCGCTTCCGGCGCGGCAGGCAGCGGCGGGGCGGCAGGACAGGAGTCGATGGTCTTTGCGGAATGTACGGAAACGGTGACCCCCAAGGAGGTCATCAACCTTCGTTCCGTTCCGAGTACGGGGCAGGCAGACACGATTGTAGCCCAGGCCAGGAACGGAGAAACCTTCACGAGGACAGGGATTAACAGTGATACGGGCTGGTCCAGGGTGGAATATAACGGGCAGGTTCTGTATGCAGTCAGCAATTACCTGACTGTGGATCTGACATATCAGCCGCCTGCTGCCGCAGCGGATTCCAACAGTGTCAGCACAAAGGACGGGAGGACCATCGTTTTTACGGATTGTGATGATGAAGTATCTCCTAAGATATATGTGAACCTGCGTCTGGAGCCCAGCACCTCGGAGGGCAATGATACGGTACATTGCAGGCTGGAATATGGAGAGGTCGTGCACCGCACGGGTATCAGTGAGGACTCCGGCTGGTCCAGGGTAGAGTATGACGGCGCGGTGCTTTATGTAGTGACCAGCTATATATATGTGGTGGAGGACAGTCAGTAAGCCGGCGCAGGAAAAGCCAATTGTGAAAGATCGAAATGAATAAAAATTCCTTCGGAGAGAAATACTGGAGTAAAAAGCCAGAAATCCGGAGGAATTTATTTATGAGCAGGAATCAAAAAATGGGAAAGGCCAGTATGAGGCCGGAACAGCCGGTTTATATCTTAAACAGCGGAAGCGTGGTAGGAACCAAAGAAGGGCAGGGGCCATTGGGACTATTGTTTGACGCCGTGGGAGAGGATGATATGTTTGGCTGTGAGACCTGGGAGGAGGCGGAGAGCACCATCCAGAAGAAGGCCGTCAATCTGGCATTGACCAAGGCAGGAGTAAAGGCGGAGGACATCTCCTTTGTCTTTGCCGGTGACTTGCTTGGTCAATCTATTGCCACATCATTTGGTATAGCCAGCTATCAGATACCACTACTTGGTGTATATGGGGCGTGTTCCACCTGTGGCGAGTCATTGACTCTGGGAGTCATGAGCATTGCAGGGGGATTTGCGGACAGGGTGGTCTGTGCCACCTCCAGTCATTATGCCAGTGCAGAGAAGGAATTTCGATTTCCCCTGGATTACGGCAACCAGCGCCCCCTTTCCGCCACGTGGACGGTGACGGGCAGCGGGGCGTTCGTGCTTGGAAATGAAGCGGCGGCAAAGAGCGGAGGCACGGAGGAGAATACGGGAAATACCGGCGGGAGGACGGCCAGGGCGCGGATCACGGGCATGACGGTGGGAAAGATTGTGGATTATGGGCTGAAGGATTCCATGAATATGGGAGCCTGCATGGCTCCTGCTGCGGCGTCCACCATTGAACAGCACCTGAATGACTTCAACAGTCAACCGGAAGATTACGATAAAATCATTACAGGGGACCTGGGAAAGGTGGGGCAGAGAGTGCTCATTGACCTGCTTCGGGAGAAGGGGATCGACATTTCCGACCGGCATATTGACTGCGGGATTGAAATATATGACGGGGATTCCCAGGATACCCATGCCGGCGGAAGCGGCTGCGGCTGCTCGGCGGTCACTCTGTCGGCTTATATTTTGAAGCAGCTGGAGGAAAGGAACTGGAAAAAGGTGCTTTTCATGCCCACAGGGGCCCTGCTCAGTAAGACAAGCTTCAACGAGGGAAAGAGTGTGCCTGGCATTGCCCATGGACTGGTAATCGAGTCCGTATAGCGGAAAGACACGGGAAATTTTTTTCGAACAGCAGGAATAGTTGTGGAAAGACAAGGGCTATGGTATCATAGTCCTTGAAGCGGTTACAGGGAAATATCAGGGGGATTGATTGTAAAAATATGAGTGCAGGAGGAAGAACGGTATGAAATTCAGTAACGGTTGTTGGCTGCAAAAGGAAGGGACTGCGTGCTTTTCACCGGCGGAGGTGTATTTTACCAGGGTGGAACAGGATCAGGTAACGCTCTGTGCGCCTACCGGCAGGATCAACAGCAGAGGGGCCACATTGGGCGGCATTAATCTCACGATTCGGATTTCCGCGCCCTACCCGGAGGTGCTGCGGATACAGACCTTCCATTATCTGGGAGTACAGCGTAAGACTCCGTCCTTTGAACTTGCAGAGTCTGAGAGGGGACTTATGCAGGCCGAGGATACAAAAGAAATGCTGACCGTAAGAAACGGCAGCCTCAGAGTGGAGGTTTGTAAGCAAAACGGCGGGATTACCTTCTGGCGGGGGGAGGAGAAACTGACCTCCAGCGGGGCAAAGGATCTTGCATATGTGAAAACGGACTGGAAGGGAGACTACTATAACCACAGGCAGGATGATGCCTATATGCGGGAACAGCTCTCCCTGGGGGTGGGAGAATTGATCTACGGGCTGGGCGAGCGATTCGGGGCATTTGTCAGGAACGGCCAGAGCATAGACATCTGGAATGAGGACGGGGGAACCAGTACGGAGCAGTCGTATAAGAATATTCCCTTCTACCTTTCTAACAAAGGCTACGGCGTGTTTGTCAACCATCCGGAGCGGGTTTCCTTTGAGGTTGCCAGCGAGATGGTAACGAAGGTGGGTTTTACCGTGGCAGGGGAGGAACTGGATTATTTCCTGATTAACGGGCCGACCATGAAGGATGTGCTGGTGCGGTACACGGATATGACGGGGAAACCGTCCCTGCCTGCGCCCTGGACCTTCGGACTGTGGCTGTCCACCTCTTTTACCACCAATTATGATGAGGCTACGGTCAACAGCTTTGTGGACGGGATGCTGGAAAGAAAGATTCCCCTCTCCGTATTTCATTTTGACTGCTTCTGGATGAAGGATTTCTCCTGGTGTGACTTTACCTGGGATTCCAGAGTCTTCCCTGACCCGAAAGGAATGCTGGGCCGGCTTCATGACAAGGGGCTGAAGATCTGCGTCTGGATCAACAGCTATGTGGGGCAGGAATCTTCCATATTCAAGGAGGGTGTGGAAGGCGGGTACTTTTTAAAGCGAGAAAACGGCGACGTGTGGCAGTGGGATATGTGGCAGCCGGGTCTGGCCATTGTGGACTTTACCAATCCGGAAGCCTGTAAATGGTATGCGGGCAAGCTGGAAGCCCTGATGGATATGGGGGTGGATTGCTTTAAAACGGACTTTGGTGAGCGGATTCCCACGGACTGTGTGTATTATGACGGCTCGGATCCCGGGAAGATGCACAATTACTATACATACCTTTATAATAAGACGGTTTACGAGGTGATTAAAAAGAAAAAAGGAGAGAAGGAGGCAGTCCTCTTTGCCCGTTCGGCCACCGCGGGCGGACAGAAATTCCCTGTACACTGGGGCGGTGACTGTTGGTCCGATTATGTGTCCATGGAAGAGAGCCTGCGGGGCGGGCTGTCTCTGACCAGCTCCGGCTTCGGCTTCTGGAGCCATGACATCGGCGGCTTTGAAAGTACCTCCACACCG
Organism: uncultured Acetatifactor sp.; assembly: GCA_910577035.1. Taxonomy (GTDB): domain Bacteria; phylum Bacillota; class Clostridia; order Lachnospirales; family Lachnospiraceae; genus Acetatifactor. The sequence continues at coordinate 9,242 of CAJTKW010000008.1, forward strand.
GACGTTTACAAGAGATGGTGTGCCTTTGGCCTGCTCTCCACCCATTCCCGGCTTCACGGCTCCACGTCATATCGTGTGCCCTGGGCCTACGATGAGGAAGCGGTGGATGTGGTGCGCTTTTTTGCACGGCTGAAGGCATCTCTGATGCCTTATCTGTACCGCAATGCAGTGGAAACTTCAAGAACCGGTATCCCCATGATGCGCAGTATGCCGCTGGAATTCCCGGAGGACAGGAACTGTGCTTATCTTGCCTCTCAATATATGCTGGGCGACTCTCTGCTGGTGGCGCCGATTTTCCGGGAGGACAGCATGGCAGAGTATTATCTGCCGGATGGGATCTGGACCAATTATCTTACCGGTGAGGAAAGAGAAGGCGGAAAATGGTACAGGGAGAAGCATGGTTATCTGAGCATTCCTCTTTATGTAAAGGAGGGGAGCATTGTAGCGGAAGGCGCCCGCAATGAAAATGCCGTTTACGACTATGCCGACGGCGTGACCTTCCGGGTGTACCGCGTGAAGGACGGACAGACCCTGGAATCCGCGGTATATGATGAGGACGGAAACGTGGTATCCCGGGTTTATGTATCGAGAAGCGGGAATACCTGCAAAATTGAGGTTACTGCCGGGAAGCCCTGTTTGGTGAAGCTGATGAATGTCACTCAGCCGGTTAAGGCCGGGGACGGAGAGCGTGAGCTGCCGTACCGGATGGAGGACGGGCATCATCTCACCATCGGTTTTGCAGGCAGCGGGGAAGCAGAAGTATTGTTTTAAGGGGAGTGGGAAATACGCGAAAAATTATTGACAAACAATAATTTTTCGTGTATTTTTTAAATATAGGATTATTGTTAAACAATAATTTTGCCCATCGAGGCAGAAAAGGAGGACAAATGGGTTATATTGCGTTTCCCTGGGAGCAGGCGGGAATCCTGCTCAGAAAAATGTCCCTGGCGGGTGCTGGCGGAAACGCGGCAGCCTGGATCCTGTATCTGGTGTTGTGCGGATGGCCGCCGGTCTGCGGGATCCTGCTGGCCCGGCGGGGAAAGGGCAGCAGGGCGGACCTGCTGCTGCCGGTGCTGAGCCTTGTGCTGTTTCCCGGTCTCTGGCTGCTGGTAAATCCTTCTTATCTGGAGGGGTACTTATTTGCGGCAGGCATGGGGGAGATCGGGAAATGTGCCGTTTCCCTGACCATAGACAGTGTGCTCTTAAGCTGGCTTTTGCTGCGGTTCCTGGGGAACGGCACAAATCCGGGAAGGGTAAAGCTGCTGCGCAGCCTGGAGCTTCTGCTGGGCGTTTATGTGGTATTGGCAATCATAGGGATCCTGTTTCAGGGCGGCGGAGAGCTTCGGGAGGCCTGGAGGTCTGTGGGAGCGGCCGTGTCGGAGCCGGACCGGAAGTCCATGGACTGGCTGCCTGCGGCCGGGCCGTCCATGGGCCGGGGGGATAGGAGCATCGGGCTGAGCCGCTTTGTCCTGATACTGCAGATGCTCTGCCGTTATCTCCCCCAGGCGCTGGAGCTGATTCTGGGGGTGGCAGCGATAGGCTTTCTGCGCAGCTGCGAACAGGGAAGCTTCCAGGAGAAGAGCCTGAAGCGGCTGCAGGGCTTGATGAAGCTGAGCGGATACTTCCTGGGAGCGGTCCTGGGGGGCAATGTGTGCGTGAACCTGCTGCAGGTGGCGCTTGCCGGGTATATTTACAGTACCAGTTTCGTCCTTGTCCTTCCCCTTCGGCAGATGATTGTCATGCTGGGAGTGCTGCTGCTTTCCCGGTTCTGGCTGGAGGGCAAAAAGCTGCAGGAGGACAATCAACTGTTTGTTTAAGGAAGGGATGATTTCATCAGCGTTTCCTTAAGTACCGTCTGCATGGCGGAAGGGAGAAAGCATGGGAATACGAATTCATCTGGATGAGCTCCTGCGGGAACGACATATGACCTCTAAAGAACTGTGTGCACTGGTGGGGATTACGGAGGCAAATCTGTCCATTCTGCGCAGCGGAAAGGCGAAGGGAGTACGATTTGGCACCATTAACCGCATTTGCTATTATCTGCAGTGCGATGTGGGAGATATTTTGAAATTTGACGGGAAACTGAATGACGGGCAGCAGGAAGGAGAAGAAGCGTATGAATAAAGGCGGGAACGGAAACGATACGAATCAGGCGGCGGATCGGGGTGGTGAAACAGTGCGGCGCCGGATTGGCCGCCGGGCCGGGCAGCGGCTTCTGCCCGCCCTGTGCCTTTCGATCTGTCTCCTGACCGGCTGCAGCCTTGCACGGGAGGAGGTCCCCGCCCGGGAGGAAGACCGGCTGGCGGGTTTCCTGATTACGGAGCAGCATCTTCACAGCGGTACGCCGGAGCTGAAGATGGGCCCGGACGGGAAGGTGGCCTTTGTGGAAGAGGACGTTAAAATTCCCGGCATTGTCCTCTATGACCAATCCGGCCGTCCTGACGGCGTGGCCTTTGAAGGAATAGAAGGATATGCGCTCTGTGACCTCAAAGTATGGGAGGAAGAATCCGGGATCTATGCCGGTTACATTATGGGAGACGAAATCTTTTCGGATGTACACTGGGTATCGGGAGATACGGACTCGGCGGAGGCTACGGTCTATGTGGAGCAGGGAAGGAGCGGTTGTTACTATTTTAATCCGATTTACCAGACTACGGCGGGGGAGGTCTATCTGCTGCCGGGTACCGGATTAGCCTCCGGAACGGGGATGAGCGGGGAGACCATGTCTCACAGCATGTCCTGGGAAAGGACGTTCCGCAAGGGAGAGGAGGAGAAGAAGGAGGGCAGCAGCTATACCCTGCACATTACTTATGCGGATCTGCCCGGGGCGCAGGAGCTGCTGTTTTTCCGGGAGGACGGCAGTATTCTCGGGAGCATGGGAAACGAAGAGCTTACGGAATTGTGGGCGGCGGAGCTGTGGGAGCTGAAGGTTCCTCCGGAGGCGGCCTGGCTGGTTCTGGAGCAGGAAGAAAGCGGCGGGGAAACCGGTCGCACATTCTGCAACAGGGGCGACGGGAGGCTGGAATTCCTGGAAAGCGGGGAAAACGGATATTTGGTCAAGCGGTCGGTAAATCTGCAGTGGGAGTGAACGGACGTTGACAATTCGGCCGAAATAAGCTACCTTTATTACATGAAAACGAAAAAAGCCATGAGAAAAACCGTATCTGTACTTTTATTCCTGACGCTGAGTATTTCCACTGTCCTGCTGGCGTATCTGTACTTTTCTTCCCCGGAGGATAAGAAGCTTTCCGGGGAGTGGACCGCAAAGCTGGACATGACGGAGCAGGCTGCGGCCGCCGCGTATGGCTGGCTGCAGGAGATAGAAGCCGTTACCGTCTCCCTGGATGATCTGGAAGCCTGTATGCAGGAGTTGAGCATTCAGGCGGATCTGACACTGGAGCAGACCACCCGGTCCGGGGGAACCTTCCACGGGGAGATTCTGCCGGAAAGCTATGATGCCTGTGAGCAGGCTGCCTATGAGGCGCTTGCCGGTACCTTTCGCAAGCTTGTGGCCCGGAGGCTTCAGCTGGCAGGCTATACGGGAAGTACGGAGGAGGATGCCGTGGAGGCGCTGATTCGGGAGACCTTCGGTATGTCCGCCGTGGAGTATCTGCGGGCCTGCGGGCCCGTCCTGCTCCCTTCCCGGGAAGAGCTGCAGGCCCGGTATGGCGGCAGCGGTACCTATGAGATGGCGGAGGGCTTCCTGATCCGGGAATATGATACCGATGCTCCGGGTCCCCCGAGGTCGGAGCGCTGCATCCGGCAGGGGGCAGATTTGATCCTGGCCGGGGAGGACGGTCCGGTGATGCGGTATATTTTGAGGGAGCCCTGAGGAAATGATGGATTTGTCGGGGTTTCCGGCAGAGGTGAATGGATATGAAAACGATATTGCGGAAAACAAGCTGTGTTTTGCTGGCCGTAATCCTGTTTTGCTCCGTGCTGCCCCTTAAGGCGGCCGCCAGCTATGAAATTTCCGGGACCTGTCAGGTACAGGTGGACGGCGGCACCGTATACACGGTAAAGACGCTGGATTACAGCTATGAACACAATACCTATCTCTCCCTGCGGGACCTGGCCATGCTTTTAAAGGGAACGGGGAAGGAATTTTCCCTGGAGGTCAGGAAAAACGCCGTTTCCCTGAATCCGGGAGAGGGCTATGTGCCTGCGGGCACGGAAAATGCCACCTGGGAGACCGGCAGGGATCCGAACCTTACCCTGCGCAGGAACGAATTTAAAGTAAGCGGGCAGGATGTGCGCTATTATACATTGATTATGAAACTGGCCTCCGGCGATTATGATTGCTTTATGATGGCGGCGGATCTGGCCATGATCCTGGATATGGACATTACCGCTTCCGGGGACGGGCTGCTGCAGATTGATACCGGGAGCCCCCTGCGCGTGCTGCCGGCCGAACTGGAACAGGCAGGATATTTTTACGGGGTCAACGGTGTGCTGGTGGGGGATGCCACCACGGGAGAGGTTTATTATCAGTACCAGTCCGATGTGCCCTGCCCCATTGCCAGTACCTCCAAGCTTATGACCTGCCTTCTGGCCATGGAGGCCATCGGGACAGGGGAGATCACGGCGGAGGACGTCTTTACCGTTTCCGGGAAAGCAAGTGCGCTGGCGGCTTCGGACGACGGTGTCATCTCCCTGAAGCAGGGGGAGCAGATTACGGTGCAGGATCTGCTGCTGGGGGCTCTCCTGCCCTCCAGCAATGAGTGTGCGTTGTGTCTGGCCGAAGGGCTTGCCGGCTCGGAGGAGGCCTTTGTGGAAAGGATGAACCGGAAGGCCCGGGAGCTGGGACTTTCCCAGGCCCTCTTTTTCAACAGCAACGGTCTGCCCGTCTATACGGAGGATCCCGTTCCCGCCAAGTGCCAGAACCGTATGAGCGCATCGGATATGTTCCGGCTGGCCTCATATCTCCTGCGGGTATATCCCCAGGTTAAGGACATCACGTCTTTGCGGGAAGCGGTTTTAAGCGCTAACGGGTACACGGCGAAAAATACCAATCCCCTCCTGTACAATCTGCCCGGTGTTACCGGCCTGAAGACAGGAACTACCAATAAAGCCGGCGCCTGCCTGGTGACGTCCCTGGCGGCGGATGACGGGGTTATGGAGCATGATCTGGTGGTGGTGGTGCTGGGCACCGAGGATACCGTGGAGCGGGGGCGCGTCTCGGGCCTGCTGGCAAAATACGCCCTGCAGGCCTTCGCGGAAGGCAGGGGACCGGGGGCGGAAAGCGGAAAGACAGGAACGGAAGGCGGGAAAGCAGGGATGCCGGCCCGGCAGCCGGGAGAGCTGCCCACCCATGCCGAGGCGGCGGTGGAAAGGATTCTCAGGACTGCTTGCGGAATTTGGAAAAGCGGTTTATAATAAGTGTCAGCAGACAGGGGAGTGAAGGAATTGCGCAGGATGGAATTTAAGATGGAGCGACCGGGGCTTCTGGAGGCGGGGCAGGAAATCACCGTGACGGAAGGGGTGCTTCCCAGCAACTATTATTATACAATCGATCCGGCCCTTGCCATGTCGGCCAATATTCCTTTCCGGGACCGGCTGAAGAGCAGCAGAGGCGTGGTGACGGATGTCATTGAAAATGCCAGAGGCTTTTATGTCACGGCAGAGTTTGACGAGCCGGAAACAGAATAGCATACCAAATGTAGCATCAGAAAAACAGCATCAGAAAAGGAGATTCCTATGTTAAAGAAAATTTCAACGGAAAAGGCACCTGCGGCCATCGGGCCGTATTCCCAGGGGATAATTGTAAACGGCCTGCTCTTTGCCTCAGGCCAGATTCCCATCGACCCGGCGACGGGTGAGATTGAGGGGACGGATATTGCGTCCCAGGCGGAACGGGTCTGCAGGAATATCGGGGAGCTGCTGACAGCGGCAGGGACGGATTATACAAGGGTGGCAAAGACGTCCTGTTTTCTGGCGGATATGGGAGATTTCGCTGCTTTTAATGAGGTATACGCCAGGTATTTCACGGAAAAGCCCGCCAGGAGCTGCGTGGCGGTGAAGACGCTTCCGAAGAACGTGCTTTGCGAGATCGAGGTAATCGCGGAAGTTTAATACGTCAAAAGCATGGGCTGTCGTACTGCTTCTCCGGTGCAGTGCGACAGCCCTTTGTGTGGAATTATGAGGAAATATATATGAAGGATACGGTGGTTCTGATTGGAATGCCTGGAGCGGGAAAGAGTACGGTGGGGGTAGTGCTGGCCAAAAGGCTGGGGTACCGCTTTGTGGACTCTGACCTGGTGCTTCAGGAGAAATGCGGAAAGCTGCTTCATGAGCTGATTGAAGAGAAGGGAATCGAGGGTTTCTGGCAGCTGGAGAATGAAGTGAATGCTTCTTTGAATACGGAAAGATGTGTGATTGCCACGGGAGGGAGCGCGGTCTACGGCAGGGAAGCCATGGAGTACCTGCGGGAGAGAGGTACAATGGTCTATCTGAAGCTGTCCTGCGGGGAACTGCGGATGCGTCTGGGAGATTTGAACGAACGGGGTGTGACTCTGCGGCCGGGGCAGACGCTGGAGGCCCTGTATGAGGAACGCCGTCCCCTGTATGAGAAATATGCCCATCTGACGGTTGCGTGTGAAGGCAGGATGCTGCGGGAGATCGTGGCGGAAATTGCGGGGAGGTTGAAATGAAACACCGGACAAGGGTGCTCTGCAGCTTTTACCTGTTGCTGGCTGCCTTTATCTGGGGGATGGCGTTTGTCTCCCAGAGTAAAGGAATGGACTATATGGGGCCGCTGACCTTCAACGGTGTCCGCTCGCTGATCGGGTCTCTGGTGCTGGCGCTGTATATTTTCCTGTCCGGGAGGGCAGCCGGAGCAAAAAGGGAAAAGAGGGGAAAAACAGACCGGGGGAGAACCTTTTGGGGAGGAATCTGGTGCGGACTTGCCCTTACGGCGGCAAGTACGCTTCAACAATACGGGCTCCAATATACGACAGTGGGCAAAGCAGGGTTTATTACTACGCTGTATATTATTTTTGTTCCCATTGCGGGAATCTTTTTTGGGCGCAGGGCATCAAAGATAGTCTGGGCGGGAACGGTGGCGGCGGCAGCCGGAATGTACCTGCTGTGTATGACGGAACGCCTGTCTCTGGGCAGGGGCGATATTCTGGTCTTCTGCTGTGCCATTGTGTTTACGGCCCATATTTTGCTGGTGGATTTCTTTTCGCCCGGGGCGGACGGGGTAATGATTTCCTGTATCCAGTTTGCGGTCTGCGGAGTCCTCTGTACCGGCGGGGCGCTTCTTTGGGAGCACCCCACCTGGAGCCAGCTGTGGGAGGGGGCAGGATCGCTGGCCTATGCCGGGATACTGAGCTGCGGAGTGGCATATACCCTGCAGATTATAGGACAGAAGGGAGTGAATCCCACGGTGGCGGCGCTCCTTTTAAGCCTGGAATCGGTATTTGCCACGGTTTCCGGCTGGATTGCATACCGGATCGGTTTTCTGAAGACGGACCAGACTATGACGGGCAGGCAGATTCTGGGCTGTATTCTGGTATTCGGGGCGGTGATCCTGGTACAGCTTCCCCAGGGGCGGCGCTCCGAAAGCGGCAAAGAGCAGGAAAGACGGGCATGAGGGCAGGGAAGTGCCGTATAAAAACAAGGAAAAGCAGCGTAAAAAACATAAAAAATGAGTGTATAAAATGATAACATCCATCAGAAACTATGACAAAAGCCCTTATGGAAAAAGGAGTTGCGTTATGATGGATTATGTGAATGCTTTTTGGGTAGGCGGACTGATCTGTGCCCTGGTGCAGATCCTGATGGAAAAGACGAAAATGATGCCGGGGCGCATTATGGTGCTCTTAGTGGTGACGGGAGCGGTGATCAGTGTCTTCGGCTGGTATGAGCCCTTTCAGGAGTTTGCGGGGGCCGGGGCAGGCGTGCCGCTGCTTGGGTTCGGGAATGTCCTGATGAAGGGCGTAAAAGAAGCCGTGGACGAGCAGGGGCTGCTGGGCCTTTTTGCAGGCGGCTTTAAGGCAGGTGCAGTGGGTACGTCTGCCGCCCTGATATTCGGCTATCTGGCGAGCCTGGTCTTTAAGCCTAAAATGAAGTGACTTTCAGGAAATGAGTTCTTCGAAATCAATACCCTTTCCGGCTAGGTATTTGGTCAGGGCCCGGTCCCAGATGGCATCGGGCTCTTTTGACAGGACGAAGGAATGAAAGGAGGTTCCGGTGGTCAGTACCGCTTTTGAGCCGTCGTAGCGGATGGTCAGTACCAGAGCCTTGATCTGGGAAGGATCGATGCCGCAGTTTTCCTTTTGCAGCAATGCGGCGGCCTTCTCCGGCATCAGATGCAGTACAAAGCGGAAAAACAGGGGTGTGCGTCTGCCTTTGATCAGGTCGAAGCACAGCCCTTTTATTTCGGACCAGGGGCGGAATTCATAAACGGGTAATCCGGAATCCGTTTCTTCCCCTTTGAAAAAGTCCTGATTGATGCGGCCGTCAATGGTATAAGTGTTGGCGGTACTGATAAGCGCTTCTTCCAGCAGGAAGCAGTCAAAGGTATCGGAAGCCAGAAGCCGGCTCATAAAGTTTTTCATGGAAGTGATCTGAAATGCTGTCATGTCTGCCTTTCTGTGTGCGATGTTCGGAGTAAGCGAATTATTACAGTACCGGTAACGGTTCAGACATCACTGAACTGATACCAGTATAGTACAAATTTAACAGGATGTACACAATCTTTTTCTTTACATGGAGGGATTTTTATGCTATCCTTCATGTAGTAATAAAAACTATATGAAAAGGTTATAATAACTGAAAAGGGCGGAAATCGAAAAGGCCTGAAAGGTGCGCCATAAACGGCAGGACATGCCGAAAAACGGCGAGAGGGAGGTTCGTGTGAGTTACAAGATTGTGGTTGACAGCTGCTGCGAGCTGCCGGAAGAATTGCAGAAGGACGGAAGGATTCAGATCATACCTCTGGAGCTTTTTGTGGGGGAGTATCACGTCCTGGATGACGAGAGCTTCGACCAAAAGGAATTCCTGGAGAAGGTAGCAGAGTCGAAGGTATGTCCCAGGTCTGCCTGTCCGTCACCGGAACGCTATATGGATGCTTATCTGTCGGATGCAGACAGAATCTATGTGATTACTCTTTCGGCCAAGCTCAGCGGAAGCTATAACAGTGCGGTACTGGCAGCAAATCTTTACGAAGAAGAGCACGGTGAGAAGAAAATACATGTGTTTGACTCCGAGTCTGCCAGCGGCGGGGAGACCCAGCTTGTGCTGAAGCTGATGGAGCTGGAAGAGGAAGGGCTTTCCTTTGAAAAGACAGTGGAAAAGGTGGAACGATTCCGAAACAGCGTCCTCACATACTTTGTACTGGATAATCTGGAGACGCTGCGGAAAAACGGAAGACTTTCGTCGGTGAAAGCGCTGGTGGCGTCCACCCTGAACATTAAGCCCATTATGGCAGGGTTCAGAGGGCAGATCGTGCAGAAGTCCCAGTGTATCGGCATGAAGAAGGCGCTGGCACGGCTGGGGGAGCTTGTGACGGAGGAGCTGAAGGAGGCAAAGGACAGGTGTCTGATCATCAGCCACTGTAATGCCCCGGACCGGGCGGAACTGGTGAAAAAGCTGATGATGGCGAAAAATGAGTTTAAGCGAGTCATTATTATGAATACCAGGGGAGTCAGCAGCATGTATGCCAATGCAGGAGGAATCATTGTGACTGCATAGGCAAAGAGTGCTCCGGCGGAGAGGCTTGATTCCTGGACGGGGGTTCAATCCGTGGCTCCGGGGGCGCGGCTGTGGCTGCCCGAATTCCTGCGGTAGGCAGAGGGAGAAGCCCCCGTCATTTTATAAAAGGTGCGATTGAAATAACTGACATTGTTGAACCCGCAGAGGGAAGCAATCTCAGTTATTTTTTTGTCCGTTTGGGCCAGGAGCTCACAGCTCTTTACAATACGGAGCCTGTTCAGATAGGCAAAAGGGGTATACCCGGTGCAGCTTTTAAAGTTGTGACAGAAGTAGCTTTCGCTGAAGCCTGCCTGCTTTGACAGTTCTGCCAGGGTCACGGGATTGGCAAAATTGTGCTGAAGGAAATCCAGGCTTTTCCGGATCTCGTCTTGCAGGGCGCTGCCTGAGGAGTCCGCATTGAGCCCGGAAAAGCAAAGATTGTATAATTCCTGCCAGCATAGAAGCAGGGATCCCATAAGGGAGAGCTCGTAACGTTCCAGTTCGGGCTCCTGCAGGGAGAATATTGCGGGCAGCAGCATCAGCAGCCGGGCATTGTCCGGCTGATCTGCCGTGATGGGGAAGATGCAGTCAGGACGGCGAAGCTGCAGGGGGGCAAAGTAATTTTGGCAACGGGGGGGAAGGCTCTGCTCCAGCAGTTTCAGGTCGAATACTACAGCCCGGTGGCAGCAGACGGCCGCAGGGTCGGTTCGGTTGACTGCGCTGTGAATCTGGGCCGGGGGGATAAAGATCCCTTCTCCGGCTTCCAGGGAAAAGGAGCGGCCTTCCACCTGGAAATCCACCGCACCCTGTTCCAGATAAAAGAGCTCCGCTTCGGAATGACAATGGAGGTAGAGCGCGCAGGGCTCTCCTTTCTCCACCACCGTGCGGTAGAGGGAGAAAGGGCGGGAATCGGTACGGTGTACTATATTTTCCACTGGCTTGGAATTCAGCAGGGTTACATTTCCGGGCATGGTGACAGGCTCCTCCCTTTGGTATCATCATACTCTGAAAAGCAAAATAGTGCAAGTATCTCCCACAATAATGCAAGAATTTCAGCCGGGCTGCAACTATAATAATATCATAAGCTGCAAGAAAATGCAGAAAACGAAAGGAATGGGCTTATGGGGATGATAACACTGGAGAAGGAAAAGATCATTTTCAGCCGCCGGGACGAGCTGACCGTGGTGGAGGCTTACGGAAAGGATTGTATCAGGTGCCGTTCCACAAAGAACGGTAAGCTGAGTGAGGAAAACTGGACGCTGCTGCCTCCCGGGGAAGCGTCGGAGGGAATTGTCAGCGGGGACAGCCGATGTGCCACCCTGGCCAACGGGAGCATATCCGTGAAGGTAGAGGCAGGTAATCCGTGGTACGGAGGCGTACTGACCTGGTACCGGGAGGGAAAGCAGATCCTGCACACGAAATTTGAAGGTGACTATACCGGTCGAAACGTACATACGGAGGGGGACCATTATCAGATCAAGGTGATATTTGACGCCAATCCGGGAGAGCATTTTTACGGGCTGGGGCAGGAGCAGGAGGACATATTTGACCGGAAGGGCAGCACCTGTAACCTGCAGCATTATAATACAAAGTCCGCAGTGCCGGTGCTGTATTCTTCCCTGGGCTACGGCTTCTTCTGGAACAATCCTGCGCCGGGGCGCTGTGAGACCACAAAGAATCATACCATGTGGGTAGCCGACAGCGCTTATCAGGCGGACTATCTGGTGTACGGGGGAAAGACCCCGGCCCAGGTGCTGAAAAAGTACTGTGATCTCACGGGCTATGCGCCGGCCTTTCCGGAGTGGGCGGCGGGCTTCTGGCAGAGTAAGCTGCGCTATGAGAGCCAGGAGGAGGTGCTGGAAACTGCCAGGGAGTATAAGCGCCGGGGAATTCCCCTGGCGGCAATTGTCATTGATTATTTCCACTGGACGGAGCAGGGGGAATGGAAATTTGACCCCAGGTACTGGCCTGACCCGGAGGGCATGTGCAGGGAGCTAAAGGAAATGGGCGTCCAGCCTGTGGTATCCATCTGGCCTACCATCAATCCGGCCAGCGAGAATTACCGGGCCATGGATGACGCTAACATGCTGGTGCGCACGGAAAACGGCCAATACGGGACATTTGACTTCTACGGTCAACAGACCTTTATTGATCCTACGAATCCGGCAACCGGGCCTTTTGTCTGGGATAAGGTGAAGCGGAATTATTATGACAGGGGAATTCACAATTTCTGGCTGGATGAGGCGGAGCCGGAGGTGCATCCCCAACAGTATTCCAACCTGAAGCTGTACGCGGGAAACGGTGCCCAGACGGCTATGCTCTATCCTTACTATTACAGCAAAATGTTCTACGACGGGCTGAGGCAGGCAGGGGAGGAAGAGGTGATCCTCCTGACCCGGGCAGCTTATCCGGGCAGCCAGAAATACGGTTCCCTGGTCTGGAACGGGGACATTGGTTCCACCTTTGAGGCGCTGCGCATGAGTGTAAAGACGGGGCTTTCCATGGCTATGTGCGGGATTCCCTGGTGGAACAGCGATATAGGCGGGTTCCATTCCGGGAATATTGAGAGCGAATATTTCCGGGAGTTGATCGTGCGTTGGGCTCAGTTCGGCCTGTTCTGCCCTGTTATGAGGCTTCACGGATCCAGGCTGCGGACGCCGGGACAGGCGGAGCGGCATCCCGGGGTGAAGGAGAGAAGCGGCGGGGACAATGAGATCTGGAGCTTCGGCGACAGGGCTTATCAGGTGCTGAAGGAGCTGGTGGAGCTTCGGGAAAAGCTGAAGCCTTATATCTGCCGCCACATGGAGATCGCTTCCAAAGAGGGCAAGCCCCTGATGCGTCCCATGTTCTTTGAAAATCCGGAGGACCCGGTATGCTATGAGCTGGAGGATCAGTATTACTTTGGGGAGGATATACTGTTTGCACCCATTACGGAGCAGGGCTGCAGGGAGCGCAGGGTTTATCTGCCGAAGGGGCGCTGGCAGGATGTGAACGGCAGTAAGGTATGCGAGGGCGGCCGCTGGCTGACCTGTGAGGCACCCCTGGAAAAGTTTATTGCCTTTGTGAAAGAGGGAAGCTCTGTAGCGGAGGTTTTTAGGTAAGAAAGGTATGGTATGAACAGGACAATTATCAGGGTATATACGGAAAAAATCGTGGAAAATAAGTATCCCGCATCCCTGGCTAACAGTGTGCATTTTGCGCTTGGCCGGGAGGGAAAGCCTTTTCAGAGCCTGAACCAGGGCTATGGCATCTTGTTTGCCAGGGCTGCAATCCGGGAGGATAACACCATTGCGGAGCGGGGAATCCGGAATCCCCGCCTGTGTAAGGAGGGGGATGAGTATCTGATTTATGCGGAGCCGCTGGACGAGAACTGGAATCCCCTGGAGGGCGGCGGCTATCTGGTCTGGAGAACCAGGGATTTTGTCCGTTTCAGTGAGCAGGAATGGACAGAGGCCGCGCCCGGGTCAGAGGGCCGGGAGAAGCCGGAGGCTGCGCCAGGGCCAAAGGGCCGGGAGGCGCAGGAGGCCGTGCCCGGGGCTGAAGAGCTGGAAATTCCGGAGGGGCTGCTTGCCGGGATTTATGAGCGCTGGGTGCCCTTGCAGAGCGTGGCGGCGGAGGTTCCGGCGCAGGTGCGTCTGAGGAGCCTGGAGGAGCTGGAGCAGGTCCGGGTGAAAGTGTCTTATTCCGACGGCTCGGCGGATGATAAGCCTGTGTGCTGGAACCGGGAGAGCCTGACTGCCTTGGGGGACGGCAAATATCGGGTTGCCGGGAGAATAGAGCCTGTGGATACAGGATTTCCCCTGGCGGTTGGGTATGCGGATCCGGTTTTGCTGTTCCGGGAAGGGGTCTGGTATTTTCTGGCTACCAACGACAACGTAAATGACATTGGCCTGTTTGTGCGCAGGGCGGACACACTGGAAGGGCTCTTTGCGGAGGATGCGGAGGAGCACTGCATTCTTGCTTACAATGAGGAAAAAGGCTTCTGTCAGACCTTCTGGGCGCCGGAATTTCATGAGATCGGCGGCGTGCTGTACATCCTCTTTGCCGTGGGCGGCAGGCAGTGGGCGCCTCAATGCCATATGATGCGGCTGAAGGAAGGCGGAGAGATCACGGATGCTTCCGGCTGGGAGGAACCGGTGCGGGTATGCAGGGCGGACGGAAATCCCCTGGCGACGGACGGCATTACGCTGGATATGACCTGCTTTAAGGCAGGAGACAGCTGCTATGTATGCTGGTCTTACCGGTATGGCATCGGTACGCCGAAGGATACGGGATCCATGCTCTATATTGCAACAGTGGACGAGAGCCGTCCTGAACGGCTCACCTCGGAGCCGGTACTGCTGTCCCGGCCCCTCTACGGCTGGGAGAATACCAGCGGCACCATCAACAATGAAGGGCCTTATGCCCTGATCCTGGGGGATACGGTATACCTGGCCTATTCCGGGGGAGATGCCGGCGGCTATTATTATGTGGTGGGGTATCTTACCGCACCTGCGGGCAGAAATCTGCTGGATGTGGAAAACTGGACGAAGCTTCCCACTGCAGTCTTCAGTTCCTCCTCCATAGAGGGAATTCAGGGACCGGGACATAATTCCTTTTTCCGGGATGAACAGGGCAGGCTGATGATTGCGTACCATGCCCAGGAACGGGAAAAATATTTTAAGAGATGCACCGCGTTTCACAGGGTGCATCTGTCAAAATCCGGATTCCCGCTGTTAAATGTGGCAGGGGAGAGGGACGTGGCAGAGAAGCTGCGGCAGGTAGAGCTGACCTTTACGATGGAACAGGGGAATATAGGCTGAATATCCCGGCGCGGGGCTTGCGAAAGCCCCGCAAATCTGTTATAGTTATTTGGCAGTAAAAGTAGTCGGGAGAACAGAAAGCACAATGGGAAGAAAGCATACGGGGGCGCACAGATGGATGTGCCTGCTTATCCTTATGATTCTGATCTTAGCGGGGGTGCGCATGGAAGAGCTTCATGCGGATTCCTGTTCTGCGTATCCTGATTTTGGCATGGCAGGTATTCAGAGAGTCAGCAGCGGGCAGACGGACGTTCTTTACAGTGACAGCAGGACGTTAAGCCAGTTGGACCATTTTACAGTTTACCGCTCAGGCGGCCGTTTCCTCACGGGAATGCGGCCGGGGCAGTGGATGGCCGTATTTCTGATTCCTGCGGCAATGTTTCTGAAGCTTCTTACCCGGGAGATATTTCTCCCTCTTTGCGAGGCCTGTGAAAATCAATACAGGCGCAGAACCCTTAAATTTATTCACCAAAAAGACGGTAAAAAAGCATAACAACTCCGGATATTCTGTTTAGAACGCCTGTGCCGGCACTGTGACTGTGCGGCAGGAGGCTTGTTTTGCGTGCAGAAATACTTATTTTTTGTAAATAATTACGAATTGGAGGAGAATGCTTTGGTTGAAAAAATCGTTTTTATATTTATCCTGATTGTTGCCGTGGGCGGAGGCGTCCTGGGGTGCATCTACGAATTCGGAGGGAAAAAAGTACGCCTGCAGAAAAGGCGGAGTCCGTTACTAAGGAGGGGGAAGAGGCATGAGCGTCGGAATGTGGATTTTGATTATAATCGGAGGAGCGGCAGGCTTTCTCTCTACCATGTACATATTGGTTTCGTTATTTGCGGTTATCTTTCAAAAGCTGTATCGTAAGATCAGACATGGGATCTCCATGTTCGATTAACCAACCTGATTTTCAGCCGCCGGATCCGAAGGGATCCGGCGGCTTCTTTGACGGCGGATTATTTCGGCGCCTCCAAAGGCGTGGGGGAGGCCAGCGAGGTTATCAACCGGCGTGGGCAGATGTATCTGGATGAGAGGAAGCAGGGAAGCTCTGGCTTTGACGGCTGATGAGTTGCGGCTCAAAAAGCTATGAAAAATGTAAGTTGTAAAATAAATTTAAAATTTTATGATAAAAATCAGAAAAAGGTGTTGACAAATAAAAAGAGATGCACTATAATGAACTTACAACAGAGAGAGGAAAACATTACTTCTATAAAATACAGCTTAACATAGTAAGCTGTAAGATCAAAACAAATGTGGATGAGTACACTGTAAAGAGTAACACAAATATGAAATGGGAAGATGACGGAGTGTTACAGCAAAGGGCACAGGCAAAGTGGAAAGACACAAGGGTAGAAATGGAAGAAAATGCAGACCTGAAAACTTCTGAAATTTTATAAGGAGGGACGGTCCATTGGACAGCGAACAGACATGAAGAAGCGTGTTGATCGGATAAGATCGATGCGCTTCTTCAGTATCCGCCCGACGGACATTACGCATCTGATATACCTGACGGCGCAGGTTTTTGGCCGGCTGAAAGGTCAGTCCCTGAAAAGAAAAAATATTGCGGCAGCCTGAACCAGGAAAATGGCAGGCATCCCGTATTTGAAGTACCAATGCTTCGTTTTGTGCCGGAAATGCTGCATACCCAGGGTGCAGCCCAGGGCTCCGCCCAGGAGCGCCGTAGTAAACAAAGAAGCCTCCGAGATGCGCCAGGCACCCCGGATGGCTCTTTTTTTATCTACGCCCATAATCACGAAGCCAATGATATTGATGATTGTATAATAGCTCCAGAAGATAGTCATGACGGCTCCTTAGAAAAGATTTTCTCCCTGCTCCTGCATTTTCATGGCGCGAACCTTGCAGGACAGCCCGAACAGATTGATGAAGCCTTCTGCATCGTGGTGGTCATACAGATCGCCGGTGGTGAAGGAAGCAATGCTTTCATTGTAAAGTGTGTAGGGAGAGGTGGTGCCGGCCTTGATGATGTTGCCCTTGTAAAGCTTGAACTTAACCTCGCCGGTCACGTACTTCTGGGTCTCCTCGATAAATGCCTGTTCCGCAAGCCGCAGGGGGGTAAACCATTTTCCTTCATAAACCAGGCTGGCAAAGCGGCTGCCGATCTCTTTCTTCATGGCATAGGTATCCCGATCCAGAATCAGCTCTTCCAGCTGCTGGTGGGCCTCCATGAGGATGGTTCCGCCGGGAGTCTCGTATACGCCCCTGGATTTCATCCCCACGACCCGGTTCTCCACGATGTCGATTATGCCGATGCCGTGCTTTCCGCCCAGCTCGTTGAGGGTGCCGATTATCTCGGATACTTTCATCTTTTTACCGTTTACCGAGGTGGGGACACCCTTTTCAAAGGTCATGGTCACGTACTCCCCTTCGTCGGGAGCCTTTTCGGGAGTGGTGCCCAGCACCAGCAGGTGTTCGAAATTGGGCTCGTTAGCGGGATCCTCCAGCTCCAGCCCTTCATGGCTGATATGCCAGATGTTGCGGTCACGGCTGTAGGAGGAGTCCGCAGAGAAGGGAAGATCAATACCATGAGCCTTACAGTATGCAATCTCGGATTCCCGGGAGTCCATGGTCCACTTGTCGTTTCTCCAGGCCGCTATGATCTTGATGTCGGGGGCCAGGGCCTTGATGCCCAGCTCAAAACGGATCTGGTCATTGCCCTTGCCGGTGGCACCGTGGCAGATGGCTGTAGCGCCTTCTTTACGGGCAATTTCCACCAGCTTTTTGGCAATCAGGGGTCTGGCCATGGACGTGCCCAGAAGATATTTGTTTTCATAGATTGCGTTGGCCTGCACGCAGGGAACGATGTAGTCGTCGCAGAATTCGTCGATGACATTTTCAATGTACAGCTTGGACGCACCGCAGGACTTTGCTCTTTCCTCCAGGCCGTCCAGCTCCTCGGCCTGTCCGCAGTCTACGCAGACGCAGATGACTTCATAGTCGAAATTCTCCTTCAGCCAGGGAATGATGGCGGTGGTGTCCAGTCCGCCGGAATAAGCCAGAACTACTTTTTCTTTCATTGGTGATAACCTCCGTAAATTATTCTGATAACACTATACATCAGAAAATATACAAATGCAAGCATAAATATGAATATTTTCCGGCCAATAATGTATAAACAGTAGGTTAATATGCACAAAAACGAATAAAAGTAGGAAAGTACTGCATAAAAATACGAAAAAGTAGTGGACATTTGCGTAAAATGTGGTATGATAAAAAGGTGTCGCAGGTGTCACGGCGGGGACAGAAGCCGGAAACCGAGGGAAGCGCCCCGGGAAGGCGGAAGTTACAGGAAAGACAGGAGAAAGTGTTATGATTAAGGTTGGAATTATCGGAGCTACCGGTTATGCGGGCGGGGAGCTGGTAAGGCTTCTGCTGAACCACAGGGATGCGGAGATTGTGTGGTATGGGTCCAGAAGCTATATCGATCAGAAATACGGTGAAGTATACCGGAATATGTTCCGGCTTGTGGAAAACGTCTGCAGGGACGATAATCTGGCAGAGCTGGCGGAGCAGGTTGACGTGATCTTTACCGCTACGCCCCAGGGGTTTCTGGCAGGAGTGCTCACAGAAGAGATCCTGTCTAAGGTCAGGGTGGTGGATCTGTCGGCGGACTACCGTCTGCAGGATGTGGCGATATATGAAAAGTGGTATGGGATTGAGCATAAGTCTCCTCAGTTTATTCCGGAAGCCGTGTACGGACTTTGTGAGATCAACCGCGGCAGGATTACGGAGAAGACCCGACTGGTGGCGAATCCGGGCTGCTATACTACCTGTGCCATTTTAACCGCTTATCCGCTGGTGAAGGAAGGGCTGATTGACACGGACACGCTGATTGTGGATGCCAAGTCCGGAACCTCCGGAGCCGGCAGGGGAGCCAAGGTGAATAACCTGTTCTGTGAGGTCAATGAAAATATAAAGGCATACAGTGTGGCCAGCCACCGCCATACCCCCGAGATCGAGGAACAGCTGGGGTATGCCGCCGGCCGCGGGGTAATGATTAATTTTACCCCTCATCTGGTGCCTATGAACAGGGGCATCCTGGTGACGGAATATGCAAAGCTGATTCGTAAGGCGGACGGAAGCCTGCCTTCCTGTGAGGAGGTCAGGGCGGCCTATGACAAATATTATCGGGAAGAGAGATTTGTACGCGTACTGGAGCAGGGAGTCTGTCCCGAAACCAGATGGGTGGAGGGCAGTAATTATGTAGATGTCAATTTCTGCATTGACGAGAGGACGGGGCGTGTGATCATGATGGGCGCCCTGGATAACCTGGTGAAGGGAGCAGCCGGGCAGGCGGTACAGAATATGAACCTGCTGTTCGGGCGGCCTGAGGACGAGGGCCTGGAGCTGGTGCCCTGTTTCCCTTAAAGACTGTGTGAAAGGAATGAATCAGATTTGCAAAAGGTCAATCGATTGATCGGCAGGCTGGACGGATTTCCGCTTTGGATCGTGGGAATCCTGCTCATGGCAGTGAATTTCCTGCCCTGCATTATTTTAGGGGAGGGCTGCGTCTTCCCTTATCACGACCAGCTGGACGAAACGATTTTAAGCTATGTATTTCATGCCAAATATCTGGGAACCGGAGCGGAGGTATTTCCGGAGATGATGGGAGGGGTCAATGTCAGCGGGATGCAGCCGTCGGCGGTGCTTTTCATTCTCCTGTATCGGATGTTTCCGGTTTTTTGGGCGTTTTTGATTCAGTACGGAATTGTGTTTGCCGTCGGTTTCTTCGGCATGTATTTCTGCGCGAAGGAGATTACCGGCAGCAGTATCCTTGCCTGCGGGGCTGCGGGCTGTTTCTGCCTGCTCCCGGTTCTTCCGGTCTACGGGTTGTCGGTTATGGGGGTGCCCCTTTTACTGTATGCCTTCCTCTGTCTGTATCAGAGGAAACATGTTTTCCTGAGCTTCTTTTCCATCCTGCTGTTTGGGCTGACGACGCACCTGATTCTGATCGGCTATGTGGTTCTGGGCTTCTGGGCGCTGGCACTGATATGGATGGCTGTGAACAGGAAACCGGTAAAGCTGCCGGTAACAGGGTTTCTGGTGCTGCTTGTGACTTATCTGGGGGTAAACTACAGGCTGTTTCTGGAGCGCGTGCCGGGGCAGAGCGGATTTGTGAGCCACAGGGAGGAGCAGGTCAATGCGGCCAGCCCTTTCTGGAATACTGCCTGGGATATGTTCCGCAACGGCGGGGAGCACGCCCAGTCCCTTCATAAATATCTGCTGCTTCCCATACTGATTATGCTGGTATTGGGGGCGGTTCTGTACCGCAGGATGGAAAAGCCGGAAAAGCGGCGCTATCTTGCGGCAGCAGCCGGAATGGCTGTACTGGTGGGAATTGCTCTTGCTTACGGTGTCTGCAAATCCTCCCTTGTAACGGATTTCCGGAACGGCTGCAGCGGTGTCCTGCGGTACTTTCAGATCGACCGCTTTTACTGGGTATATCCTGCCTGTTGGTATCTGGAGTTTGCCCTGAGTGCCGCTCCTCTGTGGAATACCCTGAAAACCGCCGCTTCCCTTAAGCTGATAGTACTGGCAGCGATCCTGTTTCCTACGATGTGGCAGATTGGGGCGAATTCGTATCTTTACAGGAATGTAAATCAGATGAACAACGGATCCGCCGTGACCGGGTTCATTTCCTGGGAAAGTCTGTACGCGGAGGATCTGATGGAGGATCTTGAGGAGGCCATCGGCAGGGAGAAGAGTGAATACCGGATCGCGCACCTTGGCATGAGCCCTGCGCCTGCGTTGCTGCACGGCTTTTACACGGTGGACGGTTACTCTAACAATTATTCGCTGGAATACAAGCACCGGTTTCGAAAGGTGATGGAGAAGGAGCTGGAAAAGGTTCCGGAGACGGCGGCTTATTTTGACAACTGGGGCAGCCGCTGTTATCTCTTTAATTCGGAATCCGGAACCGCGTGGATGCTGGGGAAGGACAGGCATATAGTATACCGAAATCTGGAATTTAACATGGAGGCACTGAAGGCTTTAGGCTGTGAGTATCTGTTCTCCTGCGGCGAGATCCTCAACGGGGCGGAGCTGAATCTGGAGTTTGTGGGATATTTTGAGACGGAGACCAGTTATTGGGGGGTCTGGCTGTATAAGCTGCTGTAAAATAAAAATGGAAGCAAAGGGGCTCGAACCCTTGGCCTCCCGCTAGTCAGGCGAGCGCTCATCCCAGCTGAGCTATGCTTCCATGAAATTCATTATATCATAAATGCCTGAGAATGCAACCGAAAATTGTAGACGGTCAAATACCCCGTCAGCCTGCAGTGGGTATTTGGCTGAAAATTCCGGGCGGGTAACGGGGAGAAAGTATCTTGGAAGAAACGGAGAAACGGGCATGAAAGGTGTATTTTCTTTAAAAAGTATGACAACTGAGGATTATGAGGGGCTTCGGGCCCTGTGGATGACAATCCGGGGTTTCGGCATTCGGAGCATCGACGATTCCAGAGAAGGAGTGGAGCGTTTTTTAAAGAGGAATCCCGGGATCAGTGTGGTGGCGGTGGCCGGGGACGGCACTGTGGTGGGAGGCATTCTCTGCGGGCATGACGGCAGGCGGGGCTGCCTGTACCATGTGTGTGTCAGGGAGGATTACCGCAGGAACGGCATTGGCAAGGCCATGGTGGTCCATTGCATGAATGCCCTGAAGGCGGAAGGGATCAACAAGGTCAGCCTGATCGCTTTTACGAAAAATGACGTGGGTAACGCTTTCTGGAACCGGATCGGCTGGACGAAGCGGGAGGATCTGAATTACTATGATTTCACGCTGAACGAGGCCAATATTACGGCTTTTAACAAATAGTTACGTGCAGTCTCCAGAATTTTATGAAATAGAAGCAGGCGCTGCAGGAGCGCGGAAAGAAGGGACATATGAAACAGATTACGGGCGGTGTAACCGCAGCGAAAGGATTTGAGGCAGCAGGTGTGGAGGCCGGGGTAAAATATCAGAACAGAAAGGATATGGCGCTGGTGTACAGTACCGTTCCCTGCAAAGCGGCGGGAACCTTTACCAGCAATGTGGTAAAGGCCGCGCCGGTACTTTGGGACAGGAATGTGGTGGACAATTCTCCTTATGTCCGGGCTGTGGTGGCAAATTCCGGTGTGGCCAATGCCTGTACGGGAAAGCAGGGGATGGATTTTTGCAGGGCGGAGGCGGAATGTCTGGGAGGGCTGCTGGATATTCCCGCCGACTCCGTGCTGGTGGCTTCCACAGGGGTGATCGGGGCACAGCTTCCCATAGACAGGATCCGAACCGGTATAGAGAAGCTGGCGGCAGCAAAGGCGGATACCGAGGAGGCCGGGACGGATGCGGCCAGGGCCATTATGACCACGGATACCGTACAGAAGGAGATTGCGGTGGAATTTCAGGCAGGCGGCGTGACTGCCGTCATGGGAGCCATGTGCAAGGGTTCCGGCATGATCCATCCCAATATGTGTACCATGCTGGGCTTTATTACCACCGATGTCAACATTTCAAAGGAAATGCTGCAGAAGGCTCTCAGTGCCGATGTGGTGGATTCTTTCAATATGATTTCCGTGGACGGGGATACCTCCACCAATGATACGCTGCTGGTGCTGGCAAACGGCCTGGCAGGCAATGAAGAGATCGTGGAGGAAGGCCCGGATTATCAGGCTTTCTGTGAAGCGCTCCACTTTGTTACCACTTATCTGGCCAGAAAGATGGCGGGGGACGGAGAAGGAGCTACCTGCCTCTTTGAGGCCAGGGTGGTGGGAGCCGCATCGAAGGAGGAAGCCCGGATACTGGCGAAATCCGTGATCTGCTCTTCCCTGTCCAAGGCGGCAATATTCGGACATGACGCCAATTTCGGCCGATTCCTGTGCGCGCTGGGGTATTCCGGTGCAAAGTTTGACCCGGAGAACGTGGATCTGTATTTTCAAAGCCGCTCCGGTGAGATCCATATTTTCAGCCAGGGGACGGCCTGCGACTACAGCGAGGAGGAAGCCACGAGAATCCTTTCCGATCCCGAGGTGACCGTGCTGGCGGATATGCACATGGGAGAGGCGGAGGCTGTTGCCTGGGGCTGTGATTTAAGCTATGACTATGTGAAAATCAATGCGGATTACAGGAGCTAAGTGTGAAGAGAATTTCTAAGCCCGCAAGGTACGCGGACTAAGAAATTCTAAAGCTTCACACCGAAGAACGCAAGCGAGCAAGCTCGCTTTGAGCAGCGTTCTTCACAGATTGTTTGTGCCGCCTGCGGCGGCATGACGGGAAGTTTGAAAGGAATGAAGATTTTCTAAGGTCAGAAAAAACCTGACCTAAGAAAATCTAAGTCATTCCTCGAAGAATCGCAAGAGCGGCGATTCTTCCAAGCGGTATTTTTACGCTTTGCGTGACCTATGCGCTTTGGTTTCGCGAATTGTTTGTGCCGGGGAAGCCGGCACTGCCGCCTGCGGCGGCATGTCTGGAAGTGTGAAAGGCAGAAAGGTACAGGTGCTGTTATGGAAAAGGATATGGAAAAGGTATTGCAGAAGGCGGAGGTGCTTATTGAGGCCCTGCCCTATATACAGAGGTTCAACCGTAAAATTATCGTTGTGAAATACGGCGGCAGTGCCATGAGCAACGAGGAGCTGCAGAAAAATGTGATCAAGGATGTAACACTGTTAAAGCTGGTGGGTTTCAAGCCCATCATTGTCCACGGAGGGGGCAAGGAGATCAGCCGCTGGGTGGGAAAAGTAGGCAAGGAGGCAAAATTTGTGGGCGGGCTTCGTGTCACCGACGAGGAGACCATGGAGATTGCCGAGATGGTCTTAAACAAGGTAAACAAGAGCCTTGTAACCATGGTGCAGGAGCTGGGAGTCAAGGCTGTAGGCATCAGCGGAAAGGACGGCGGACTTCTGCAGGTGAAAAAGAAGTATTCCGACGGCCAGGACATCGGCTTTGTGGGAGAGATCACAAACGTCATGCCGAAAGTGCTGTTTGATCTGCTGGAGAGGGATTTCCTTCCCATTGTGGCGCCCATCGGCCTGGACGAGCATTTCCAGACCTATAATATCAATGCGGACGATGCCGCCTGCGCCATTGCCAGAGCGGTAAACGCAGAAAAGCTGGCGTTCCTGACGGATATTGAAGGGCTGTACAAGGATATTCATGACAAGTCATCCTTTATCTCCAGGCTGTCTGCCGCGGAGGCGGAGGAGCTGATTTCCGGAGGCTATATCGGAGGCGGTATGCTGCCCAAGCTGAACAATTGTACCTCGGCAATCCGCAGCGGTGTGAAAAGGGTTCACATTCTGGACGGCAGGATTCCCCACTGCCTGCTGCTGGAAATTTTTACCAACCACGGCATTGGGACGGCTATTGTGGACGATGAAGAGATCGAGACTATGGAAGCATGAAAGGAATGAAACGTATGGACATGAAGGAGTACATTGCAGAGGCGGAAAGAGCCCTGCTTCATACCTATAACCGCTATCAGATTGTGCTGGAGAGAGGGGACGGAGTCCGGCTCTATGATATGGAGGGGAAGGAGTATCTTGATTTTGTGGCGGGAATCGCCGTGTTTGCTTTAGGGTACAATAACAGAGCATATAATGATGCCCTGAAGGAACAGATTGACAAGATAATACATACCTCCAACTATTATTACAACAGGCCTGCCATCCGGGCTGCGAAGAAGCTGAAGGAAGTCTCCGGTATGGACCGGGTCTTTTTCACCAACTCCGGGGCAGAGGCGGTGGAGGGAGCGCTGAAGGCGGCGCGGAAGTACGCTTATCTGAAGGACGGCAGCAGGGAGCATGAGATCATTGCCATGAACCATTCCTTCCACGGCAGGACTTTCGGCGCGCTGTCGGTCACGGGTAATGCCAAATACAGGGAGCCCTTTGAGCCCATGATCGGCAACATCCGGTTTGCGGAGCTGAACGACATTGAGAGCGTGAAGGCACAGATCACGGACAGGACCTGCGGGATCATTCTGGAAACGGTGCAGGGAGAGGGCGGCCTGATTCCCGCCACGGAGGAATTCCTGCGGGAGGTTCGGGCAATCTGCGATCAGCGGGATATTCTCCTGATTCTGGATGAGATACAGTGCGGTATGGGCAGGACCGGCACGATGTATGCCTGGCAGAAATACGGCGTGAAGCCGGATATTATGACTACGGCCAAGGCGCTGGGCTGCGGTGTGCCTGTGGGAGCTTTCCTTATGACCGAAAGGGTGGGGCAGAATTCTCTTGCCGCAGGAGACCACGGAACCACCTACGGCGGAAACCCTCTTGCCTGTGCGGCGGTGGAAAAAGTGCTTGATTTATTTGAAGAGAACCATATAATAGAGAATGTGAGAGAGGTGGCTCCCTATCTGGAAATGCGTCTGGAGGAGCTGAAGGAAAGATATGGCTGCATCGTGGGGAGACGGGGCGCCGGATTGATGCAGGGACTGGTGTTTGACAGGCCCGTGGGCGATACCATCAGCCGCGCTCTGGAAAACGGCCTGATCTTGATCAATGCGGGAACAAATATCATTCGTTTTGTACCTCCTCTGATTATCAGCAAGGAAAATGTTGACGAGATGATTTCAATTCTGGAGCGGAGTATATGAATTTAAGAAAGAGATTAATTGCAGTTGCGGCAGTTGTGGTTTTTGCCGCGGCTGTTTTGTATGGGAGCACTCTGGATCCTGCAGGCGATCCCGAGGATGTATCGCGGCCGGCCTGGTTCGACAGGAAGGATACCATTTATTTCTGGTATTCCGATGAAACCATGACCAATTTCATAAACAGTGCGGCGGTGTCCTTCGGAGAGCGGGAGGATGTGCACGTGATACCGGTGCTGACCTCGGACAGCGAGTACCTGGAAGCGATTAACCGGGCATCTCTGGAGGAAGAGCAGATGCCTGATGCTTATATTATCAGTCATGATTCGCTGGAGAAGGCGTATCTGGCGGGCCTGGCGGAGGAGGTCAGGGATACGGAGGCGGTGTGCACCGAGGAAAATTTTCCGGCGTCCGCACTGTCGGCAGTATCCTATCATGGAAAGACCGTGGCCTATCCCCTTTCCTTTGAGACCAGCGCCCTGATCTATAATGAGACTTATCTGGCGGAGTGGGCGAGGCAGAGCGCTCAGAAAGAGCTTCTGGGAGACGGCACCGAGGACGGAGAACCTGCGGAGGATTCGGAGGGTATCACGCTGGACGAGGCTCTTCTGGCAGCAAAGACAGAAGAATATTTCCAGAGGGCCGTTCCCGGCACACTGGATGAGCTTTTGAACTTTGCCGATACCTTTGATCTTCCCGAGGGCGTGGAAGGAATTATGACATGGGCAGTGTCGGATATTTTTTATAATTACTGGATCGTGGGAAATTATATGATTGTGGGCGGAGATGCCGGAGACGACGAGTCAAATATTCAGATCGTTAATGATGAGGCAATTGCCTGCCTAGAGGTATACAAGGGACTGAATCCGTTTTTCTTCATTGAGTCCGATACGGTTACCTATGAGTCCGCGGTGCAGGATTTTGTGGACGGGAAAATCGTGTTTACCATCGCTACCACAGACGTGGTGGAAAGGCTGGCGGATGCGAAGGCAGAGGGATTGATTCCTTTTGACTACGGCGTGGCCATGATGCCCATGGTGAGTGATGTGCTGCAAAGCCGTTCCATGTCCGTGACCAATGCGGTTGCGGTAAACGGATATTCCCTGCACAAGGAACTGGCTAATCAATTTGCCGCCTATCTGGTGGACGAGTGCTCTGATTCTCTTTACGAGAGGACGGGGAAAGCTCCGGCAAAGTCGAGCGCCGGTGCGGACAACGGACCGCTGCAGATTTTTAAGCTGGAATATGCCCGCAGCGTTCCGCTGCCGAAGATGATGGATACGGGAAATTTCTGGCTTCAGCTGGAGAGGCTGTTTGCCCAGGTATGGAACGGCGGGGACGTGACCGCCCAGGTGCAGGAGCTGGCGGCACAGATCGACGCCCAGGTGGAAGGAAATTACTGATCAGGCATAAAGAAACCGATCATCGGGTACACTTAAGCTTAGAAAGGACAGGTGTATTCCAATGATTGGTTTTTTTATTGCGTTGATTTCAGGTGCCCTGATGAGCGTACAGGGAGTCTTTAACACACAGGTTACCAAGGCGTCCAGTATTTGGGCAGCAAGCGCTTTTGTGCAGCTGTCGGCTCTTGCGGTCTGCCTGGGGGCCTGGCTTTTCACGGACAGGAGTAATCTGCTGCAGGTATTCCAGGTACAGCCGAAGTACATGCTGCTGGGGGGAGCCATCGGGGCGTTCATCACGTACACGGTCATAAAGGGCATGGAGATGCTGGGGCCGGCCAGAGCAGTAATGCTGATTGTGGTGGCGCAGCTTTTGGTGGCATATGTGATCGAGCTGCTGGGATGGTTCGGGGTGGAGAAGCAGCCCTGGGAGTGGAGAAAAGCATTGGGCATGGCAGTGGCTGTGGCGGGAATTATTATTTTTAAATGGAAATGATGAAAAGCGGCTTGTAAAAAGATTACAATTCTATTACAATAATATTAATCAGCATAGAGAGGCAATCCCTGAAAGTGAGGGACTATGGTGAGATATGAAAAAATAAGCTGCATCATATGCAGTCTGGCTCTGAGCTGGTTGCTGTGCAGCTGCGGGACACAGGCGGACGGCCTGGTACTTGTGGGCGAAAGCGGTATGTCGGTGTCAAAGAATGTGCCGGAAGCCGATTCCGGAGGGAACAGCCGGAAGGAGGCGGGGAAGGATCCTACGTCGGATCATGGGTCAGACCCGACGGCGGATCATATGTCAGACCCGACGGCGGATCATATGTCAGACCCGACGGCGGAATCGGAGGAGCTTTCCCGGATTTATGTGTATGTGTGCGGAGCAGTCAACTGTCCGGGCGTGGTGGCCCTGCGGGAGGGAAGCAGAGCGGAGGCGGCGCTGGAAGCGGCAGGCGGGCTGCGGGAGGATGCACGAACGGACTGGGTAAATCTGGCGGCAAAGGTGAAGGACGGTGAAAAGCTGTATTTTCCTACGGTGGACGAGGCGGCAGAGCCTGTGGATCCGGACGGGGGAGATGGCCTGATCAACATCAATACCGCAGATGCGGAGACGCTTTGTACGCTTTCCGGGATTGGCGAGTCCAGAGCCCGGGATATTCTGCGCTACCGGGAAGAGCACGGATTCTTTGAAAACCGCGAGGACATTATGAAGGTGCCAGGCATCAAGACCAGTGTTTACAACAGGATTAAAGACAGAATCAAGACAGAGTGAGGAAGATTAAGAATGGCAGGGAAAAGGGCATTAGTGGTAGACGACGAGAAGCTGATCGTAAAGGGAATACGCTTCAGTCTGGAACAGGATAATATGCAGGTGGACTGTGCATACGACGGGGAGGAGGCGCTGGAATACGCGCGGAACAACCAGTATGATATTGTATTGTTGGACGTCATGCTGCCAAAGCTTACGGGATATGAGGTCTGCCAGCAGATCCGTGAATTTTCCAATGTGCCTGTTATCATGCTGACGGCAAAGGGAGATGATATGGACAAGATCCTTGGCCTGGAATACGGGGCTGATGATTATATCACCAAGCCGTTTAATATTCTGGAGGTGAAAGCGCGGATTAAGGCAATCATGCGCCGCATGGAGCCCAAGCGTGTCATGGGTGATGCCGCCGTGTCCCCTAAAACGGTGGAGAGCGGGGAAATGAAGCTGGACTGCGAGGGCAGGCGGGCTTATATTGCCGGAAAAGAGATCAGTCTTACCGCCAAGGAATTTGAGGTTCTGGAGCTTTTGATGCTGAATCCCAACAAAGTGTACAGCAGGGAAAATCTGCTGCAGTTGGTGTGGGGGCCGGATTATCCCGGGGATGTGCGGACAGTGGACGTACATATCAGGCGCCTTCGGGAAAAGATAGAAAAAAATCCCAGCGAGCCCAGATATGTACATACCAAATGGGGGGTAGGATACTATTTTTATAACGAATAGGAAGTAAGGGATGGCGGTAAAATATTGGGAGAAACTGAAAAGTCTCCTTTCTCTGCGCAGCCTTCAGGCGCGCATCTTTATCATTATACTTGTGATTGGTATTGTGCCCAGTGTACTTATGCGTTACGGCATTCTGAACAGCTATGAGGAGCGCACGGTGCAGATCAGAACCGCTACGGTCCAGAATCAGCTTAAGATCGTGGGGAACCATCTGCTCAGCAATCATTATTTCAGCGATACGAAGACAAATGAAAACGTGATTAACGCCGAACTGGAAATGATTTCTAATCTTTACGAAGGGCGGGTTATAATTGTAGATTCCAGCCTGCGGGTGGTAAAGGACACTTATGGTATCAGCGAGGGGAAAACCATGATCTCCGAGGAGGTCATTCGCTGTCTCCGGGGGGAAAGCATGTCCAACTATGACAGGGAGCACGGCTACATAGAAATGACCACTCCCATTGAGGAGGTGGGCGGTGCTAAGGACGGCTCCGACTCCATTGTGGGGGTTATGGTCACCAGTATTTCCAGTGACGCCATTATCTCCACCATGGATGCACTGAACCGTGAGGCGGCGATCCTGCAGAACCTGATGCTGGTGGCAATACTGGCCTGTGCCATAGTCCTTTCCACCGTGCTGACAAGGCCCTTTAACAGGGTAACGGAGGCCATCAATGAGGTGCAGGCAGGATACAGCGATAAGACCATTGACGTTCCGGATTATGTGGAGACGGTGCACATTGTGGAGGCTTTTAATCAGCTGCTGAGACGTATGAAGACCCTGGACGATTCCAGGCAGGAGTTTGTGGCCAACGTGTCCCATGAGCTCAAGACGCCCATGACCTCCGTCAAGGTGCTGGCCGATTCCCTGCTGGCGCAGGAGGACGCGCCTGCGGAGCTGTACCGGGAATTCATGGAAGATATTGTGTCGGAGATTGACAGGGAGAATCAGATTATCACAGACCTGCTGGCATTGGTGCGGATGGAAAACAGGGTGCAGCAGATGAATATTGTGTCCCTGAATATCAATGACCTGACGGAGCTGATTTTAAAGAGGCTGCGTCCCATTGCCAGAAAGAGGGATGTGGAGCTGGTATTTGAGAGTATGCGCACAGTGGTAGCCGAGGTGGACGAGGTGAAGCTGACGCTGATTATGACGAATCTTGTGGAAAACGCGATTAAGTACAATAAGGAGCATGGCTGGGTGAAGGTGGAGCTGGATGCGGATCATCAGTATTTTACCTTTACAGTCAGCGATTCCGGGCTGGGAATTCCGGAGGAATCTTTGGCTCATATCTACGAGCGCTTTTACCGCGTGGACAAGTCCCATTCCAGGGATATAGGGGGGACGGGCCTTGGCCTTGCAATTACCAGAAGCGCGGTGCTGATGCACCGGGGCGCCATCACGGTTACCAGTGTGGAAGGAGAAGGAACTAATTTTACCGTGAAGATTCCCCTCAGTTATATTAAGGACTGAAGTGCGGCCTTTGCGCTTTGGTGTCACGGATTGTTTGTACCGGCTGCGCGGCATGTGTGAAAGGTATGCGGTTGATATGAGAAGGATATATAGTATTCTGGCGGTGCTTGTGACTGCTGTGGTTTTGTCCGCGTGCGGGACAAAAACCGGGGAAGACGAAAATACAATGCAGGTTTATTATATCAGCAACTCGGAGACGAAGGTGGAGGCCCATCCTCATGTGATGGAGGGGCAGGACACGGAGGAAAAGCTGGACGAGCTGATTCAGTGTCTGGCTACGAATCCGGAGAAGCTGGAGTACAAGGCGCCTCTGCTGATGGGCTTTCAGGTCCTGGATGTAATCTGGGACGGGGAAAAGGTGCTGCTGGATGTGGATCAGGCTTATCTGAAGCTGCCCACCACTACGGAAGTGCTGACCCGTGCTTCCATTGTGCGCACACTGACACAGCTGGATAAGGTCAGGTATGTAGGGATTACGGTGGAGGGGAATCAGCTGTATGACAGCCTGGGACGGGCGGTAGGATGGATGAACGCCGATCGCTTTATTGATAATGACGGCAATGAAATCAACACCTATGAGCAGGTGAAGGTAACGCTGTATTTTGCAGGCGAGGACGGCACGGGGCTGATTGCGGCGTCCCGGGAGAAATATTATTCCACTAATATCCCCCTGGAGCGCTTTGTAGTGGACGAACTGCTGGCGGGACCAAGCGGGCATGTGGAAGGACTTTATCCCACCATCAATCCGGCTACGAAGGTTATCAGTGTGATGACCAAGGACGGGGTGTGCTACGTGAATTTGGATGAAAATTTCCTTACGGTGGTCAATAATGTCTCCACGGACGTATCCATCTACTCCATTGTGAATTCTCTGGTGGAGCTGAATCATGTCAATAAGGTGCAAATATCGATTAACGGTGAGGCACCCTCAGGATTTCAGAGCAACACCTTCGAGAGAAATCTGGATATTGTGACGACCCTGGAATAAGGTATGAAAGGCTATTTTTGCGCTTTGGTTTCACGGATTGTATGTGTCGTCTCTGCCGACACTGCCGTCAATAGCGGCACTGCCGTCAATAGCGGCACTGCCGCCTGCGGCGGCATAACGGGAAGTAAAAAAGAAGGATGATTTGAGTCGCGGCGAAGCAACGACATGGAGGCTAATATGAAAAGACCGCTTTTTGCGGCAGCAGTGGTTTGTGTGGCTTGCGTGTGGGTCAGGCTTGCGGCGGGCGGGTATGAGAATCCGCCGCCCGGCCAAACCGGCATGGAAAGTATGCAGCCGGGAACTTCCTGGTGTATCACAGGGCAGGTCTGCCAAAAGGAAGAAGATAAATTCTGGGTAACATCTGTAATTGTCAACGAAACATTTTCCTATCAGGATAAATTAATATGTGAACCGATGGGCAACTGCCCGGATCTCCCGCTGGGAAGCCGGGTGGCTGTCTCCGGTATTTATACGCCTTTTTCCGGGGCCACGAATCCGGGAGAATTTGATCAGGCGCTATATTATCGCTCCCTGGGAGTGGGCGGAAGGCTGCGGAAAACGGAAATTCTGGCAGTGGGCAGGCGCTGCCGGAAAGTACGGGAAGGCCTGTACCGGCTCAGGCTGTTTCTGAGGGAGCGGCTGTACGGAGTGCTCCCGGAGCGGGAGGCTGCAGTCATGTGTGCCCTTCTGCTGGGAGAGAAAGGGGATACGGACAGGGAACTGAAGGAGTTGTATAAGCGAAACGGGATTCTCCATATCTTGAGCATTTCTTCCCTGCATATTACCATTATCGGTATGAGCCTGTATCGTCTGCTGCGCAGAACGGGGCTGCAGGTGGTACCCTGTGCCCTGGCCGGCGGTGCGGCATTGGTGCTTTACGGGATGATGACAGGATTCAGCATATCTGCCTGCAGGGCAATCGGCATGTACCTGATCCGGATGCTGGGGGAGATCTGCGGGCGGACCTATGACCTGCTGACGGCCCTGGGGATGCTTGCGGCGGGTATGGTGCTGGCGAATCCGTATTATCTGCAGAATGCAGGGTTTCTGCTGTCCTTTTCCTCGGTGCTGGGGATCGGTGCGGTCTATCCGACGCTGGTGCCGAAGGAGTATCCGGCCCGTCCGAACCGGTATGGGGAAAATCCCCTGCTGCTCCTGTTGCGGAAGATACTACAGAGGCTGCGATATGCAGCCCTTGCAAGTCTGTCAATTACATTGGCGACGCTGCCGGTACAGCTATGGTTCTATTATGAAATACCGGTATGGGGCATCCTGCTGAACCTGCTGGTACTGCCCCTGATGAAACCCCTGCTGGTTACAGGTTTTTTAAGCCTGCTGCCGGGGCTGGGAGCAGTGGCAGCAGTGGATCGTCTGGTGCTCTGGTGGTATGAGCGGTTGTGCAGGCTTTTTGACCATCTGCCCTTGGGAGCCTGGAATCCGGGAAGGCCGGAAGTATGGCAGATCATTGTATATTATGGGGTGCTGGCCTGTGCCCTGCTGCTCTTAAGGTTCAGGAGAAAGCTTTCGAAGCCGGTTGACAGTGGGCAAAATCCTGGAGGAAAAGGAGTATCCTCAGGCAAACGCATTCAGGGAAAAGGATCCGGACAGCAAGGTGCCGACAGAGGCCGGAAGGCCGGCAGGGCAGGCGCCTGCGGGGAAGCCGGGTTCTGGAGGGCTGCGGCAGGAGTATTGTGTGCAGCGCTCTTTGCGGCGGCAATCCCGGTGCTGGGGATCCGGCCGGCAGCAGGAAACAGGGTGATTTTCCTGGATGTGGGCCAGGGAGACTGCTGTCTGGTGCAGACTGCGTCGGGCGTGAATTATCTTTTTGACTGCGGCAGCAGCAGCCGCAGTAAGGTCGGGGAGTATGTGCTGCTGCCGGCTTTGAAATATTACGGTATACGCAGGCTGGACGGCATCTTTCTGTCCCATCCCGACACGGATCATATGAACGGTATTTTGGAGCTGCTGGAGCTTGCCGGGGAGAATCATCTGACAGTGCGGCAATTGATTCTGCCTGCCGTGGAAGAACGGGCCAGGGAGGAAGCGTTCGGTGAGCTTCTGGCTGCGGCGGGTGCCGCGGGAAAAGGCCGGGAAGGCGGTGTACGGGTGGGCTGGCTGGGGGCGGGAGATATCTGGGACTGCGGGGAGGTTCATTTTCTTTGCCTGCATCCCGTGAAGGGATACAGCGGGGCGGAAGGAAACGTCTATTCGGAATGTATATACGGGGATTTCGGCAGTTTTTCCCTGCTGCTGACGGGGGATGTGGAAGGGGCGGGGGAGCAGGCGCTGCTGGCAGAGCTGCAGCGCCTTGAGCTTTCCGGCGTCACGGTGCTGAAAACGGCTCACCACGGAAGCCGTAATTCCACCTCGGCGGAGCTTCTGGCGCAGGCCTGTCCCCAGGCAGCCGTAATATCCTGCGGACAAAATAATCGCTACGGCCATCCCCATGGAGAACTGCTGGAGAGGCTGGAGGAGGCAGGGAGCCATGTGTTTCGGACAGATTCAGGCGGCGCAGTGATCTTGGAGGCGAAGGAGGAACAGGTGGTGATGAGGCATTATGTGCAATTGTGAAAGGATTCCGTTCGCAGGAGTATCAAGCATTTCCCCTTTATATGCTGCTGAGGAAGCGCTGATGAAATCATCGCTTCCTCAGAGCCTCCGGCGGATGCGCACGGACTTGCAGGGTTTTTGGCTGTAAAAATGTGCATAAAGGATTGACAGACAACCGTATCAGTCATATAATACGGTTAAGAGAACTGTATTATACGACTGATACGGTTGGAGCGTGGGGAATGGTATCGTTTGAGGATTTTATACTGGGTGAAGATCGTCCGATCTATCTGCAGATTATCCGGCATATAAAGCAAAAGATCGCGGCAGGAGCGATAGAGGATCAGGAAGAGATTCCTTCCAGAAGGGCACTGTCTGCGCTGTTGGGGGTGAATCCAAACACCATACAGAAGGCATACCACATACTGGAGGAGGAAGGAGTCATTGTCTCGCGCTCCGGTGCCATGAGCTATGCCCATGTGGATGCCGGGACGGTGGAGCGCATCCGCAGGGAGCTGATGACGGAAGATACAAAGGCATGGGTAATTGCCATAAAGCGGCTGGGGGTTTCCCGGGAAGAGGCGTTCGGTCTGGCGGAGGATATTTGGGAAGCAGAAAGGAAATAAAGATTATAGTGGGATGTCCGCCGAAGCGGCGGCCGGGAGGCGCAGGATGACAAGGGAAAACAGGAAAGAGGACGGCAGAAAAGAGGAAGACAGGAAAGAGAAAGGCAGGAAAGAGGAAGACAGGAAAGAGAAAGGCAGGAAAGAGGAAGGCAGAAAAGAGGAAAACAGGAAAGAGGAAGACAGGGAAGAGAAAAGCAGGAAAGAGAAAGACAGGAAAGAGGAAGGCTTGGAAAGAGACGGCTGGGAAAGGCAGGAGAGGGAAAAGACTGATCGGGACAAAGCAAAAGGGAATAAGCAAAAAAGCAGAAGGCAAAAGGCAGTAAAGCAAAAGGGAATAAAGCCTACATTGGCACTGTGGGCCCTGCTGGCAGAAAGCAGTATATATAAAATCCTCACGGTGCTGGCAGTGGCGGCGGCTGCGGAGGTGCTGTTGTTTCGCGGGGGCATCAAGGCGGCAGGGGACACCTTGACGGAATATCGTTCTCTGACTGCGGCGGTGGAGGGCAGCCACATTTCCCTGGTATTCCTTGCGGCACTGGGACTGATATATTTTATTCTGGTATGGACGGAAGGACGGCTGTCCTCCCAAAGCAGCGGAACCATGCTGCGGCTGAAGCTGTCCGGCAGCAGGATTTTTTGGAGTAAGGCGGTATATAACCTGGCATGTCTGGTGCTGCTCTTTGCGGTACAGGCCTGGCTCTGTATCTGGCTGATCAGAGGATACGGAAGGGCGGCAGAGGGAGGAGATGCCTCACCCCTGAGCCTGTTTCTGGCATTTTACCGCATTGATTTCCTGCACTGCCTGCTGCCCATGGCGGAGGCGGAGAAGTGGGTGCGCAATGTACTTTTACTGTCTGCCTTTGCCGTGGAAGCGGCAGCGGCAGAGACAGGGAAAGGGGAAAAAACGGAATATGTACCGGCGATTCTGCTATATACCCTGACTACGGGCTGGTTTGCAGCTCCCCTGGGGGGAACGGTGTTGGACTGGCTCTCCATGATTCTGTATCTATTCGTGATTTCCTTGAACATATGGCATGTTTATAAGGCGGAAGGAGAGAGGGTGCAGGCCTGTGACTGAAACGGATGAGAGAAGCCTTTGCGGAGGCGGGCACAGTAAACAGAAAGGGCGGACCGGCGGAAAGCAGGCCGGCTTGTGGAAGCCGGAAATATATTTTCCCCCGGGGTATGGGTATGAAGAAGAGCGGAATGCTGCGATACTCCTTATGGGACTTGGGACCGGCCTGAGCCTGCTGTTTTTTATGAGCCTGCATCAGGCGGCAGAGGTACTGTATGAATACCGGGACGGGGAGCGGGTGCTGAGAGAAGGGGCAGTGGCGGCTTCCTTTGGAAAGCTGGTGTCGGGACATTGGGGGTTGTATGTGCCTTTATTCCTGTTCCTGACGGCAATGATGGTTTATCATTATATCTATTATTTCCGCGGGACCAGGAGCATCTATCTGATGCGCAGGCTTCCCGGACGGTGGACAGTGCTGAAAAGCTGTGTGGCAGGGCCGCTTCTGGGAATGGGGCTGGCGGCAGCGGCCCTGACGCTGCTTTATCTGACGTACTATGGACTGTATTTGCTGGTGATACCGGTGGGGTGCCGGCCGTGACGCCTGTGACGCCGCCGCAGGCGGCATGGGAAAGAAGGAGAAAACTATGCTGGAAATCAGGGGATTGGGAAAAAGGTATTACGGTAAGCTGGGAGGGGTGGAAGCCTTAAAGGACATTGACCTGACCCTGAGGCAGGGGGAGATTGTGGGACTGTTCGGGGAAAACGGGGCAGGCAAGACCACCCTGCTAAAGAGTATACTGGGCTTTCAGTCTTATGAGGGGAAGGTTCTGTTGGACGGGGAAAGAATTCATCACGGGAACATAGGCAGGCTTTCTTTTGCAACCTGTGAGCATTCTTTTTTCCCAAACCTCACGCCCTTATCCCACAGGGATTTTTACCGGCTTCATTTCGGAACCTTTCGGGAGAAAAGGTTTGACACTTTGATGGATTTCTTTGAGCTGCCCAGGAGGGAGGCCCTGAAAGGTTATTCCACGGGACAGAAAAACCAGTTTGAGGTCATACTGGCCCTGTGTCAGGGAGCGGATTATATCCTGATGGACGAACCCTTTGCGGGAAACGATATTTTTAACAGAGAAGATTTTTACAAGATGCTGCTGGGCATTCTGGAGCCTCAGGAATCCATTCTCCTCTCTACCCATTTGATTGAAGAGGTGGAGAAAATTGTGGGAAGGGCAGTTGTGTTGCGGAAAGGAAGGATCGTGGGAGATGTGAGTACCCTGGAGCTGCAGGAACAGGGCAGAACCCTGACAGACTATATGAAGGAAACCTGCGGATACCGTCCGGACAGGGTCAGCAAGGCACTGGTGTGAGAAATGCCGGCAAGCCTGTCCGCTTTGAACATGGCATTTCTCACGGGCCGGCCTGCCGGCTCCGGGATTATGGGATTCCCCGGGAAGCATGGAGGGTAAAATGAAAAAGACTTTGATTCTGTGGCTGCTTCTGGCGGGACTGGCGGTGATTTCCCTGCCTGCTGCCCTGATTGTGGTGAACATCGGGAAAGACAGGATTGTTATTAGTGAAGAGGTTCTGTCCGGGGATCCGGCGGCGGCCGAAGGGATCGTGCTGAGGATTCCTGCCCACTGGGGACGGCGGCTGCTCTGGGATACGGAATATACCATTGGGGAAGGCAGCACGGAGAGCAGCTTTGCTTTTTCGTCCAGGCAGGTATCCTGGCAGGGGCAGAAAGAGAAGGTAGAGGCCGGTCTGTCTTTACAGATTAATTATGATATAACGGAAACCTATACGGCGGGCAGCGCCAGGTTTGATTGGGAAAGCTTGTCCCGGGAAATCATTGACGGTGTGGCAGAGCGGACCGGAAACGGGGAAAAGCATACGGAGGTTGTCAGGCTGGGCGACTACAGTCCCTGTTATCCTCTTGCCTTTATGATAGAGGGGAATTCCGTGTCCTACGAAGGCGACTATGTGGAAGCCTGCGGCTACCTGAGAGATTTCTTTCAGATACGGACGGCAGAGGACAGCGTGGAAGTGACGGTGGAAAAGGATGCCTGGGGAGAGCGGCTGAATGTGGCGTTCCGGCATCTTGACAGCGAGGAGGACGTGGTGCTTCGCAATGCGGCTGCTGACGGGGGAGCAGGGATTTACTTTGTCTATTGTCTGCAAAATGAGAAGACGAAGGAGTGGGCGGACAGAGGCTGCAACCGGGGAATCTTTTACTTCCCTTACCGGGAGGAGAATGGCTTCTGGAGGGTGGATCTGACAGAGGTCAGGAGGCTGCAGGATTTTCCGGAGGACATGATTCCCGTGGAAATGCTGGCTGGGGAAGGAGGAGACGTGTTGTACCTGGTTATAGAGGAAAAGGATGGATACAGTCTCCTGGTCTATCGGCTGGAGGGGGAGATTCCTGTTCTTGCCCGCCGGATTCCGGTAAAGACAGGCCATGAGCCCTTTTGCAGGATGTCGGAGGAGGAGGGGGGAATCCTGTTGACCTGGACGGACAATAGCTTTTCATTCGTGGCGGAGGAAGCGGGAGAGTACCGGCAGTGGTGCCGGGGCGTTTTCCCGGAGACTATGGGACAGGACGGATACGGCGGGAATCCTTTCCCGGAAGAGCAGGCGTGCCTTTTCGACGGGGAGAGGCTGGCCCTTGCCGCCTACGGGGATTGGCACAGTCTGGATGTGCTGCTGGCAGTCTATGATGAGCAGGGACAGACCTACAGCGGGCGATATGTACACGACGGAAATGACGACGGGGACGGAAGATACGATAGAAACAGCATGATCCTGCCTCAGGGTGTCAGAGCGGGACAATGGGGAAACGGCCAGCCTCAGGGGGGACGGAACGGAAAGGCTGTGGAGCCGTTGGAGATCTTCGGCCGGTCTGAGAGGTAATTATGGCCCGGAGAAAGAGGAAGGGGAAAATACGATGGTTTTGTATATCATAAAATTCGGCGTTATTGTGTTGGCGGTGCTGCCGGTCTGGCTTCTGGTCCGCAGGCCCTGGAAAAGGAAGCAGCCAAGGGAATGGGCCCTGGGAGCTTTCGCGCTGTTCGTGGCAGGGCTGCTGGCACTGACCCTGGAGGGGGAGTACGGGACACCCGGGCAGATGGCAGGCCGGGCACTGACGCGCATCGAAACCGGTGAGGGCGTGAATGTGGTTCCTTTCCGGGCCATCAGCCAATATATGGAACATTTTAATGTTGAGGTCCTTGGGATCAATCTGATTGGAAATATTGTCATGTTCATTCCCTGGGGCTTTGGCCTTGTCCTTCTGTGGAAGAAAAACAGACACCCTGCAGTCATTGCGGCATTTTCCCTGGGGCTGCCGCTGCTGATCGAGACCTGCCAGCTGTTTATCGGGCGCAGTGTGGATGTGGATGACTTGCTGTTGAATTTCACGGGAAGCTGCCTGGGGGCAGGAATCTTTTCGGTATTGAGAAGGAAGTGGCCGGGGCTTGATCGCTTTTCCAAATGATCTCTTTATCAGCTCTGACGGGGCTGCTCCCGGAAGGTGACCTTTCCCGTGGAGGCATCCATGGATTCTGCAATGGCCAGAGATTCCAAACGGATTCCCATTTCCCGGAGCCGCTGCCCTCCTGACTGAAACCCCTTTTCCACGGCAATGCCCACGCCCTCCAGGGTGGCGCCGGCAGCCCGGATCAGATCGATCAGTCCCAGGACGGCACAGCCGTTGGCAAGAAAGTCATCAATAATCAGGATATGATCCTCGGGGGTAAGGAATTTTTTGGATACGATAATGTCATAGGTCTTTTTATGGGTGAAGGAGTCTACCTTGGAGGAAAAGACCTGGCCGTCAATGTTCAGGGTCTGCGTCTTCTTGGCAAAGACCACGGGAACATGGAAGCTGAGCGCCGCAACGCAGGCGATGCCGATGCCGGAGGCTTCGATGGTAAGAATCTTGTTGACGGGGGCATCGGCAAACAGCCGCCGGAATTCCTTCCCCATCAGGTCAAACAGCTCCACGTCCATCTGATGATTTAAAAAGCTGTCCACCTTCAGAATATTCCCTTCCTTTACCGTGCCGTCCCTCTGAATGCGTTCCTCTAAAAGTTTCATGTGAAAATCTCCCTTTTGTGCAAATTGTCATACTGAACATTATGCTAGCACAAGTTGATTGAAAAAACTATAGATTTTTTGATATATGTCGAAAAAGGTTTGCAAATCCTGTGCGATGGAGATATAATGTGCTATCATATCGGTTTGGCTTTGGGAATCTGCAGACATTCCCGGGAATGCGTAAAAGGCCGGGCGGATATAGTAAAGATTTGTCTGCACAGGAGAAAGGGAGGAGATTATGAAAATGAGGAAGACACTGTGTCTGATCCTGGCGGCGGTAATGATGCTGACGCTTGCTGGCTGCGGGGATTCAGAGGGCAAGGACAAGGCATCCGACATCAAGATCGGCTGCGTCATGCTGGGGGATGAAACGGAGGGGTATACCGCGGCCCATATCAACGGCATCAAGGCAGCTGCGGAGGAGCTGGGCCTTTCCGACAAGCTGGTATGGAAGTACAAGGTTTCTGAGAGTTCTGCATGTTATGACGCAGCGGTTGACCTGGTTGGTCAGGGCTGCAATATTATTTTTTCCAACAGCTACGGGCATCAGACCTATATGGTGCAGGCAGCCCAGGAATATCCTGATGTCACCTTCGTGGCCATGACGGGTGACTTCGCCGCTATCTGCGGACTTTCCAACTTTAAAAACGCGTTTACCCATGTTTACCAGTCCCGCTATGTATCCGGTGTGGTGGCAGGCATGAAGCTGCAGGAGCTGATAGCCGACGGGGTACTCACTGCAGAGAGCCAGCCCGCCAGCTTTGACGGGGACGGCAATGTGAAGATCGGCTATGTGGGCGCTTATCCGTACGCGGAGGTGGTTTCCGGCTACACCGCGTTTTTCCTGGGAGTAAAGAGTATTGTTCCCCAGGTGGTCATGGAGGTGGAGTACACCAATTCCTGGTTTGATATTGACAAGGAGGGAGCGGCAGCAGAGTCCCTGATCGCGGACGGCTGCGTGATTATCGGGCAGCACGCGGATTCCACCGGAGCCCCTGCAGCGACGCAGAAGCTGCTGGATGACGGAACGGTCTGCTATTCCGTGGGTTATAATATCGATATGAGGGAGACGGCCCCCACCGCTGCGCTGACCTCTGCCACCAACAACTGGAAGGTCTATTATAAGCATGCCATGGAGTGTATGTTAAACGGCACGGAGCTGGAGGCTGACTGGGCGGAAGGCTATAATCAGGATGCCGTGGCGGTCACCGCCCTGAGCGATTCCTGCGCGGCCGGAACCGCGGAGAAGGTTGCAGAAGTGGAGGCGGCTTTGAAGAACGGCACCCTCCATGTGTTTGACACGAATACCTTTACCGTGGGCGGTGAAAAGGTGACCACAGCCGAATGTGATCTGTCCTTTATGGATTGGGCAGCCGGTAAGGCGATCTATCAGGGCGAGACCGTGGAGGCCATTAAAGATGGCTATTTCTCCGAGTCTACCTTCAGAAGTGCGCCCTATTTCCTGCTGCACATCGACGGCATTACCGAGAACAATTAAGCTGAATAGGAGCTGACGTAAAAAAAGAGGACATGCACTTGGTCCTCTTTTCTACGTCAGGGGAATCTACGCTGCAGTCCGGCTGCTTTTGGAAAGGCAGGGGCAGGGCAGGGGAAAATCTGGGAACGGGAAAGGGAGAAGCCGCATGGAATGTGCTATTCAGATGAAACATGTCACCAAGACATTCGGGACGGTGACAGCCAATAAAGACGTGACCATGGACATATACAAAGGGGAGATCCTGGCACTGCTGGGAGAGAACGGCAGCGGAAAGACCACCCTGCTGAATATGATTGCAGGGATTTACTACCCGGACGAGGGGGAGATCCTGGTAAACGGCAGACCTGTGGAGATTCGTTCGCCCAGGGATGCCTATAACCTGCAGATCGGTATGATCCATCAGCATTTCAAGCTGGTAGATGTGTTTACCGCCACCGAGAATATAGCGCTGGGGCTGGAAAGCAGGGAAAAATTTGACCTGCGCCAGGTGAAGAAGGCGGCGCAGGCAATCTGTAACAAATACAGCTTTGAAATGGATTTAGACCAGAAGGTTTATGCCATGAGCGTTTCCCAGAAGCAGACGCTGGAGATTGTCAAGGCCCTCTACAGGGGGGCGGATATTCTGATCCTGGACGAGCCCACAGCCGTTCTGACACCCCAGGAGACGGAGAAGCTCTTTAATGTTATCCGCAACATGAAGGAGGACGGGAAGTCCGTGGTCATTATCACCCACAAGCTTCATGAGGTCCTTGCCATTTCCGACAGGGTGAGCATTCTGCGCAAGGGTGAATATGTGGGCAGTGTGAAGACTTCGGAGGCTGACGAGAGCCTGCTGACGGAAATGATGGTAGGCAAGAAGGTGGCGCTGAATATTGAAAGGCCGGAGCCTGTTAATCCCGTGAAGCGGCTGGAGGTGCGGAATATTTCCGTGGTCAGTGAGGAAGGAGTCAGTATCTTATCGGATATTTCCTTTGATGTATACGGAGGGGAGATCCTGGGGATTGCCGGTGTTTCCGGCAACGGACAGAAAGAATTGCTGGAGGCCATTGCGGGCCTGCAGCCTGTGGCGGAGGGCGGCAGCATCAAATATTACAGGGAATCCGGGGGCAGTGAGCCGCCCATGGAGGTGGTGGGGAAGAATCCCAGGATTATCCGCAATGCCGGGATTCACATGTCCTTTGTCCCAGAGGACCGTCTGGGCATGGGTCTGGTGGGCTCCATGGGTATGACCGGCAATATGATGCTGAAAAGCTATGACAGGGGCAGAGGTTTCCTGACGGACAGGAAGAAGCCCCAGGATCTGGCAGAGAGTATTATGAAGGAGCTGGGGGTGGTGACTCCCGGAGTCAATACACCGGTTTCCAGGCTGTCCGGAGGTAACGTGCAGAAGGTACTGGTGGGACGGGAAATATCAGAGTCCCCCATCGTGCTGATGACCGCCTATGCGGTGCGGGGCCTGGACATCAATACCTCCTATACCATTTATGACCTGCTCAACCGGCAGAAGAAAAAGGGTGTGGCAGTGATTTACGTGGGGGAGGACCTGGATGTGCTGCTGGAGCTGTGTGACAGGATACTGGTCCTGTGCGGCGGACGGGTCAGCGGGATCCTGGACGGGAGGAAGGCTGCCAAGGAAGAGGTAGGTTTGTATATGAGCGGAGGGCGTAGAATTGAGTGACACACAGATTAAGGAACCGCTGATAAGGGTGGTAAAGCGGGACCAGGCTGCCATGAGGCAGAAAATAGCGGCAAGGGGTGCCGCAATCCTGCTGGCCCTGGTACTGGACGCCCTGTTTATATTTTTTGTTACGGGCCTGAATCCCTTCTCCGTATACGGGGTCATGTTCCAGGGGACGTTCGGCACAAGGGTCCGCTTTTCCTGGGCGGTGCGGGACCTGGTATCCCTGCTTTGCGTGGGGATCGCCCTGGCACCGGCATTTAAAATGAAATTCTGGAATGTGGGGGCGGAAGGACAGGTGCTCATGGGCGGGCTGATGACGGCGCTGATTATGGTTTACTGGGGGGACAGGCTGCCGGCACCGGTGCTCTTTGCGGTGATGCTGCTTACCAGTGTGGCCGCAGGGGCCGTATGGGGGCTGATACCTGCCTTCTTTAAGGCCAGATGGAAGACCAATGAGACCCTGTTTACCCTGATGATGAACTATGTGGCCACCAGCTTTGTGGCCTGTGCGGTGAACATTATGCGGGGACAGGCATCCAGCCTTGGCAAGCTGAATATGGGAAGCCGCGCCGGCTGGTTTCCGACGCTTTTCGGACAGCGCTACAATATCAATATTGTTGTGGTTTTAATCCTGACCTTTGTGATGTATTTCTACCTGAAATATACCAAGCACGGCTATGAGATCAGCGTGGTGGGGGAATCGGAGAATACGGCCCGCTATGCGGGAATCAATGTGGCGAAGGTTATCATGCGGACCATGGCCATTTCCGGCGCCGTCAGCGGCCTCTGCGGTTTTCTCATTGTCTGCGGCAGGGATCAGACCATCTCCACTACCACCGCGGGAGGCAACGGCTTTACCGCCATTATCGTGGCCTGGCTGGCAAAGTTCAACACGTTCTACATGGCGCTGATTTCCTTCCTGCTGATATTCCTGCAGAAGGGTGCGGCGGAGATTGCGTCGGCGTACAGCCTGAATGACTATGCAGCTTCCATTATTACGGGAATGATTCTCTTCTGCATTCTGGGAAGTGAATTCTTTATCAATTACAGAGTGATCTTCCGCAGGGAAAGGAGGGCAAAATAGTATGAGTAATCTGATTGCATGGATTATCCGGGCGATTCCCTTCGGGACCATCATTATGTATGGGGCTATGGGGGAAATTCTGACGGAGAAATCCGGGAATCTGAACCTGGGCGTTCCCGGTATCATGTATCTGGGAGGCTTTGCCGGCTTTGCCAGTGCGTTTTACTATGAGAATACTGCCTCTGCCCCCAATGGGGCAGTGTGCGTGCTGCTGTCCCTTGCGTGCTGTGTGGCGGCTTCCATGCTGGGCGGCCTGATCTACAGCTTCCTGACCATTACCCTGCGGGCCAACCAGAATGTGACCGGACTTGCCCTCACAACCTTTGGCATGGGCATAGCGAACTTTTTCGGGGTATTTATCTTAAACGGAAAAAGCTATACCGCAGCGCCCCTGGCAAACAGTGCTTACACCCGCAAGCTTCCCTTCCTTTCCGGCCTGGGAGCCATCGGGCAGACCGTGTTCGGGTACGGCTTCCTGGTCTATGCCGCCATTGTCCTGGCAGTGGCGCTCCACCTGTTTTTAAACAGAACCAGGGTGGGACTGAACCTGAG
This sequence comes from uncultured Acetatifactor sp., assembly GCA_910577035.1. Taxonomy (GTDB): domain Bacteria; phylum Bacillota; class Clostridia; order Lachnospirales; family Lachnospiraceae; genus Acetatifactor. The sequence continues at coordinate 53,271 of CAJTKW010000008.1, forward strand.
GGCAGTGGGAGAGAATCCTGCAACTGCAGATGCTGCCGGTATCAGTGTCACAAGGTACAAGTATCTGGCCACCTGTGTGGGGGCGGGTATATCGGGAATCGGCGGTATGTATTATGTGCTGGATTACAATTCCGGCATTTGGGCTACGACGGGGCAGATAGAGGCCCTGGGCTGGCTGGCGGTGGCCCTTGTGATATTTACCACCTGGCGTCCCTTAAATGCCATTTGGGGAGCCTATCTGTTCGGTGTCCTGTACTGGCTGTATCAGTTCCTGCCAAGCCTTCTGGGATTTACCGTGGCCAGCTATGTGACGGACCTGGTTCAGATGGTGCCTTATGTAGTCACCATTGTGGTGCTGATTGTGGGCAGCCTTCACAGGAAAAAGGAAAACCAGCCCCCGGCACATCTGGGACTGGCATATTTCAGGGAAGAACGCTGAGTATCAGGATCTCCACACTCATCATATCATTCATACGACCGCTTTTGACGGCTTCCTCCGCCTCGACACATTGCCCCACTGCATCCCGCAGGGTGGAAGCCTTAAACCGTGCCGCCTGGTTCACGTATTTCTGCGCGATGAAGGGCGGCACGCCTATTTTGGCGCCGATGGAGCGGTTGTCATGGCCGCCGGACTTCAGCTCCTTTGTCTGCAGCAGCATATTGCACTGTCTTGCGATGAGGAAGAGGATACGCATGGGGGGCTCCTTTAAGGCCAGCAGATCATAATAGAGCTCCAGCGCCTCTTTCTTTTTCTTGTCCGCAATGGCGTTTATCATGTCAAATATATGGTTGCTGATGCGGGTGGTGCAGACGGCCTCCACGTCCCCGTCGGTAACCACATCCCGGTCCATGCAGTAGCAGACCAGCTTTTCCAGCTCCATGCGGATATTGTCCATATCCGTGCCTGTCTTGGAAATAATCAGCTGCACGGTACCCTCCGTGATCTTCTTCCCGTCCCTTGCCAGGGTGCTGGCGATCCAGCGCTTCAGGGTGTTCTCATCCTGGGGAGCAAATTCCGCGGCATATCCTTTGGACTGGACAGTCTTGTAGAGCTTGCTCCGCTTGTCCACCTCACTTTCCGAGAAGACAAAGAAGGTGCTTTCGCAGGGGGCAGCCAGGTATTCCGCCATCTTTTCCCCCCCGGATTTGAACAGGCCGCTGTCCGACAGGAAAATAACCCGGCGTTCTGCCAGGAAGGGCAGGGTTTCCGCCAGATCGATGATTTCTCCTACGGAAATATTTTTTCCTTCATAGAAGTGGACATTCATGGTATCGCCGTCGGCGCAGAGGGCCTGCCGCAGCTTTTCCCGGTATTGTCTCCGCAGATAACGCTCCTCTCCATAGAGGAGGTAGGTCTGTTTGAAATGATTTTGTTTTATATCCTCGGCAATTTGTCTCATACAGGGCTCCTTGCTGAATGGTTTTGTTTCTATTATTGTGCCCCGATCCGGGGAAGTTGTCAAGGCAGGGTGGTAAGGAATTGTGTTTTGATTTAAATAAATATTTTTGTTCTGGATTCATCCAGAGAAGATCCCTCTTCCAGATGATCTATAAGAAACTGGAAGCTGCCGTGAGGAACGCCAAATATGTCAATGATGTGCCACTCTACCGCCAAGGGCAGTTTTTATTCGTTACGGCCTGCATATTTCCGGACAGAACATGGCGAACTGGACGATCCAGTGTGCGGACACGTAACGCCAGCCTTCCGCGGGAAGACCTGAAGATTGCCGGCTGCTGGTTCCATGCGAGGCACAGATTTGACGAAGCAGTAAAGGCGCTGCCAAAAGCAAAGCAGAAAGACAGCAGCGCATACCTTGCGTTGACCATGATCCAGGCAATCCGCACGTTGAAGATAGCATTGGATTCACAGTGCCTTTTAATGAGCGGCCTAATCCTGTATAGCGACCAGGGGAGCCAGTATACATCGAAAGCTTTTGTAGAGTTCTGCGAATCTGCGCATGTGACCCAGAGCATGAGCAAAGCCGGATACCCATACGGCAATGCGCCAATGGAGAGGTATTTCAACACGCTTAAGAACGAATGCACATTGTATTGCTTAATCCCCGATAGTCTCCAAGCAACAATCTAATTAATTTTAATAAATATATATTACAACAAAGCTTGACGACTACAATCACGTCACCGACAGAATTTTTTGACATGTGTCTGGTTGCAGTTATCATGTTCCTGGACAGACTGGCATCCCGCAGTTCCATGATGAGCTTGGCATTGATTTTTTGGACATTGTATTGGCCGCCTTTCTGTAAAATGTGGGAGGAACTCCTAACTGATATTTTACAGAAAATGATAATGCAGGTGGATCTCAAATACGTACTGGTGGAACCGGATCCGCAAAATAATCTTCTGCAGCATGGATGATCTCATAGCAGCATTTTTGCAAGGTTTCAAAATATACTGTTTTACAATCACTTTTATTCAGAAACATTCAACCTGAAATAATTGCTACAATAATAACAAAGAATGCTAAAATAAACAAAGCAATAGATAGCAGAATCTGTTTTTTAAAGGTTTCTGTTTTCCGTTCTACCTCAATCCGTGCCTTTTCTCTGGCGTCGTCCGTGTGAATCTCCTCATTATCCCAATTACTCCCTCCATGTGCAATCAGCCCTAATAGAGGTAGCAGTGTTAATAAAAGAAAACCTACTCTTGGTCCATATTTTCCATTTCCGACATGAACTATGGGATTGTTCTTAATTATTTCGGGAATAAATGACCATATAATAAACAGCACCATCATTTCGGCAGCTATTATGGCGTTTCTGATCCATTTAAGATTTTTAGATGGTAATTTACTCATTAGAAGACTCCTCCTTTTTTGCAAGACTGCATATATTAGGCTATATTCTTCCAAGAAATGATTTGAAAAGACATGCTAATTGTTCCCGCAGTTTGATTAACTTATTTTCTGTGCTTATTATATCATATTAAGCAGTGCCAGGCAAATATAACTTTTGATGCTTATTATTGTAATCTGCCTGATTCACATTCTTTACAGGCAGTCGGAAAGGAGCTTTTTCACGCCGGAATGTGATGGAAGGCAGAGGACGTATAAAGTTTTTTGGCGTGAAAAATGTAGAATACCGCAGTATGACCCCGTTCTGTTGGCTTTTTTGCCGTACTTGCGCGAAAAGCGCGGTGAGTTGGAGTTGCTGTATCAAACTTTTATCTTTTATAATAGAAAAGTACGAAATTTTGACTTTCTTCAACTTGGAATGGAGGATTTTTATGGAACAGCTCAACGTTACTGCTGCGAAAGATAATGAGAGAATATACAAAATTTTAGGAGATCTGATGAATGGGGATAAAGAATTTCAGATCATGATTACGGTTCCTTCTGCAAAGACTGACAGTAATCGCATCGTGCAGGAGGCGGAGAAGAAGGAGGTGATCCGGGATCTGGAACAGGACGTAACCGACATGATACATGAGATAGGGGTGCCGGCCCACATCAAGGGCTACCAGTATCTGCGGGAGGCAATCATGATGTCGGTGGAGGATCCGGCGATGATCAGCTCGATTACCAAGATACTGTATCCCACCATAGCAAAGCGGTTTCAGACTACGCCCAGCAGGGTAGAGAGGGCGATCCGGCATGCCATTGAGGTGGCCTGGAGCCGGGGACGGATGGAGACACTGGACGCATTGTTCGGCTATACCATCGACACGGGAAAGGGAAAGCCCACCAACTCCGAATTTATAGCGCTGATTGCGGACAGAATACGGCTGTCTTACCGGGAATAGTGTGAAGAGAAGTAAAAAAGTACTTTCCACTGAAATGATACTGTTGTATAATAAAATGCAGGGGAAGTGGCAGAGCCATTTCTGATCCGAAATTTTGCGGTGGAGGGTTACGATGAAAAAAATTCTTTTTGCAGCATCAGAGGGTGTACCTTTTATTAAGACAGGCGGGCTTGCCGATGTTGTGGGCTCCCTTCCGAAATGTATTGACAAACAGTATTTTGACGTGAGGGTTATTATCCCCAGATACGCCTGCATGAAGCAGGAGTGGAAAGACAGGATGCGGTATGTCAGCCATTTCTATATGGATTTTGACTGGAAGAATGTGTATGTGGGAATTCTGGAAGCGGAAGTAGAGGGCGTACATTATTATTTTGTTGATAACGAATATTATTTCAGCGGTTCGAAAGTATACAGCGACGATCAGAAATGGGAGATAGAGAGGTATGCTTTTTTCTCCAAGGCGGTTTTGTCGGCGCTTCCCGTGATCGGTTTCAGGCCGGAGGTGCTTCATTGCCATGACTGGCAGACGGGGCTGATTCCCGTGTATCTGAAAGAGCGCTTCCAGGATACGGATTTTTACCGCGGCATAAAGTCGGTTATCACCATTCATAATCTGAAATTCCAGGGGAAATGGGATACCAGGACCGTCCAGGGGATTACGGGGCTGCCGGAATACTTTTTCACTCCCGACAAGCTGGAGGCGTATAAGGATGCAAATCTGCTGAAGGGAGGCATCGTCTACGCGGATGCAGTGACCACGGTAAGCAGTACTTATGCGGAGGAGATCAAGACTCCTTTTTACGGGGAAGGACTGGACGGACTTCTGCAGGCCAGGAAAAATGATTTGCGGGGAATCGTAAACGGTATTGATTATGAGGAATTCAATCCGGAGACGGATCCCTATATTGTAAAGCAGTACAATGCCGTGAACTTCCGCAAGGAGAAGGTGAAGAACAAGCACGCTCTGCAGCAGGAGCTGGGGCTGTGCCAGGATGACCGGAAGATGATGATCGGTGTGGTATCCCGGCTGACGGATCAGAAGGGATTTGACCTGATTGCCTATATTATGGATGAATTATGCCAGGATGATATACAGATGGTGGTGCTGGGAACCGGCGAGGAGCGGTATGAAAATATGTTCCGCCACTTTGACTGGAAATACGGGGATAAGGTATCTGCAAATATTTATTATTCCGATGCACTGTCCCATAAGATCTATGCTTCCTGTGACGCGTTTCTGATGCCTTCCCTGTTTGAGCCCTGCGGCTTAAGCCAGCTCATGGCCCTGCGCTATGGTACGCTTCCCATTGTGCGGGAGACAGGGGGTCTGAAAGACACGGTACAGGCATATAATGAATACGAAGGAACGGGAACAGGTTTCAGCTTTGTCAATTATAACGCCCATGAAATGCTGAATGCCGTGCGCTATGCGGAACGCATCTACTATGACCGGAAGCGGGAATGGAACAAGATGGTGGACAGAGCGATGGCGGCAGACTTTTCCTGGTATACCTCCGCAAGGAAGTATCAGGAAATGTATGACTGGCTGGTTTCGTGAATTGTTTGTGCAGCCGGAGCGGAACGCGGTGTGCAGATGGGAGCTGAAACAGAGGTTGGATGGGAAACAACAGTTTAAAACAGAAGGATAATTCCTTGAGGAAGGATAATTCCTTCCTTGTGCAGGCCGGTATCTTAGCAGCAGCCGGAATGATAAGCAGAGTAATAGGGCTCCTTTACAGGAGCCCTTTACATCGTGTCATCGGCGACCTGGGAATGGGGTATTATAATACTGCGTTTAATTTTTACAATATCGTGCTGATGATTTCCTCTTACAGCATTCCGGCGGCTATCTCCAAAGTGATTGCCCAGAAGCTGGCGCTCAAAGAATACCGGGCCGCCCATAAAATGTTCCTCTGCGCTTTGGGCTATGTGCTGGCGGTGGGGGGCGTGGCCAGCCTGATCCTGTTCTTCGGGGCAGGCCTGTTTGTGGAGCCGGAAGTGATGCCGGTGCTGCGTACCTTTGCGCCCACGATTTTTGTGTATGGTATTCTGGGGGTGCTGCGAGGATATTTTCAGGCCCATAAGAGCATGGCCCAGACCTCTGTTTCCCAGATCCTGGAGCAGATTGCAAATGCCATTGTCAGCGTGGGTGCCGCGTATCTCCTGATTCGCAGCAGCTTTGCCTCCATGGAGATTCCGGCGGACAGAGAGGGGAAGGTGCTGTGGGGCACCAGGGGCGCCGTGGGCAGTGCCATGGGAACGGGAGCAGGGGTGCTGACGGCGCTTTTGTTTATGCTGGGTATGTATGCTCTGAACAAGGGGCTGATCCACAGACGGGTGCACGGTGACGAACATGAGGACGTGGCTTCCTACGGCTCCATTTTAAAGACCATTACCCTGGTGGTAACGCCCTTTATCTTAAGTACGGCAGTCTATCAGCTGAGCGGTACGGTAAACAATATTTTGTATACCAGGGTTCTGCCTGCTTTGCGGGAGCTGGATACGGTGGAGATCCATTCCCGCTGGGGCGTGTTTTCCGGACAGTCCCAGACCATCGCCAATATCCCTGTGGCTTTTGCCTCGGCCATGGCGGCAGCCATGCTTCCCGCCGTTGCCCAGCTGACCGCGGCCAAAAGGATCGGGGAGGCAAGGGATAAGGTGGGGCTTGCGGTGAAGACCACCATGATTATCTCCATTCCCTGTGCGGTGGGCCTGTTTGTCCTGGCCAGGCCGGTAACCGCCCTGCTGTTTAAAAATACGCAGGAGTCGGAGGATCTTGCCACCGGTCTGTTGATGGCGCTGGCGGTGTCCGTGGTTTTCTACAGCCTGTCTACCTTAAACAGCCAGATTCTGCAGGGATTGGGGAGGCTGAATGCCCCCATCCTCAACGCGGGGCTTTCCCTGATGCTGCAGTCGGCGGTGGCGGCGCTGCTGCTCTTTACCGGGCTGGATCTGTATGCCATAGCCATAGCCAATATTGTGTATTCGGGATCCATGTGCATCCTGAACCAGATTTCCGTGCGCAAGGCCATCGGCTATCGCCAGGAGATTTTCCGCACCTTCCTGGTCCCGCTGCTGGCTTCCGCCTTTATGGGGGCGACAGCCTGGGCGGTGTATGAGGCCCTGCTGATGCTGACGAAGTCCCCGCGGATTTCCGTGATCCCGGCGATTTTGATTGGGGCGGTGCTCTATTTTGCCCTGCTGATTCTGTTCCGGGGGGTGTCGGAGGCGGAGCTGAAGAGCTTCCCCAAGGGCCATCTGCTGGTGCGGATTGCCAGGAAATGTAAGCTGCTGAAATAAAGCAGTATTGGTATCAGCCAGATCCTATTTTAAGAGAATATTCAGCTGGTAATTTCCGTAGTTCCGATATTGGCATACTCGGACAAAGCATGTCTGTCCGCCTGACAGGGACACTTCCAGGCCGTCGCCATTGTCGAGGTCGTAGTCGTATTTCATCTGTTCCCACCCGGAATTAAAGATGAAAAGCTTATAGTCAGTGCCCTCCGGCACATCGGAGAATTCAAACCGGTAGATTCCGTCGCTGGCAGCGGTGAAGGAATAATCGTTTTCCTGATCCGTATATTGCGAGGAATCGCGCACTGCCGTATAGCCGGATATGTCCAGGCACTCCTTTTTGATTCCCACATTTAATGTATAAGAGCCAGTTTTTCGATATTGCACTGCCCGGATGTAACAGGTCTGCCCGGCGGTGAGCAAAACGTCCAATCCGTCGCCGTTGTCAAGGTCATAGTCATATTTGAGCTGTTCCAATCCGGAATTGAGTATAAAGAGCTTTAAGTCGGTGCCGTCCGGTACATCGGAGAATTCAAATCTGTGTAATCCATCCCGTACTGCGGTGAAGGAATAATCGTTTTCCTGATCCGTGTACTGGATACTGTCATGTATTGTTGTAAATGAGGAAATGTCAGGGATCATCTTCTTAACACCTATATTAAGGGTATAGGTGCCTGTATTCCTGTATTGTACGGCTTTGACGTAATAGGTTTTTCCGGCGGTGAGCGAAACACTCAGTCCGTCGCCGTTGTCAAGGTCATAGTCATATTTGAGCTGCTCCAATCCGGAATTGAGTATAAAGAGTTTAAAGTCCGTACCGTCCGGTACGTCGGAAAATTCAAAGCGGTGCAGCCCGGTGTACTGCGTGGCAAAGGAATAGATATTTTCCTGGTCGGTGTATTGAATGCTGTCCGAGACCGCCGTTAATTGTGAAATATCTACTGTCTGTTTTTGCTTTCCGAAATTCAGTGTATAGCTGCCGGTATTTCGATATTGTTCTACCTGTATGATATAACTTTTCCCTCCGGTCAGTGCAGCGGTCAATCCGTCGCCGTCATCCAGATTATAGTCCGATTTCAGCAGTTCATTGCCTGAGGACAGGATGCTGAGGCGGAAGTCGGTACCGTCCGCTACATCGGAGAAGAAAAAGCGGTAGATACCGCTTATACCGGGGGTAAAGGGATAGGGGTCCTTCTGCCCGTCAGAAGCTATATAGCCGGAAACGGTTTCGATTTCTGCGGGAGGGACCGATTCCTCCGAAGCAGCGATCATTGCCGCAGTAAAGCTGTTGTCAGGGATAGCGGTTACTTCTAATACATCGGAGGAGCCGGCTCCCGGTGCGGGGGTGGTGTCAGCGTCTGCCGCGGATGAGCCGGACGGCAGGGGTTCCGGTGAATTCCGGACAGTGGAGGTGGGCTGCGGCTCTGGGGTGGAGGTGTTTTCGGCATCCGCCGTGGAAGATTCGTTGGGAACATCGGCCACCGTTTCGGAGGAAGCGGGGACGGTGGGTTCCGGGGAAGCGGGGACGGTGGGTTCCGGGGAAGCAGGGACGGTGGGTTCCGGGGAGGCAGGGACGGTGGGTTCCGGGGAAGCGGGGAGCGTGGGGGCGGGAACCGGCTCACCCGGGTTGCTGCCTTCGGGAGAAGAGGTATATGCGGGGTCAGGGGAAGTGGAAGTCTCCTGCTTTTTGTATTCATTATAGTGCAACATTATGATGACGAAAGAGAACAGAATAAAAAACACCAACAGACCTATTCCCAGATTTCTGGTGTGCTTTTTATTTTTACTGTTTCCTGCGATTGTCAGAACAAATCCCAGGATCGTGCCGACCACGGAAATGATGGCTGAGTATTCCGACAGAATATAGCTGTAAATACGATTCATTTTTTCCCTCCAGAGAATACCGGATAGTTACCAAAGCAGTTTCGGATAACCATTATATCATATTATTTTACAACATTCCATACGTTACACAATAATAATTGGCGAAAGTCAACAAGCCCTGTGACGGTTGGGACAGGGTACGGAACCGTTGCGGGAGAACATAGTTTATCCCGGGCCTTTGCGCCAAACACTATCTTTTCGGTGCATTTTATGGTATGATACCTCTGAAGTCCTGCAGGTTCAGGAAGGCAGGAATGCAGATGAGAAAGCACAGTGGGAGGTACTATGGATATGAGCAGATTTTTGTACTGGATCGTGGAAATGATAGCAAAGGTGCATAACTGGCTGTTACAGCTGAATGATGCTTATGAATACAATTTTACGGACAAGGAGCTTCATTTCCTGATTATCGGGGCGTTGGGAATGGGGATGATCTTTGTGGTTCATCCTGTTTTCAAATGGCTTGTCAGACATAACCATACCATGGTAATCAGCTGGATCTACGTATTTACGCTGATTATCGTCATTACCTTTGCCATAGAAATCGGCCAGCGCGTTACACACACAGGAGTTATGGATTTCGCGGATATTGTATTTGGCGTGGTTGGTTTTATCTGTATGTTTTTCGTCTTTTCCGTGCTCAGGGGGATTTACCACCTGGTCCGGCGTAAGCTCCACAAAAGGCGGGAAGATGAGATCTGGAAATGAGCAGAAGGCGGGAGAGGTGCCATGGGTTTGAAAAGGGATGCGGACAGGATCATAGAGGCCGCGTTACAGGGGGTGATGCCGGACGAGGCGGTAGCCCGGGCATTGGCCGGGAAAACCTTCGGCGGAGGCAGGGTGTATCTGGTGGCGACGGGCAAAGCGGCATGGCAGATGGCCGGGACGGCCGCAGGCATTCTGGGGGACAGGCTGCAGGCCGGGGTGTGCGTGACCAAATACGGGCATGTGAAGGGTGACATTCCCAAGGTTCACTGCTTTGAAGCCGGGCATCCCGTGCCGGATGAAAATTCCTTCCGGGGCACTCAGGCGGCTTTGGATCTGGCAGAAAACTTAAAAGAAGAAGATACCGTGGTCTTTCTGCTCTCCGGGGGAGGATCTGCCCTTTTTGAGAAGCCCCTGATCGACGGGAGGGAGCTTTCGATGCTTACGAAACAGCTTCTGGCCTGCGGGGCGGACATTACGGAGATGAATACCATACGCAAGCGGCTCTCCGCCGTAAAGGGGGGACGCTTTGCAAAAGCCTGCGCTCCTGCAAGGGTGTACAGCATCATAGTAAGCGATATATTGGGGGATCCGTTGGACATGATCGCCTCCGGTCCCGCATATCCTGACAGCAGTACCTGTGAACAGGCGCTGGCGGTGGTCAGGAAATACCGTCTCCTGCTCAGCGGCCGGGCCATGGAGCTGTTAAGGGAGGAAACCCCGAAGGAGTTGGACAATGTGGAAACCGTGGTTACGGGAAGCGTCAGGAATCTGTGTCTGGCGGCGGCCCGGGCCTGCGAAGCCCTGGGGTATCAGCCGTTGCTCCTGACAGACCGGTTATGCTGTGAAGCCAGGGAGGCGGGAAGCTTCCTGGCCTCCATTGCAAAGACCCATCAGGACACGGGGCGCAGCCTGGCCTTTCTGGCAGGGGGCGAGACCATTGTACATCTGACCGGATCCGGAAAGGGGGGCCGGAATCAGGAGCTGGCGCTGGCCGCCGCGGAAGGAATCTCCGGATTACAGGATACCGCCGTCTTCAGCATCGGAAGCGACGGAACGGACGGCCCCACGGATGCCGCCGGGGGATATTGCGACGGAGAGACCAAAGAGCGCCTGTGTGCCAAAGGGATTGACATTTATCAGGTGCTGCAGGACAACAATGCCTATATGGCGCTGGAGGAAGCGGGGGGACTGATTAAAACGGGACCGACCGGCACCAATGTCAATGATGTTGCGGTGGTGCTGATTAAGAGGGAGGAAAATGAAAGGTTACCGGGGAGGCCGAACGGGCAGGAAGGGTTGAAGATCCTGTAACCGGTCAGCTGTTTTTGCGCTTATATTCCGTTCCCCACTCGGTCATGGCGTCCAGCACCGGTTTCAGGCTGTACCCTGTTTCCGTGAGGGTATATTCCACCCGGGGCGGTACCTCCGGATAGACCTTGCGGGTCAAAAGACCGCTGTCCTCCATGGAGCGCAGGTTTGCGGTCAGGACCTTCTGGGATACGTTCCCCACGGATTTTTTTAACTCGCCAAATCTTCTTGTACCCTCCAGTAAATCTCGGATAATCAATACCTTCCAGCGGTCGCTGATGAGCATCAGGGTAGTTTCCACAGGACATGCAGGCAAATTTTTTCCCATTGTAACCCTCATTTTTACACAATAGTTTCTTTTTGGTGACTATGGCACAATAAAGTGCTTACTTTACGTTTTTTCCTTACGGAGATATTATAATCCTGCAGGCGGGAAAATACAAGCCGCGAAAAAATCTATTTATAAAATGCAGGAGGGATTATCATGATGGAAATGAAGTTTGAAACCGTAAAGCTCGCGAAGGGTGAAATGAACGTCTACGATTTTGGGGGCGTAAAGCTCCACGCGTACAAGACCAATGATTTTATTAATGATGAGGTATTTATCATGGAAAAGAACGGCAGGGCTGTTGTCCTGGAATCGCCGTGTTTCTTTGACAACAGCAGGGAGCTTGCCGAATATCTTGAAAAGGTTGAGGTTGCGGGAATGCTTATTGCCTACCACGGCGC
>CAJTKW010000008.1:64965-85871 GCA_910577035.1 uncultured Acetatifactor sp.
AGCATGAAGGTTGGCGCCAGCGTGGTAGCGGCGCGCCGGGGCGGCCTTTCTTCCCGACGTTCCCAAGTATGCCACCCGCAACGCGGTCCTTTATTCTCAAAACGGCGGCGGCAAGAGTCTGATTGAGAATTTTGCCGGTACATTCGGAGAAATCTTTGACGCCTCCGTTCACAAGATTACGAATGTGATCGAGCCGGGCAGGATAACCATCGGCGGCATCGACTTTGTCATTAAGGAAACAGAAGAAGCTTTTGATGTGGAAATACCGGAAATCAACGCAGTGTATACTCATATGCTGGGGCATGACTGCCACTCCATTGTTGCAGGCGCAGGCCATGCAGACGCAATGATTGCAGAGCTTGGCAGCTACATTGATAAGGGCTATGACCTGATCCTTACCTCCCACTATACCCCTGAGGATTTGAAGGATGCCCGGACAAAGATTGATTATCTGGAGAATCTTAAGAAAATTGCCGCAGAGGTTCGGAATGCAGACGAATTTAAGACGGAGGTTGGCAGGCAGTATCCGCAGTACAGCGGCCAAAATTACCTTGATATGACGGCAGGCTTCTTTTTCGCATAACCGGGTGGCGTGAAAAGTACTTCTCAAGCTCACGCCGGAAGGCGTTTTGCCAAGAAGTACTTTTCACAGGCCGGTTTGCCGGCTTTGGGATGTGTGATTCCGCGGAGCGGCATCATGGAGGGCAGCTTAATTGGAGGGGGCAAGTTTGAGATGACACAAGCAGAAAAGAGAATTTATTTAATCAAGGCACTTCTGGGGGAACAGCCCCAATATGCGGACATTCCCATTCCTGCCAATGAGGGGGAACAGAAAAAGCTTCTTCGTTCCCTGTTCAATATCCGTATGCCGAACCCTGTATCCGGGGAATTTCTACAAATACAGGACCAGTATTTGCAGGAGGAAACCGCACAAAAGGGGATTACGGATATTACTGACCTGCAGCCTGTGCGGAATCGAATCTATCTCTGGCAGGGGGATATTACCACGCTTCGGTGTGACGCCATTGTCAATGCGGCGAACGGCGCCCTGTTAGGCTGCTTCATTCCCTGCCACGGGTGCATTGACAATGCCATCCATTCCGCCGCAGGGGTACAGCTGCGGCTGGAATGCGCCCGCATTATGGATGGGCAGAAAACAGAGGAGCCTGCGGGAAAGGCAAAAATCACAAAAGCTTACAATCTTCCCTGCCGTTATGTGCTTCACACGGTGGGGCCGATTGTCCGTGGGAAGGTTACACGGCGGGATTGTGACCTGCTGGCGGACTGTTATCGTTCCTGTCTGGAGCTGGGGGCGGCACATCAGCTGAAAAGCATTGCCTTTTGCTGTATTTCCACGGGAGAGTTTCATTTTCCCAATGAAAAGGCTGCTGAAACAGCAATCCGGACGATAGAGGACTGGCAAAAAAAGAATCCGCACAGCACGATGGAGGTGATTTTCAATGTGTTTAAGGACAGCGACTATGAAATCTATCAACGACTGCTGGGGTAAAGCGGAAATTTGTGCACCAGTAGCAGAATATGAAGAAAGGCGGTGCGCATAATGTATGGCTGGAGTACTTCCAAAGCAGGGGACACGCCAAATGGCTTTGACAGGCTGCGTGAGGCCCTGGACAAAGCGGATGCCGTAGTGATCGGTGCTGGTGCAGGTCTTTCTGCTTCCGCGGGCTTTACTTATACAGGAGAACGTTTTGAAAGATACTTCCATGACTTTGCGGAAAAGTATTATTTCAGGGATATGTATTCCGGCGGGTTCCACCCATATGATACCCTGGAAGAACATTGGGCATACTGGAGCCGGTATATTTATATCAACCGGTATATGGATGCCCCGAAGCCAGTCTACCACAAGCTGTACGGCCTGGTGAAAGACAAGGATTATTTCGTGCTGACAACGAATGTAGACCATTGCTTCCAAAAGGCAGGATTTGATAAACACCGGCTTTTTTACACACAGGGAGATTATGGGCTGTTCCAGTGCAGCAGGCCGTGCCATCAGAATACTTACGACAATGAGGCTGTTATTCGGGAAATGGTTAAAGCGCAGGGCTATGGTATTGATGCTGACGGTGCGTTGATCCTGCCGGAAGGCGCATCACCAGAAATGGTAGTTCCGTCAGAGCTTGTTCCCCATTGCCCGAAGTGCGGGGAGCCCATGAGCATGAACCTCCGGACAGACCATACTTTTGCAGAGGATGGAGGGTGGCATCTGGCTTCGGAGCGGTACGCAGAATTCTTACGCAGACACCAGAATATGAAAGTGCTGTTTTTAGAGGCAGCAGTCGGATTCAATACACCGACAATTGTAAAATACAGCTTTTGGCGCATGACCCACGAATGGAAAGATGCCGTTTATGCCTGCCTGAACAAGGGAGAGGCATATGTACCTGATGAAATAGAAAAGAAAACCATTTGTATCAACGGAGACATTGGAGAAATTTTGGACTGGCTTTAATTCCAGGCTGATGTCCGGCGAAATATCCGCTTACTTGAAGCAAAACTGCATAGGAGCGTAAAATTGACTTTGCGGCAGGGGTGTCTGAACGGTTATGGATATGCTGACAATGGGAAAAATCAAAGTGATTCATGATTGCACTTTTTTGCCGCAAAGAGTATAATAACAGTAACATATTAATCGGCAGAACAGGACGGAAAGGAGGAAGTATGGGAATTGGCAGTGTAAAGGTGCCGGGCGCAGCCATGGACAGGCAGAGAGAACCAGTTCAACGGGAGAAAACGGTTCAGCAGGAGAAGGCGTCCCGGCAGGGGAAGACAACTCCGCAGAAGGCGGCCCAGCCTGTGGATGCCGTCAGCAGGAATATTCAGAATGAGATTTCCGAGGTGCAGCGGCAGAAACAGGGACTTTCTTCAAAACGGGAGATGCCTGCTGACGAGCGGTCCGAGAAGAAGCAGGAGCTTCAGCATGAGCTGAGTACCCTTAATACCCGCTTAAGGCAGCGTCAGACGGAGGTTCAGAGAGAACAGAACAGAGAAGGCCGCTCGGAGGAGCTGTCTGCGGAGGATACAAAGGGGCAAAAGAGCCGGATTCAGGCAGAGGAAGAGAAGAAGGCTGTGCCGGTTGCGGAAACCGCGGAAAAGAGAGGTACGGAGAAGAGCCCGGATGGGGAAACAGGGAAGGAAAGCATTCAGGCAGTAGACCCCAGGGGTGTGAAGGAAAACATTCGGGCCACGAGTCAAAAGAGTGAGAAGGAAAGGGGACAGGGGGTAAGCCCCAGGGACGAGAAGGAAAACCGGCAGACGGTAAGCCCCAGGGAAGAGAAGGACAAGGAAGAGAAGCTCGGCGGTACTGACTTTACCCGGGACGAATTACATTCCGTCGCGGCAGGAAGCATTGCCAAAGAGCAGACAAGGCGGCGGAATGCGGTCATATCCAGAATGGAAGGCGGTATTGTGCTCCTCAGGGGAGAAATCAGGCAGGATGAGCTGCGGGGCGGCAGTGCAGACGGGAAACGTGCCGAGCTGAAGGCACGTCAGGAGAAGCTGCGAAATGCGGCATCCGGTATTCCGGCCATAAAGGGTCCCTCTGCAAAGAAGGATGAAATGATTCGTAAGCCAGGCGGAATAAAGGCAGAAACCGAGCCCGGTGAGGTAAAGAGAAGTCTGGACGGGGTTGTGGTGATAACGCATAATGCTCCATGGAATCAAATCGGATAACAAAAGGCCTTCAAAGCAGGCAAGGTAAGTGATTTCTGCCTGTTTTGAGGGCATTTTTGAGCAAAGGAGAAGGCAGTGGATATAAGGACATACCTTAATTTTCTGGAGGTGGCGGAGAAGCTGAAATGCAATACGCGCCATTCCTATACATCTTCGGGACGGCCGGAGAGCGTGGCGGAGCACAGCTGGCGGCTGGCGCTGATGGCATATCTGGTCAAGGACGAATTTCCGGAGGTCAATATAGACAGGGTCATTCAGATGTGCCTGTTTCATGATATGGGTGAGGCCGTTACCGGAGACATCCCCTGTTTTGAAAAGACGGATGGGGACGAGGCGGTGGAGGAGGATGCAGTGGCCGGGCTGGTCAGACTGCTTCCGCAGCCCTACAGACAGGAGACGGCGCAGCTGTTTGCGGAGATGGGAGAGCTGCGGACGGCAGAGGCCAGGCTGTATAAAGCATTGGATAAGCTGGAAGCCCTGATACAGCATAACGAGGCGGATCTTTCCACCTGGATTCCGCTGGAATATGACCTGCAGATGACGTATGGAACGAAGGAGTGCGACTTTGCAGAGTATTTGAAGAGGCTGCGGGATGTGGTGAGAGAGGATTCCAGGGAAAAGATAGCGGCGTCAGGACAGCAGCCTTCGGCAGGCGGAAGAGGGTGAAGGAGGAGGATCAGGATGTGTGAAATAACAGTATGGATTGAGAAAACGGCAGCATTTCTGCAGGCATCCTTTGACAACGGCCCGTGGATGAAGGAGCATCCTTTGGAGAAAAGCTACCGGCTGGAGCATTCTTTCCGGGTGGCTAATGCAGCAAGGCTGATTGCAGAGGGGGAAGGGATGGATGTGGAAGGCCTGGTGATCGCAGGCCTGCTGCATGACGTTTCCTATAGTGAGGAATGGGGCAGCGGGGAGGAATGGGGGAATCACGGCAGGCGTTCCGCGCAGATTGCAAGGCCCTTTCTGGAGAGCCTGGGCATGGAGGCATCCCGTATTCAGGAAATCTGCTACGGCATTGCCATACATGTGGACGGTAAGGCGGATTTTCCGGGGGAAGCTACGGCCTTTGCCCGGAGTGTAAGCGAGGCGGATGACGTGGACCGTTTTGATGTATATCGCATTTATGAAGGAATGCAGTTTAACAGGTTCAGTGAGAAATCCCTGGAGGAAAAGGAAATCTGGCTGGCGGAAAAGCTGAGATGGGTGGAAGCCCGCCTGGCCGAAGGGACGGCTACGGAGACAGCCAGGCGGATGCTGGCGGAGCGGCTGAACTATCAGAAGGATTTTTACAGCAGGCTGCAGGAACAGCTTGGTAAGAGCCGGCTGTAGCAGTTTGAAATGGAAGTATGCAAAAATTTGTTTTAATATGATTGGAGATAGCGATATAATAAAGCTGAGCATTTTACTTTATTACGCCGGGAAGTACGCGCAGGGGGACGGTTCAGGCAATTTTCTTATATCTGTATCGAAAACCGTGAACAAATCCATGTAGGTATATGTATAGTTAGCGGAGAGGCTTTCTACAGGAGACCAGTAATATGAAAAAATATATCTTATTGATGTTATCGGGAGTGCTTCTGCTTTGTTTCCTCCTTACTGCCTGCGGAGGGAAGAGGGATACGTCGGATGAAAGCGTCTGGCGGGGGATGGCGCCGGAAGACGACCTGACGGCCCTGGCGGAAAGGACGGAGTACTATGACTTCAGGGTGGAAACGGAAGCTCCTTTTGACCTGGGGCTGTGGGAGCAGAACGACCAGGAGCGGGGAGTGGGGGACACCATAGCCGGGGGAGGGACGTTTTACCTCCCTTTAAGTACGCAGTTCTGGAAGGGGGAACCGGTACAGCTCTGGGCGGAAGCGTCTCCGGGGGGCGTGAATGTGCGGCTGTACAGGGCGGATGGGAGCGAGGAGCTTCTGCTGCAGGATGCGCCGGAGCAATATTGTATATACGAAAGAATTTCCGATAAGTATGAATGGTATATGGATAAGGAGGGCGATTTCTACTGCTATCGTACCAATTATGTTTTTTCAAAGGATACCGGCGATGCCAGCCTGCCCCAGATAACGATTGTACGCATTCTGGCCTCGGGCGGGGTTCTTTATGAAGCAGTAACGGAGCCGGGGATTTCCATAAGGGACTTTTGTCAGACGGAGGACGGTCGGGTCTACCTGCTGCTGCAGGAAGAGGAGGAAGAGCAGATCCGGCTGGCGGAGCTGGATCCGTCCACAGGGAGAATCCTTTCAGAGTCTGTGACAGAGCTCCCTTTTCAGCGGGATTTTCCGGCAGTTTTGGGAAGTAAGGGGGATTCCCCGGCTGTGCTGGGCTATTGTAATGAGGACGATAACCTGAGAGTAGTTGCCGTGGACGAAACAGAGGGCGGGGCAGTTCCGGTTCTGTACTTTGCCGGAACCTCCTATGGAAGGCATATTGACATGACGCAGCAGGACTTTCGGATGCCGGAAACCGGCAGGGTAGAGATTCTGCAGTCCGATGCCGACGGAGCGGATTGTCTGCTGGAGCGGCTGCAGATGGAGAAGGTGGAACGGATTCCCATTGTAGTGCGGGCGGGCACTTTGGTTTTTGATGACTTCAGGAAAGCGATTGCCTTGTTTAATCAGAAAAACAGTTCTTACCATGTGATCCTGGAGGAATGTGTGAATCAGGAGAATCTGGAGGACTTTGCCCGGCTGACCAGCGTGCAGATGAACGCCGGCAACGGGCCGGACCTTCTCTATGGCAGTGACCTGATGGCGGATTATGTCAGCGGGATGTTGGAGAAGGGGGCGTTGGAGGACCTGAAGCCTTATATGGAAGCTGACGGCATCCGGGAAGAGGACTATTTCCCTCTGGTTTTTTCCGCCTGGCGGCAAGGGGAGAAGATCTATGGGGCAGTTTACCGGACATGGATCTGGCAGAGGACGATCCGGGAGGAAGTACTGGGAAGCCGGAATACGCCGGATATGGAGACCCTTGTGGATGCGCTGCTTGCCAGAGAAGGGGAATGCCTGTATGCAAGCGGGTATGGGGCGGATCAGGTGCTGCAGGAATGGCTGGAATGGACGGAAAGCCTTTGGGGGATGGTTGATTGGGGGCAGGGCAGCTGCAATTTCGATACGGAGCTGTTCCGAAAGATGTTGGAGGCCGCCGCACGCTACGGAGATGACGGGCGTAAGTCCCCGACGCTGGCGGTAGCAGGCGGGAACAGCTTTCAAAATGTGTTTACGTTTTCCCATTCGGCAGGGCTGGAAGCAAAGGGAGAGGTGATCTGCGGCCCTCTTTTCGATGATGGCTGCTATGCAGATGCCGATTCTTATGCTATCTTGGCGATTAATGCAAACTCTGTTCATAAGGATGGCGCCTGGGAGTTTATCCGTTTCCTGCTTGGGGATGAGATCCAGGGCGTGTCTTCCGATACGGTCTCCATGCTCATGGGGAGTGCACCCGTGAACAGGGAGTATTTCAGGGAATGGACAGAGTATACTATCACGAAGGGAACCCGGCGGGAAGCAGGGATGGGATACTTGAATGTACCGTATGAAGGGGTGGTGGTTTCGGAGGAATGGAAGGCCGAGTATATCAATGCCATCGAAGAGGCGCGTTACCAGCCTGTCCGGACTGCATTCGTTCTGGAAATAATCCTCAATGAGGCAGAGGAATATTTTAAGGGGTACAAGAGTGCGGAGGAGGTAATCGAGGTGATTAACAATCGGGTGCAGCTTTACCTGGATGAAAATAAATAGGAGGATTGCCGGCCCGACGTGAGCAAGCTCCCGCGGGCAGGCTATGCAGAAGGTAGCAGCAAGCAGGTGAAATAGTTCAGCCATGCCATTCGTAAATTGTCGGGAAAGGGATTCCGCCAATTTACTCATGACGGGCGTCCGCCCTATAGAAAAGATAGCATAGCCGGCCCGACGTGAGCAAGCTCCCGCGGGTTGGCTATGCTATCTTTTCTGCATGGCTGAACTATTACTCAAAATGTCAAGTATTCTGCAGGCAGCTCTGGTATAATGACTTTACGGTACCGAAGTGTAAAAGGAATGAAACTTTTAATCCGAAGCGGAAGGGCGGGGAATTATATGCAGAACATTGAGTTGTTGGTGGCATCCCTGGAATATATGGAAAACCATCTGAGTGATGACATCCGGACAGAAGATTTGGCGGCTGCATGCTTTTGCTCCAGGTCTACTTTGGAAAAAATGTTTCGCTGTGTGAACAACATTTCCGTTCATGAGTATATTGTGCGGCGGAGAATGATGCTGGCGGCCCGGGAGCTGTCTGCCAGGCAGGATGTGCCCATATTGGAGGTTGCGCTGCAGTACGGCTACAGCTCACACGAATCTTTTGCACGTGCATTTGAGCAGATATGGAACTGTAAACCCTCAGAATTTCGCAAAACGAAATACACTGAGCTGTTTCCGAGGTTTATTGCACCTCCGGAGAATGGAGACGAGTATATGATGCAGAGAAGACATGTGGACATCAGTGAATTGTATGATTTGTTTCAGGAGAGAAAGGGCTGCCTGTTTATATGCAGCGACATCAAGTATATGACGCGGATCAATGACATTTCAAGAAAGGCAGGGGATCTGGCGATCCTGGAGCAGATGCGCCGTCTGACCGCAGTGTCCGGGGAAGAGGATGTCGTGTTCCGTATCGGCGGGGACGAATTCTGCATTTTGACTGCCGGCAGTGACAGGGCATATGCAGAGCAGGTGGCAGAAAAGATCAGGGCGATGAACGGGCAGACCTTTGAGTACGAGGGAACACAGATTCCCCTGTCCCTCTATGCGGCAGTGGCCGATGTGCAGAGCGGAGCTCATTATGAAGAGTTGTTTGCGGGCCTGCACAATGCCATCAGGGAGTGTAAGCCGTATCAGGAAGAAAAGAAATGAAGAATTCCGGAAGTGTAAAAATGTGGCAGATAAGTACAAAAGGGGGTTAAGTTTTTTGATTTTCTCTCCGAAATAGAAGATAGAGAGCGTTGCGGATGCACGCTTGTATAGTAAACGGATTTACCGGCGGGTGAGCGCCGAAAAAGCAATGGAGGGCGAAAAATGGAGAAGATCGGAAGCTACGGTACTTATCAGAGCAGCATTTATGAGCAGAGGAAAATGGCTGCGAACAATCCTAAGCCTGGAGAGGCAAAGAATACATCCCAGGCTAAAAACGACAACCAGATAGAGTTGAGCAGTGCGGCGAAAAAGCTTTTGAAGGAGCTGCAGAAGACTTATGCCAATACCGATTTTATGGTTGCCAACTATGAGAACGAGGAAGAGGCTGCGGAATATCTTTCCAGAGGCACCAATACTTACGGGGTTCTGATGACTCCCGACGAGCTGGAGAAGATGGCGGCGGATAAGGATTATAAGCAGAAAAACCTTCAGAAGATAGATAATGCGCTGGCAAATCTGCGGGATATGAAGGATCAGCTGGGCGACGGGAAGGAAGAGGTTAAGCGTGTAGGCATGACCATCGGAGATGATGGGAAGATTTCTTACTTTGCGGAGCTGGAGAAGAGTACAGAGAAGCAGCGGGAACGTATCGAGAAACAGCGGGAAAATAAGAAAGAAGAAGCGGCGAAGGAGAAGAAAGAAGAGGGAGCATTCATTCGTGAAGGTGTGAAACGTACTACCCTGTTTGCCGATTCCGTGAAGGAGCTGAAGGACAAAATCAGCCAGGTGGATTGGAATGCGATTCATGATGACGGATACAGCACCAGAGGCAATCATTTTGACTTTACGGCCTGAAGGGATCAGCGTGAGCTGATTTGGAACTTCTAAAGCCACACAAACTGTTGAAACAGTTGGAAATCAGAATATAAGATGAGATTGGACGGCATTATGCACAAAATGCCGTCCGATTTTTATGCACAGTTTTCACAAAAAAATTAATAAATAAAAAAATTGACTGACATTTTAGGGATTAATCTGTTAAAATAAGGGTATAACAATAGTACAGGCAAAATCTGAGAAAGGAGAGCTCTTGTGTTTGAGGTAGGCGAATATGTGGTGTGTGGGAGCAAAGGAGTCTGCGTGGTAGAGAAGATTACGACTCTGGATATTGCAGGCGTGGATAAAGAGCGGCAGTACTATATTTTGAAACCGAAATATCAGTCGGGAAGTACGGTGTATGTGCCGGTGGATTCACCGAAGGATTCCCTGAGGCGTGTGATCCGGCGTGAGGAGGCACAGAAGCTGATTGACGCCATTCCTGATACCCCGCTGCTGAGCATAACAAACGATAAGCTGACTGAGCAGACCTACCGCGAGTGCATAAAGAGCGGAAGCTGTGAGGAGTGGGTCAGGGTCATCAAGACTGTCTGGAGAAGGAAGCAGGAACGTCTGCAGGCCGGAAGGAAGGTGACGGCAGTGGATGCCAAATATTCTCACCTGGCCGAGGAAAGCCTGTATGGCGAGCTGGCGGTGGCATTGGAGCTGAAACCGGATGAGGTGGGAGCTTACATTGCGGAAACAATAGCCGGGAAATAAAAAAGGCTTTACATTCCGCTGAAAATGTAATATGATAAATAATCATAAGTGCCTTGTAAATAAGAAGAAAGCGTGGAAGAGAACAGTAGAATGTCGGGCAGTCTCAGAGAGAACCGTCCGCCGGGAGACATGGCGGTGCTGGAAGCGGTTTGGCGGAAGACATTTGAAGACCGTCTCGGAGCGGCCTTAATACGGCCCGGCGGCTCCCGTTATGAGCAAATGAAGGTGGCAAAGCAGCCGGAGGCGCTTTGCAAGAAGGGTGGAACCGCGTTCGCATAGACGATACGTCCCTTGCAGTAGAAATATTGCA
Source organism: uncultured Acetatifactor sp. (assembly GCA_910577035.1). GTDB lineage: Bacteria > Bacillota > Clostridia > Lachnospirales > Lachnospiraceae > Acetatifactor. The sequence continues at coordinate 75,460 of CAJTKW010000008.1, forward strand.
AGGGATTTTTTTATGTGCTACTTATGCACATTGTGCTATTTATGCACATTGCGCTGTTTATGCACATTGTGCTGTTTTTTGCGCATTGGACTGTTTTGTCATGTGCTGACCTGCACATTGTACGGCAGACCAGAGCTTTGGTGCAAGGCCGGTAAGGAGGAAGAGATGATGATAGTAAAGAGAAAATGGGCAGTATTGTGTGAAAAATGGTTTGAGGGGGAGGTAACTCTGCCAAAGACGACTCTGTGGCTGATAGGTGCCGTATGCCTGTTGGGCGGTATCGTGTATGGACTGAGAAAGGCGCCCTGGACCCATGGGGTGATGATCGGCAGCAACAACGGCAATAACAGCGGCAATTGCGGCAGCTGCGGAGAGGATGAAGCCGAGGATAAGAGCGGCGAGGAAGCCTGAGAAAGGAGTTTGTTCAGTCATGAAAATCAGATTAAAGGATGGTTCCGTAAAGGAGTATGGGGAGGCAAAAAGTGTTTATGATATTGCCCTGGACATCAGTGAAGGCCTGGCGAGGGCGGCCTGCTGTGCCAAAGTGGACGGGAAGGTTGTGGATTTAAGAACCGTACTGGACGGGGATTGTGAACTGCAGATCTGTACGGCCGCTGACGAAGAAGGGCTGGCGGCCATTCGGCACACGGCATCCCATGTGCTGGCAGAAGCAGTGAAAAACCTCTTTCCCGATGCCAGGCTGGCCATCGGTCCCAGCATTGAAACAGGGTTTTATTATGATTTTGACCACGCGCCGTTTTCCAGGGAGGATCTGGATGCTTTGGAGACGGAGATGAAGAAGATCATCAAGAAGGGAGAAAAGCTGGAAAGGTTTACCCTTCCCCGGGGTGAAGCCATTCAATATATGGAGGAAAAGAACGAGCCGTACAAGGTGGAGCTGATTCAGGATCTGCCGGAAGAGGCTGAGATTTCCTTCTACAGCCAGGGAGAATTCGTGGATCTGTGCGCAGGCCCGCATCTTATGAGTACTAAGGGGATCAAGGCGTTCAAGCTGACTTCTTCCTCCATGTCCTACTGGCGGGGGGACTCCGATAAAGCCCGGCTGCAGCGAATTTACGGCACGGCCTTTAATAAAAAGGAAGAGCTGGAGGAGTACCTGGCATATTGGGAGAATGTCAGAAACAGAGATCATAACAAGCTGGGACGGGAGATGGAGCTGTTTACCACGGTGGATGTCATTGGGCAGGGACTGCCTCTGCTGATGCCCAAGGGGGCAAAGATTGTCCAGACCATGCAGAGATGGATTGAGGATCTGGAGGACAACGAGTGGGGGTATATGCGCACCAAGACGCCTTTGATGGCAAAGAGCGACCTGTACAGGATTTCCGGGCATTGGGATCATTATAAAGAGGGGATGTTCGTCTTCGGAGACGAGGAGAAGGATAAGGAGGTGTACGCCCTCCGTCCTATGACCTGTCCCTTTCAGTATTATGTTTACAAAGCCAGCCAGAAATCTTACCGGGATCTGCCCTGCCGCTACAGCGAAACTTCCACATTGTTTCGAAATGAGGATTCCGGCGAGATGCACGGCCTGACCAGAGTGCGTCAGTTTACGATTTCAGAGGGGCATTTGATCGTAAGGCCTGACCAGATGGTAGAAGAATTCAAGGGCTGTCTGGCTTTGGCAAAGTACTGCCTGGAGACCCTGGGCGTCAGCGAGGATGTGTCCTACCATCTGTCCAAATGGGATCCTGCCAACAGGGAAAAGTATATCGGTGAACCGGAGGTATGGGAAGAGACGGAGGGCCATATCAGAAATATCTTGCAGGAGCTGGGGATTCCTTTCCGGGAGGATGTGGGAGAAGCGGCGTTCTACGGACCCAAGGTGGACATTAATGCCAGGAATGTATATGGCAAGGAAGATACCATGATTACCATTCAGTGGGATGCCCTGCTGGCGGAACAGTTTGACATGTATTATATTGACCAGAACGGTGACAAGGTACGCCCTTATATCATACACAGGACTTCCATGGGCTGTTATGAGAGGACACTGGCCTGGCTGACTGAGAAATATGAAGGGAAATTCCCTACCTGGCTGTGCCCGGAGCAGGTGCGGGTGCTGCCGATTTCCGAAAAGTTTTCCGATTATGCGGGAAAAGTGGCGGCAAGCTTAAAAAAGAGCGGTGTGCTGGCCACGGTGGACGAGCGCTCCGAAAAGATCGGTTACAAGATCAGGGAAGCAAGACTGGATAAAATCCCCTATATGCTGGTAGTGGGCCAGAAAGAGGAGGAAGAAGGGGTTGTGTCCGTGAGAAGCCGTTTCCTGGGCGATGAAGGGCAAAAGCCGCTGGATGCTTTTATTGAGCATATCTGCCGGGAAATCCGTACCAAAGAGATCCGAAAAGAGACAGTGCAGGAAGAGAATAAATAAATCCCAAAGCCGTATATTTCTTCCGAAAAGCGTGCATACTTTTTGTGTCAGGCATGTCTGGATGTGTGAAAGGCGAAAAAAGCGCTATGCACAGAGGTGTAATGCAGACTTGGTCTTGAGATTGCATGGCATACTTGTGCAGGGAATGGAGGAGATTATGGCGGATTTAAAATGTTCGGTAGAAAACTGTACCTACAATGACCAGCATCTGTGCTGCAAGGGTGATATTCTGGTTGGCGGAAAGCACGCGGACTGTTGTGACGACACCTGCTGCGAAAGCTTTTCGGAGAGAAGGGAGGGGAGGGATTCCTTTAAGAATTCCACCTGCCACCCCACCAGAACCATCAGCATTGACTGCGAGGCAACAAATTGCGTTTACAATTCCGATTATAAGTGTACTGCGGGACATGTGGACATTAAGGGCTGCGGAGCCTGCGATTGTCGTGCAACGGCGTGCGCTACGTTTGAGGAGAAGTAAAGCGGGATCATACGGGAAACCGGACGCCCTGGTATCTGCGGGCGTTCGGATTTCCGTAAGGCCTGCGGGGTCAGAAAGAGATCTGTAAATCTGGGAAGAGATACATAATAAGAGGAAAACAGGATGCTGTTTAATTCGTATATATTCATTTTTTTATTTCTGCCTGTAGCGTTTTCCGGGTATTTCCTGCTTAACCACATCAGGAAGTATCAGGCGGCAAAATGCTTTCTGGTCGGTATGTCCCTGTGGTTTTACGCATATTTCCGGTTCAGCTATCTGTGGGTTATTCTGCTCAGTATCGCGGTAAACTATTTTTTTCATTGCCTGCTGGTAAAGGGACGGCATGTGAAGGGGCTTCTGTGCTGCGGTATTCTCTTCAACCTGGGGCTGCTGTTTTATTACAAATATCTTGATTTTCTGGTAGAGAATGTGAATCTGCTGTTTCATAAGCAGTTTTCGCTGCCGGGTATTTTGCTGCCTCTGGGGATCAGCTTTTTTACCTTTCAGCAGATTGCCTTTCTGGCGGACAGCGCAGGGGGCACCGTCTCCAGACAGAACATTTCGGATTATGCCCTGTTTGTGACTTTTTTTCCGCAGCTGATCGCCGGCCCTATCGTCAGTCATGAGGAAATGCTTCCTCAGTTTCGGGATCTGTCCGCAAAGCATATCCAGGCGGAAAATGTGTATAAGGGACTGCGGCTCTTTGTGCTGGGACTTGGCAAGAAGGTGCTGCTGGCCGATGTGTTCGGGCAGGCCGTGAACTGGGGGTTTCAATATTATACACTGCTGGACGGGCTCAACACCTTTGTAGTCATTCTTTTCTATACCTTTCAAATCTATTTTGACTTCAGCGGTTACTGTGATATGGCAAGAGGAATCGGATATATGTTTAATATCCGCATTCCCGTGAATTTCCTTTCCCCGTACAAAGCGGGTAATATTCTGGAATTCTGGGACCGATGGCATATCACCCTGACCCGTTTCTTTACCCGCTACCTGTATATTCCCCTGGGCGGCAGCCGTAAGGGAATGTTCCGCACCTGCGTCAATGTCCTGCTGGTTTTTCTGGTCAGCGGTTTCTGGCATGGGGCAGGCTGGAACTATATTGTATGGGGGCTTCTGCATGGCGTTCTTTCCGTGATAACGCGAATCTGGCAGAAGGTTAGAGGGACGGGGGGAAAAAACCGTTTCGGGAAAGTGGTTTCCACAGGCCTTACCTTCCTTTTCATCTGCTGTTCCTGGACTTTTTTCAGGGCGGACACGTTGGAACAGGCCCTTTCTATGCTGCGCCGGCTGACAGCTGTGAAAGGAGGGAGGATCAACATGGAGTTTGCCACCTTCTTTCAGATCCCGGAAGTATATTACGTGCTGAAAGCACTGCATCTGCATACACTGCCCGGTGTGGCATATTACGGTTTGACGGCCTTTGTCCTGATTGCCTGCGTGCTGCTGTTTGGCTGCAAGAATCTGTATGAGGGCGAAGAAAGCCACCGGCCTGCGGCCTTTGGCACGGTGGTTCTGGCGCTGATCGCCGTGTGGAGCGTTGTTTCGCTGTCGGGCGTGAGTACATTTCTGTACTTTAATTTCTGACAGGAAGGAGGATACTCATGGATAACAGGAAGTATAAGAAGCATATCCTGATTTTTCTGTCCCTGACTGCGGGCCTTCTGCTGGCTTGTATGCTGACCGTGGTGGTAATCGATCCCTTTTTCCAGTATCACGGGCCGCTGCCGGGAGTCGGCTATTTGATTGACAATCAGCTGAGCCAGAATCCGGGAATTGCCAGAAGGTTTGAATATGACAGCGTGATACTGGGGTCGTCTATGACGATCAATTTTGATACGGAGCTTTTTGCGCAGACCATGGGACTTAACACAATAAAGCTTTCTTATAACGGTGCGTATCCCAGGGACATTGATAATATCATGGCAATTGTAAAGGAAAGAAAGACATGGCCGAAAGAAATTTTCCTGGGGATTGATATTCCTACCTATAAGGCGGAGCCCGGCATCACGGCCTATGAGATCCCGGAGTATCTGTATGATACATCCCCGTGGAACGATCTGCCCTATCTGCTGAACAAGGATGTGTACCTGGACTATATATCCCATGTTTTCAGGCGTCAGCCAGGCACACCCTTAAACGAGATCTATTCCACATGGGGGCAGGTGTTCTGTGGCAGGCAAAACGTGCTGTCCTCCTATACCCTTCCGCAGCAGTCTGAGACGGTGCTGCCGGCGGATGCCTATATCGGCAATATAGAGGCCAATCTGAATGCTTATATTATCCCGTATATTGAGTCTATGCCGGACACGCATTTTACCGTGTTTTTTCCGCCTTACAGCATTCTGTACTGGTATACCCGGTCCGTGGAGGGGGAATTGGAAGCAGAGCTGGCCGGGGAGAGGTATATCATGGGAAGGCTGTTATCCTATGATAATGTATCCGTCTATTACTTCCAGGATATGTTTGATTTTATCTCGGATCTGGATCATTACAGCGATTATACCCATTATGGCCGTGAGATGAATGATTACATGACCCGCTGTTTCCAGGACGGAAGCCACAGGCTTACGGAGGAAAATTATGAGGAGGCTCTGGAGGGGATGCTTCTCTGGATGGGGGAAAATGTGGAGAGCGGGGCGGAAGGACTTATTTCTATTGACAGCACGGAATAATTGATGAACATACAAAAACGGGAAAGAGCCGCCGGCTTTAACTTTGGGGTATGGTGAGGCGACGATACCGGGGGAGCTGGAAGGGCGGCTATCCTTCAAAGTGTATTTCCATGTAGTAGGTGCAGCACTGGCATTTTCGGATCATTTTATACAGAGACTCTCCAAGAAATGGGGATTTTGACAGATGCAGCATATAAAAGTCTATGACAGCAGCAGACAGTATAGAGGGTAAAACAAGCTTAAATATAGTAGGGATTGACTATACTGTCAATGAAGACGAGACTCCATCCTGGTTCCATAGTCCTTCCCTGCTGATGAAGCAGGAGGGTTGAAGATCATATCTGCGTTAAGGCTTCCCGTCATTTGTGCTTATCCCGGAACAGGCCGCGGTACAGCAGGATTTATAATGAAAAAGCGCTCCTTGTGGACCTGTTCCCTGCCGGAAATGCACACTCCTGATTTCAGCCTACTCCTCCGTATATAATTATTTTTATCTGGATTTTCTGCCTTTCTGGAGACAATTTGACACCTGTTTCGAAAGCGCTTATCAAGATAATTTAAAGTCGCTTAATACATTTGCGTTTCCGCTGATTGTGCATCCGTTAATATTGATAAAAACATCCTGTTGTCCAACGCCGCCGTCAATTATGATTTGCTCCAGCACGGTAAGCACTTTGCCTAGAAAGTCCTTATCATTGAAAACAATTTGAAAGCAACTTCCCGAATTCATAATAATATTTAATATTGTGTTCATTTTCCGATCTTTGTTAACTAAATACCAGTTGTATATCCAAACTCCACCTATGCTCAATAGAATAAGGCTTATTGCAATATTAAGGTGGATTGATAATGATATTGCTCCTGCTACCAAAAAGATTAATGAGAATATCGGGAACATAGTAGCGGGTAGAGGTCTTGTTGAAATGCAGGAAACATTGGTAAGATGAATCATGGTTTCATGCCAGATCATAATATTTCCCTTAATTATTAGTTGTGGAGTTTCGATGAGCATTTGCTGAGGTGCATTTTTGACTGCTTTGTTTTCCATTATTTCCTCCCTGTAAATATTTTTTTATGATTATACATCATTCTTCAAATAATTACAATTTTCAGCATACATATATGGCACAATAATTGTCATATATGACAAAATTTTATTGATTTGGAATAGAGATTAATAAGAAATAATTGATTAAAGATGTAAGATGTAATTTAAACGAGATAGTTCTGTTTAAGCGTAACATTTGGCTTTAATAAATACTCCCGATATTTTATATATCGGGAGTAACGTATAATATTATTTATTCCTATGCTAAACTTCAGGGTGTAAGTAAGTTCGCAAGTATACTTGCAAAAACGCCCTGTGAGAATTCGCCGAGATGTTTTTTTATACAAGCCAAAAAATTTTGTTTATCCCACTGCTTTTCAGCTAATATATTTTTGAGGCGTAAATATTCAGCAGAATTTTTATCCATTGTCTGTATTTGGTGTTCTAATTCTGTCAACACTGAACTGATTTCTAAATCTTTTAGTACTTCGGCATCGCCATTAATAACGGTGTCTACTATATTCATCGTTATATTGTCGTTGGGAGAATTTGCTAATTTTGCATTTCCCAAAACTTTAGCATTTTCACTGATATTTGAATTTGAAATTGTGATATTGATTCCCATAATAGCTCCTTTCCTAATCAAGATAATTTTAGGTCACTTAATACATTTGCATTTCCGCTAATTGAGCATCCGTTAATATTGATAAAAACGTCTTGTTGTCCTACGCCACCATTAATAATTATCTGTTCCAGTACGGTAAGTACTTTGACCAGAAAAACTTTATCTTTAAAAACAATTATGAAACCGATTCCTGAATTCATAATAATATTCAAAATTGTATTATGACTTCTTTGCTCGTTTACATAGCACCAGATGCAAATCCAGACAAATCCTGATCCTAACAATACAGTACTAACTGTAATATTGTATTGTAAAAATAGTGATATAATACCTAATAGCAAGAGAACTACAGAGAAAAATGGGAAAGTGGTATCTGGTAGTGGTTTTGCTGTAATACAGGAAACATTAGAGAGTTGAATCATTGTATCATACCAACTCATAATATTTCCCTTAATAATTAGTTGTGGAGTTTCAATTAGCATTTGTCGAGAGGCAGTTTTGCCAATTCCTTTTTCCATAACGGGCCTCCTATTTGATATTTTTAACAATTATACATTATTTTCTATAATAAGACAAACTTCGCTAAGACATATATGGTATAATAATTGTCATATACGGAAATTACATCTAATATTAGTTGCAGAGGGAGGTATACTTGCTTGAATTTGGATGAAATAGTTGATTTAAATCTGAAAAATCATCTTACAAATTTCATAAATAAATATGGATTAACTGCTTTAAATCAAGCATTGGATCTCTATATAAGTATGAAAAATCAATATATTTGTAAGAATAAATCACTTATCACAAGAATAAAAATATCTGATATATACTATATGGAAATTCGGGGGCATAATATTACCATTTATACGAATCATGGTATATATCATAAACGCGGGACATTAAAGAAAGAATTGGAGACATTAGCTTTTATAAATTTGTAAGATGTAATCAGAGCTGTATAGTTGCCATAATGGAAGTGAAGAGTATTTGTAACAATGACATTATCCTATCCAATGATGCAAAATTATATATGAGTCGTAGATATGCGCCTAAAGTTCTTGCAGCTTTTTCCTCCTGTAATTATTATGCAAAATAGCATGGATTTTGATTGACAAATACAAAGGCCTGGACGGTATTTGCCGGGGCCGGTTGGGGTAAAGAATCTGGCAGGCTCCCACTGCTCTGCTCACCCTCTTTTCCCCTACTCCGCCTCCATCGCGTCCAGGCAATTCTGACAGAGTGCGACATCGTATTTATACAGGCCCTCGGTCTCGCCGTTAAACAATTCCCCACACCGTTCACAGTGTTCAAGGTGGTTGATATACCCGCAGCTTAAGCATGTTCCTGCCGGCAGCAGGTCTTCGTTTATACAGATCGAATATTCTCCGCATTCGCAGCAGGAGACATACTCGGCAATGTCTTCCGGGGAGGCATTTTCCTTATAGTTTGGAATCCTGTCGTCAATAAATTCCACTACGGCATCTACCACTGACGCTATATCGTCTAACCGGTCCTGAACCACCGGCACATACAGGCCGGTGTCGGGATCTATCTCAACAGACGCATTTCTGTATTCCAGAGCCGTGACATATTGTTCGGGAATTATGTCATAATAGATCCCAAATGAGCTGGAAGCACCTTCTGCTTCATTAATAAATAACATATAGATAAAATTCAGTTCTGTGTCGTCTATTTTAGAGCGTATGGAAAATAATTTCCCGGTCTGGTTCCATTCGATCCAGGATGGATCGGAGAGCTCTATATCATTTCGGAAGCGATAGCTTCCTTCAAGTCCGCTCAGAAAATCAATGATGCTGTCAGCAAATAAATCCTCAATTTCGTCATAGGATCTGATGGAGACCCCCGCTTCACTTTCCCTGCGTTCGTGGTCCTGCATTCTCTGCATTTCCGCTTCTATCTGCCGCTGCTTTTCAATTTTTTCCTGTTCCTCAATGGACAGGATTGTTTCATTTAATTTGCCGATGGCCAGTACAAGGTCTTTTTCTATTGCTTCTGCCGAATCCTTTATCTTCTGGAATGCGGTTCGGTCAATTAACTTGTTGTGCATAATATGGTTTCTGTCCTTTGCAAACAAAGAAAACCGTTTGGGGAAATCGTCCGGCAAATACCGGGAAAACTGCTCCTGCCAAAGATCTGTTTCTATGGTTCTCTGTTTTAACAGCAGCTCACGTATGATCCCGTCGTCATACTTTTGCACTCCATTCAGCAGGTAACTGATTTTCTCGTCAAATGCCGGAGTCCATTGGTACCTTTTTAAAGTAATCAGATCGCCCAGGTCATCAATATCAATAGACATTAATCTTTCATCCACATTATTGAAGGCAGGAACCTTCGACTTATAATCGGCAAGCCTTTTGCTGTGTTTTTCCCTGATATTTGCAGACACAAAGGAATCCCACCAGGACGTGCCGTACTGTTTTGTCATGACTTCGTTTATCAGCTCCCGCATGAGATTTTCTGTTTTGTAGATGCGCGGATACAGATCAACGGATAAGCATTCGGAATCCCTGTCAATCAGCCAGATTATTTTTTCCCAGTCTTTGACAATTGCTTTTTTAATCGCCAGCTTCAGCTTTTCCAAATAATTGTTATCCCTGTCAACGACATAAGTATCAGAATGGATCTCTGTCTCCAGCTGCTTTGCTGCATGGTATGTGCCATATCGAAATACAATATTCCAGTTGCTGAATTTATCGTTTTCCAGGCTGCCGAATTCCAGCGTAAAAATATTACCTTCCTCATCCGATTCTTTTACGGGACCGGTTTTCTGCTCAAATTCATCGGGAGTTACCATTAATCTGCTGATTAGGCCTCCCTGCTGGATCTTTTGAAATATTTCATGGATATAGCCGGCATGATTTATGGTATTGTCGCCGTTGCCTACTGCAACAAATTTCACTAAAAGGCTCATTTCACATTCCTCCAAGATTACTATAAGCGCCTTTGTGAAAGCTGTCAATGTTTTGCGGCGGTGTGACGTTTTTGATTTTTTCGAAGTGAAAAGCATGAAATAGTCTTTCCCAAGCGATCAAGGGACGACGAAGAAATAGAAAAAGCAGTCTAAGAAATAAACTGCTAAGAAATAAACTAAGAAACCGAGCAAAATAATATGTCAAGCATTTTTGAAAATGTCCCGAAAAATTTGCAACAAAAGCCTTGGACGA
>CAJTKW010000009.1:0-52591 GCA_910577035.1 uncultured Acetatifactor sp.
ACAGTTATACAGGAACTGCGGACGGTGTGCGATGACAAAAAAGGGAGCGCACCCGCAGGCGAAACGCCGCACAGCAAAAGCTACACAGTAGCTGCCTGAAAATACGCGGCGGAACTCCGGCGCAGGAAATGGGTCTGGGGAAAAGGCAAATATCTGTAATAATGGACAAACAGGTCAGTATAAAATGTAAGGATTAGACAGGGAGGTGGTGTTTTGCTGTTATGGAAGAAATCGTGAATATTGAAGATATAAAAGTAAATACCGCATTGCCCAAGGAAGCCCGAATCAGACAGTTTGTTGAGGAAATCAGGAATCCATACCGTTTTCTGGTGGATGATGTCATTGTGAATGTTGTGTTTACAGAAAGCAGGGATACGCTTCAGGACAGACTGCAGCAATACTTTCAGCTTGTTTTGGGATGAGCTTTCATACATATTATTTTGGCGTGTGAAATTCAATGCTGAGGGAATGCCGTCTTATGAGCAAAGGTAGCTGCGAAGCAGCGGAAAGCACCGCAGGTGCGGCTTTGTGAATGGCGAGGGCTGAGCTGTTGCATTTAATGGGAGAAAATGGAAGGATGGCTTGTAAAAGGAAAAAAGATTTGGTAGGATACAGACAAGGACAAATCTAAATCTTAATTTGCAGGCTATTCTTAACAGAATTATTGCTAGGAGGTAGCCATGCGTATTTCAAATCAGAAATACTATGCCGGAGCGTATAAGCGGCTTTCTCGGGAGGATGAGATAGCGGCTTTGGGCGCAAGGAATGAAAGCAACAGTATTTCTAATCAGAGAGACCTTATCCAAAAATTTGTAAAATCCCATCCGGAAATCGAAATTGTAAAGGAATATGCCGATGACGGATTTTCAGGCGTGGATTTTGAGCGCCCGTCTTTTACGCAGATGATTGAGGACATAAAGGCAGGAGTCATAAACTGTGTGATCGTCAAGGACTTATCCCGGTTTGGAAGAAATTATATTGAAGTGGGGAAATACCTGGAAGAAATTTTCCCGGTCTACGGTGTGCGGTTCATTGCAATCAGTGAAAACTATGACAGCGCCGTTACAAACGGCGGGAATGAGCAGCTGGTGATCCCCTTTATGAATCTGGTGAATGATGCGTATTGTCGGGATATTTCCATTAAGACACGTACAAGCCTTGAAATGAAACAGCAGAAGGGAGAGTATGTGGGCTCGTTTGCCCCTTATGGGTATAAAAAGGCGCCGGATGACATCCACCGCTTTCTTGTGGATGAGGATGCCGCCGCTGTGGTGAGGCGAATCTTTGAACTGACAATCGGCGGAATGAGTAACGGTAAGCTGGCGGATTTGCTGAACCAGGAGGGTGTGCCGTCTCCTACAGAGTATAAGCGTCTGCATGGGGAAAATTTTAAGTGTCATTTTCAACGGAACCGGAAGGCCCTGTGGTCGCCGCTTGTGATCCGGCATATTTTAGGGAACAGGGTTTATCTGGGGGTAATGGAACAGGGCAAGACCTACAGTATCAATTATAAGGTCAAGGCTCGCAGGAACAGGGAACCGCAGCAATGGTATTGTGTGGAAAACAGGCATGAGCCTATTGTGGCAAAGGATACCTTTGATATTGTGCAGAAAATACTGGCGAATGATCTGAGGACCAGCCCTGGTGAGGAAACTGTTTACCTGTTTTCCGGCCTCGCAGTCTGTGGCCGATGCGGCGAAAAACTGCTTAGGTATAAGAAAACCTTGAAGGGAAAGCCGTATGTATATTATGGCTGTTATGATAAGAAAAAAATTCTGCGGTGTCGAGGTGTCTGTATCCGGGAAAACAAGCTGGAGCAGGCGGTCACACAGACGATCAGGCAGCATATAGCATCTATTATTCAGATGGGCGAATTGCTGGAAACAATACAGTCTATTCCATTGAAAGAGCAGGAATTGAAAAGTATTGACCTGCTGGTGGAGGAACAGGAAAAAGAAATCCAAAGAATCGGCAGGCTGAAACTGAAGCTTTATGAGGATTATCACGATCAGTTTATCAGCCGCCAGGAATATAGGGATTTTGAAATGATTTACCGCCAGAGGGAACGGGATGCCGAACAGAAAAAAGAGGAATTGCAGCAGAAAAAGGAGCAGTTTTTACAGGGAAATACAGTGCTGCAGAAATGGCTGGAGGAATTTACAGTACATAGAAACGTGGAAAAACTGAACCGCTCTTTATTCGTTACATTGGTGGAGCAGGTTAAAGTGTTTTCCGCAAACGAAATAGAAGTGCAGTTTCGGTACAAAGACGAGTTTGATATTGCAAAGGCCGTACTGGAGGAACGCTGCGGCGCTATGGCGGCTTTGCCGGATGATAGAAAGCGGGGGTGAGGATATGGCAAGGGTTTCCCGCAAAAGTGTGACAAGAACTTCTAAAGACATCCCATCATTGGATGGAATGCCAAGAAGTTCTAAATCTCACACACAATATGCTTTCCTCACGGCCTTATATGTACGCTTATCCATGGAAGAACAGGAAGGTGACTTGACGGAGAAGATCAGGAACCAGAGGGAACTTCTTCTGGAGTATGTCAGGGAGAAACCGGAGTTTCAGCTGGTGGATATTTACTGTGACAACGGCTGTACAGGCACTAATTTTGACCGGCCTCAGTGGCAGAGGCTGATGGAGGATGTCAAGGCAGGAAAGGTAAACTGCATCATTGTAAAAGATTTGTCCAGGCTGGGCAGGAATTATATCGAGGCAGGCAATTACCTGGAAAAGGTATTTCCCTTTATAGGTGTCCGTTTCATTGCAATCAGCGACGGCTATGACAGTGAAAACCTGAAACAGGAAGACACGGGGCTGTTTTTGCCGCTGAAAAACATTATCAACGCTTCCTATGCCAAGGACCTTTCCCAAAAGGTCAGCAGTGCGAGGCATGTCCAGCGAGGCAGGGGAGAATTTACCGGATCTATTGTGCCTTTCGGGTATAAGAAGGATCAGCAGAGAAAGGGAAGATTTGTGGTAAATGAGGATGAGGCGGCAGTTGTAAGGCAGATATTCAGGATGTTTGGGGAGGGTGGGTCCTATTCGGAGATTGCGAGGGAATTAAACCGATTACGGATTCCCTCGCCCCAGGGGAAACTGTGGAGGTATCAGTCTATCCGTAGGATCATTGCAAATGAGGTTTACCTGGGGAGGATGATACAGGGTAAGCGATGCAGCAGGGAACCGGACGTAGTTACCGTAGAAAATACCCATGATGCGATCATCACGGAGGATTTGTTTGAAAAGGCCCAAAGCCAGAGGGAAAAAATCAGTTTTCACAAGGAAAATGGCGAAAGACAAAAAGCTGCGGGTGAAGAAATATACCCTTTTCAAGGAATGCTCAAGGCGGCAAACAGCGGGCTTACCTTATGCAAGACTTGCTACAGGAAACAGGCGGGCCAGGTTCTGGTTAAGGCGTATCGTTCGCCCAAGGCTCTTGATAAAGAGGGCAATCCTTATAAGCTGGTTATGATACGGGAAGAAGTGCTGCTGTCCATTGTGAAAAAAGTGCTGTTCCAGTACATCTCCGTGCTGGAGGATACCCGAATGGTTTTAAGCCAGGAGGCGATACAGGAAAGCTGCCAGAGCAAGATCAGGCGCATGGAGAGAGATTTGCAGACTTTATATAAAGAAGTCACACGGAAAAAAGAATTGCTTTCTGACAGCTATCAGGATTTGGCGGACGGCATTCTGGAGGCGCTGGACTACAAAAGGATACAAAAGCAGTATAAAGAGGATGTTGTCCGTCTGGAACAGAGGATAAGGGAGAGGGAAAAAGGGCTCATGGATTACAGACAGCTTGTAAAACTGGAGAATCCCTATATAGCAGTGTTGATGGAATTTGGAAAGTCGCAGGAAATCACAAGGGAGTTACTCTCACTCCTTGTTTCGGAGATTGTAGTGATTAGCAGCAGGGAGATTCAAATTGTTTTTTCATTCGAGGATGAATTCCGAAGTTTGTGTACAGTGCGGGAAGATTTTCTAAGTTAGTATAGTACACTAACAAAGGAATTGTTATATAAATTTTAACAATTCCTTAGAAAATCTACGGTTCATAATATGAACCTTTCCCACACGAAAGAATTGTGCAAGCAATTCTTTCAGAACTATGAATGGGGTGAAATATGGAAGTTAAGAAAATCATTGCCCTATATCTGCGTCTGTCCAAGCATGACGAGGATATAGAGGAAGACATGGAGAGTAACAGCATTGGCAACCAAAGAGAGATTTTGTGGGAATATGTAAAAAGACATCTGGATACAGTGGGATATGAAGTGCGTGAGTTTGTGGACGACGGATTTTCTGGCACATCCATGGAGCGCCCAGCCATACAGGCTTTGTTGAAAATGGTGGAGGAAGGGAAAATTTATGCCATTGTGGTAAAGGATCTGTCCAGGTTTGCAAGGAACTACCTGAAATCCGCCTATTACATGGAAAAAATATTTCCTGCTTTCGGAGTCCGCTTTATCTGCGTGAACGACAGCTATGACAGCGACAGCATTACTTATCAGCTGCCGGGAATGGATATGGCCTTTAAGGGTATCATCCATGACTATTACTGCAAGGAACTGTCCAAGAAACTGAAGGTCGCCCGCAGGCAGCAGGTAGAAAAGGGGAAATGTATCTTTGCCAAACCGCCGTATGGTTACTGGAAATCGGAGACAGAAAAGGGAGTGCTGGTGATAGATGAAGGTACGGCGCCAATCGTAAAAGATATTTTCCGTCAATATTTACAGGGAATGTCCGCATACGGAATTGCACAGGAGTTAAACAGGAGAGAAATCCCATCTCCCAATAAGCGTTTGATAGCAGCAGGTATGCTTACCTTTCGGGATGAACAGTATGTGAAAGGAATGTGCTGGAATGGCGGCGCAGTGCTTTCTATTCTCCGCAATCAGGTTTATATAGGCGATATGGTGGGCGGAAAGGAAGAAAGAGTCAAAATGTGCGACAAAAACTGTAAGAAGAAAGACAGGGAAGAATGGATCATCGTGCAGGGGACTCATGAACCAATCATTGATAAAGAAGTTTTTTATCAGGTTCAGGATATGCTTACAGGAAAATCGAAAAACCGGGACAGGAAAGCAGGAAGCCCTGCAGCATTTTCCGGCAAGCTGATTTGCGGCAGATGCTACGGAAACATGACGAAAAGCGGGGGGCATAAGGGAGTGGAATATTATTCCTGCCCAAGATGCCGAACCATGGGAAGAAAAGGCATGACAGCCCATAGTGACTTTCTGGAGAAACGAATTCTGGAAAAAATCGCAGGCCGGACCATACCGGAAAGCCTGATGCCAGGTTCTCTGGTTTCCGTGCCTCAGGTTGATCCTGTGAAAACAAGCCGGGAGGATAAAAAGGAAAAAGGCGCACAGAAGGAGGCAGGAATCCGAGGCCAGATGCTATTAGCGGATTATGAGATGTACGCAGAGGGGCTGATTACAAGAGAGGAATATGAGGAAAGGAGAAGGGCGTTACATGAAAAGGCGGTTCGCAAAGAAACAGATACGGCATCACAGAAGGAAGTGAAAATTGCAGAGAGCGCCCATACGGAGAGAGAAAAGGAGGTGTTTGGAGGTGACAGCAGGCTCACATTTGAAACCGTAGACTATTTTGTAGAGAAAATAGTAGTAAACGGCACAGAGGACATCAAGATTGAATGGAGGGAGGGCAGGCAACAGGTACTATACTGAAGAGCACAACCGCTCTTCAGTAAAAAAGATTTTTTTCAAAATGACACCGCATTTATTTTGTGGTAAAATACAAGGAGAAAAGAGATGGAAGGAATTGCTTACCAAAACAAGGACATTTTATTCAAGATTTTAGGCCAGACTTATAAAGAAAAGAGTTTTGCGGTTTATGGCATTGATCTTCCGCGCATTCAAGCGCTTTTACCAACAGATCTGCCTAAAATATCGGCAAATGAAAAAAGCGTTGACAACCTGTTCCTTTTAGAGGATGGAACATATGCGATTGTGGATTACGAGTCAGTCTATAAAAGAATCAGTAAAATTAAATACTTGAATTACATAGCGAGGGTCAAAGCGTTTGCAAATGTGCAAACGCTGAAAAATATTATATAGAAGATGATAATTTCAACCTGCGTCTGATTGCGATTTATACCGGTGATGTGGATCAGGCGGAGCCGGATCTGAAAACGGCCTGTTTTACCCTGCACGCCGAGCAGGCGTTTCTGGCACATATAGACGGCAAGGCTGCCTTTCAGGAGATTCAGGAAAAGCTGCAGGCAGGTAAAACTCTTGACAATGATGATCTGATGAAGCTGGTGATTCTGCCGTTGACGGTTCCCGGTACTGAAGGGAAACAGGGGATGCTGGAGGCGGTTGTTGGGCTGGCTGAACAGCTGGAGGATGAGGAACAGCAGATTTTTATTCTTTCTGCTGTTATTGTAGCAAGTGACAAGTTTATCCAAAAGGAATACATGGAGCAGATAAGGAGGAAAATCAATATGACACAGATTGGCCAGATGTATGAGAAAGAGAAGATTGAATATGGAAACCAGAGAGCAAAAGAGGCGGCCAAAGAAGCGGCAAGAGAGGCAGCAAAAGAGATGGCAAGAGCTATGTTAGATGAGGATATTGATACTATAAAGATTATGAAGATTACAGGCTTGACTGAAGTAGAACTGTTGCATCTCCAAGATGTTGCTGTAACAGTGTAGGAGCTAATATGACGCAGATCGGCCAGATGTATGAGAAAGAGAAGATTGAATATGGAAACCAGAGAGCAAAAGAGGCGGTCAGAGAGATGGCAAGAGCCATGCTGGACGAGGACATAGACATTGTTAAGGTGATGAAGATCACAGGGCTGGCAGAAGAAGAACTTCTGCGTCTCCGGGATACCGTCGTGACAGTGTGAACAATTCACCAAAATGCTGTGGATTATGTGGCTCATATAAGGTCATACGACTCAGATAAAGTTACAAAGTACAAAAAGGGCATGAAATGATGTCCTTTTTTGTTACACAGGGGAAATCGTCCCAGAGGAGGGAAAAGTATTTCCCCCTATTGACACCATACCGGAAACGGTATTCTACACCATGAGCGTGTATTTCCTGGCGGCGAAGGTGACGAAGACCCGGTACACCCTCACCGGGGCGTTGCTGGCTACTCTGGCGGGGACTGTGGCCAGCGTGGTGCTGGCGGGTTGGATGGGGTGAAGACTATTTCAGGATACCCGGGAAAGAGGGGCGATATTTGCAAAAAAATACAGCTTGTAGAGTGACTGCCATAGGCAGTACTCCGCAAGCTGTATTTTGAAATCATGTTTCAGGGAAAGGTATTTTCTGGAGGCCAAAGTGTTCATCCAGCATTTCCAGATAATCAGAATCCATCCTGTCATAGGGACAAGCGAGGAATATGGTTTTTCTGAGAAGCCTGCTCTGCCCGATATGTATATCCATCTGGAACAGAAGATCCATGCCGAGCCCGTATCTCGTTGCGCTGGCTCAACTCAAGCAGGATGAATTTATTCTTCATAGTACATGCCTTCCTCCAGTTCGAGGCTGTCGTTATATACTGGGCACACTACATTTCCCTGGGTATATAATTTATCAGATTCGGCATTTGTCCCTGAACCGATAAACTGCACTGTATATCCATCAGAATCCCTGTTTTTTACAAGTAGTATCCATATATCATATATATTGCTGAGTTGGCTCTTGTTTTTGATCTCCATGCCGATGTACAGGTCGTTTATTGTGAGCTTGCTGTCTGCTTTTTCCATAGGGGCCGCTACTTTCCTTTAGGTATAGATTCTTATTGTTTATTATATCCCGTTCTGATTTAAAAGTACATTAAATAATTTTGTATCATATTCCTGTTATTTTTTTGAATAATATAGGGAGTTAATGCACGTATTTAAGGATGTAGGGCTGGTGGAACAGCTTGGCACTGGAAGTTTCCGGCGGGAAAGGAAAATGTTCCTGTTGATAAATTGAGTGGCGATGATAATGGCGATGAAATAATAATTTTAAAATTGCCGAAAATCAACCTGACATTACGGCACAGAAATTAAGTAAGAAAACCGGATCCAGTGCCAGAAAGATCAGCCGTGTCATAAAGAAGTTACGGGAATCGGGGAAGATCATCCGTATCGGTTCTGACAGAAAAGGATATTGGAAAATAAATGACTAGGTGAATAAAAAGTTTCTCCTTATTGACGCATCAGGGGAGACAGCCTTCTACACCAGGAGCGTGTATATACATGAGCTTTTTCATCAGTTCGGAGGTGATGCCAGCAGACAGTTCCCGGCGGCAAAACAGATTACGCTGTTCATTGTTCATCTGAACGGTATAACTGTCTTCCGTGAAAAACTGTGCCAAAGTGACTCTAAAAGCGGAGCAGATGGCTTCCCGCCATTGCGGAGTACCCGTCAATAGACTGGGAGTATGAAGCTATCTGTATTTATCAAAAAAGGTAGACATTCGTGAAAGGAGCACTATGGAGAAGACCGAGAGCACCGGGCGGAATTGACAGAAGACTATTGGAAAAATTCGTCAGGGGCAGAAGGACTTGTAGACAGGAGGGGTGCCCAGGTGGTATGAGTTGGTGATGGAGGATAAGGAGTCAAACAAATCCATCTGAATTTAGTTGTATGTATATGTTGAAATGTGTATAATATGAATAGAAGCATGTTTGTAAAGATAAGGGATGAGGTGTTTGCTATGACTATGACCAGGGTAGAAATTGATGTACCGGAGGAAATTGTACCATATACAGTGCTGGAGGATAAGGAGGCACAAACAACAAGAAATGCAATGCTGGTCTACCCTTATATCAAAAGCGGTGTCATGTCTCACGGAAAGGCGGCGGAGATGCTTGGGCTTCATAAGATAGACCTGATTACATTGTATGGCAAACTGGGTCTGCCATATTTTGATGAAACGGAAGAAGAATTTGAAGAAGATCTGGCAGTATTGAAGAAGTTAAGAGGTGCCACTATATGATTGTTGTTTCGGATACCATACCGATTATTTCACTGATGAAGGCAAGACAGTTGGAATTGCTGCGGCAATTATTTGGAGCTGTCTATATTCCGGAGGCAGTATATCGGGAATTGACAGATAATGAGGCATTTTCTGAAGAAGCAAGAATGGTACAGGAGTGTGAATTTTTTTATGTACAGAAAGTGGACAATGGGAAGTCGGTTATCATATTGCAGAATTTTACCGGATTAGATGCCGGGGAAAGTGAAGCAATTATTTTGGCAGACGAAATGAATTCGGATGTGCTGCTGATGGACGAACATAAGGGCAGACAAGTTGCTAAAAAGCTGGGGATAACGATTACCGGTACCATTGGGATTCTTGTACAGGCATTTGATGAGGGGATGCTGACGAAGGAGGATGTAGGAAGGTGCATTGAACGGTTAAAAGAAAGTGGGATACGGATCAGTGAGAAGTTGTATCAGAGATTGAGTCCGAAAACAGGAAAGTAAGAGATATGGTAATGGGTATGTAGGACGAGGGCGTAGAATTATGCCCTTTTTTCTGTACAGGGAAGATCAGTCCCAGACGGGGGGAAAGTATTCCCCCCGATTGGCACCATGCCGGAGACAGTGTTCTACACCAGGAGCGTGCATTTCCTGGCGGCAAAGGTGACGAAGACCCGGTACACCCTCACCGGAGCCCTGCCGGCGACCCTGGCGGGGAGCGTGGCCAGCGTGGTACTGGCGGCGGGGATGGGGTGAGGAACGGAAACCGGGGAACGGAAGGTAAGAGGATCCTTAAGAATGTAATGGGAATGTTTTCAGGTGTGTGATATTTTTATTGTACACCTGTATTTAAATGGAGGATTTTCTGTCTGATTTTTACAGGACAGGCAATCCGTCAGTGCCTGGGGAAGGCCGGAGGGTGGTTCGAGAGGGAGAATGGCGGATACACCGGACCAAGCCTCTGCGCCCTGAACCGAAAACTTCTTTCTGCTAAGATTTTGCGGTATTTCCCTTGATTTCTTCGTGATTTTATTGCATACTTTTAATACAGTCGGATATATTTTTATCTGTGTATCGGGACAGCATTTTTCATTTGTCAAAGGAGAGCATTGGTACAGATATGAACAGTCAGAATTCAAACGTTATTAATCCCCGGCAGCTGCATTTGAACATGGAGGAGAATGCCGAATACCAGATAGCGCAGAACCAGGAGATCCAGCTGGGAACGGAGCAGGGCCTGGACACTTCGGTATATTCCAATCCGGAATTTAACTGGCTGCAGATGGAGCAGATCCGCACGGGGCTGAAAGATAATCTTGATGTATCTGTATATGCAAATCCTGCCTACAGTTACGACACCATGAGGCAGATCAGGCTTTCCCTTTATTCAGCCATAAACCTCATCCCTTACCTTGAAAGGGGATTTACAGACGATTCCCTGGAGGAGATCCGGCTTGCCTTGCTGGATAAGCTGCCCCTGGACGCATGGCTTAAGGATGACATGTGCGCCCCCCAGATCCACGAGGTCAGAATCGGCCTGTTTGAGGAGCTGGATGTCTCGGCTTATTCCGACACAAGGCTGAATTGGATGCAGATGCAGGAAATCCGTCTGGGACTGGAAAAAAAGCTGAATGTGTCTCTTTACACCAACTATCTTTTCAGCCATGTACAGATGAAGGAAATCCGGCTCGGGCTGGAGGCCGATCTGGATGTATCCTCCTATTGCAGCCTGATTTATTCTGCTTCGGACATGCGGAAAACGCGTCTGGAACTGATTGATAAAAAGACGTGCAAACCGGATCCTGTCAGTGTCGGGGATCCCCTTATAAACTCTCTGCGAAAAAAGGACTTTGTGATTACCATTGAGGAAAACGGCAATAAAGCGTATGCTTATATACCATGGATTCCCGGCAACATGGTGACGGAAGAGGATATATTCAACGATCTGCAGAGAAGGGAGATTATTTTTGGAATCAAACATGAGGCCATAACGAAGCTGATAAAGAAGAAAAAGCAAAATATGAAGGTACTGATTGCCGAGGGTGTCCCTGCAGTCAGGGGAAAAGACGGCTGGTTCGAGTTTTTTGTCAGGCTTGACATGCCCCGTATTCCGGCTCCGCTTCCGGATGGCGGTGTTGACTATGTTAATATTGAGGCCTTTGAGATGGTTGAAGAGGGTGAAAAGATAGCGGTTTACCACCCTGCCGAAAAAGGCACCAGCGGGAAAAATATATATGGTGAGACCATACATGCGGAGGACGGTATCGATAAGAAGCCGTTGCGGGGGGAAGGCTTCAGGATAGCTCCGGACGGCGTGACTTATTTGTCCAAGTTGAACGGCAAATTCGAATATATAAACGGGCGGATCATCATTACCAACATGCTGGTGGTCCAGGAGGATGTAACCTCCGTCACCGGCAAGCTGGAGGTGGACGGCTCTGTCTATGTGATTGGCAGCATTTATTCCGGCGGATATATCAAGGCCACCGGTGACATCATTATCGAACACAACGTGGAGGCGGCAAGGCTGATTGCGGGTGGAAATATCATGATTAAAAAGGGAAGCTGTTCCCGGAACGACTGCTTTATAGAAGCTGAGGGTGAAGTCTCGGGGAGCTTTTTTGAAGCCGCCAATATAAATGCCAGAGGAAACGTAAAGGCTAACTATATTATGAACAGCAATATCAATACGCTTGGACGGGTGATCGTTTCCGGGAAAAAGGGAGTTCTTCTGGGAGGCAGAATCTGTGCCGTAAAGGGGGTTGACACTTATAATCTCGGCAACAGCTCACACCGAAAAACGCTTTTGGAGGTTGGCAGAAACCATTTGTATGAAAAAGAGCAGGTCAGTTATGCCGGGAAGCGGGAGGTACTTTTGAATGAGCTGAACTCCCTTGAGGCCGGCTGGAACAAGATTCTTCAGTTGGTTGCCGCCCAGCGGGAGGTTCCGGAGGATACCGTGCGTAAGGTTCATGCCACAATCGTAGCCAAAAGCCATGAACTGGCACAGCTGGATGCGGAGGTATCCAAGCTGGCCAACCTGACGGATCAGAACATGAGTGCCCCGGTCTGCGTCAGAGGAACGGCGCATGCAGGAAGCGTGATTGTAATAAATACAATTAGCTACAATCTGTCCGCCAATGTAAACAGAGTCATTTTTAAACTTCGCAATACACATGTGGTAATGGTCACATCGTGACGGGGACACGAACGATTTCACTTAAAAAAGGCGCGGGGCATAACCCGCGGGGAGGTATTGTAAATGAACCGTGATACCATATTGATTTTTGAAGATAACGATATAGAACGTGGAATCCTGGCAGAAATGTTCCGGCAGGATTACAAGATTCTGGAAGCGGCCGACGGCAGGGAGGGGATTGAGCTTTTAAACAGCCACTTTTCCTCTATTGCCGTGGTTTTGCTGGATTACGTGATGCCGGTGATGGATGGGTTTCAGGTGTTGGAACAGCTTCAGGAAAAGAAGGTACTGAGTAAAATTCCGTTCATTATGGTAACGGGCCAGGATTCGGCTGAATTTGAAATAAGGGGCTATGAGTACGGAATTGTGAGTTATATCAAGAAGCCATACCAGTCCGATGTCATTAGGCAGGTCGTCAGTAATGCTGTCGGCTGGTTCCGGTATAAGGTGCAGTTGGAGCTGGTGGTCAAGAAACAAAATGAAAATATAAAGAAGCAGAATGATATGCTGCGACAGCAGGCTGTTGAGCTGGAGAAACGGACGGAGGCTCTTGTCAACTCGCTCAGCAATATTATGGAATTCCGGAATCTGGAATCCAGACAGCATATTAAGAGAGTTCAGGAATTTACTCTTTGCCTGGGAAGAAATATTATGAAGCTTTATCCGGAGTATAAGCTGACACCGGAAAAGATTGAGCAGATCGGAAAGGCTTCTTTGCTTCACGACATCGGCAAAATTGCTATCCCTGACAGTATCATACTGAAATCCAGCAAACTGAATCAGGACGAGTTTGAACTGATAAAGTCCCATACTACAAAAGGGGCGGAAATCATATCCAAGGCCATTCACCTGGACGACAAGGCCGTCATGGATTATGCCTGCGATATTGCCAGACATCATCATGAGAAGTACGACGGAAACGGATACCCGGATGGTCTGAAGGGAGAGGAGATCGACATTGCGTCGCAGATTGTTTCCCTGGTGGACGTATATGATGCGCTGACCTCGAAACGTGTTTATAAGGTTGCCTATGCGCCTGACAGGGCATATCAAATGATTCTCAACGGGAACAGCGGCAGCTTTTCGCCGAAGCTGCTGACGGCTTTTGCCGAGGCAAGGCAGGAATTTGAAAAGCTTTTGGTGCTTTACCGTGACGAGGACTGACGGGGAGAGAATCCTGATAATTCCAGGCAGCCGGTGAAAAAAGCTTTCATGCTGCAATGATTATGCAGCAACGACCGGCCCGCAAGGCTTGTTTACCTGAAAGGATGATACGGAAATGCAGCGTTTTAAAAACGGGGGAATACATATTGGCTCACTGGTTCTGTTTATCGTGGGCATCGTGTTTATCGTGGGGGGCTTTATTCTGTATACGGGGAGCCGCCTGAGCAGCTGCTATGAGGATTTTATGCGGGCGGAAGCCGACTACAGGGAATGTGAGAAAAACGCGCGTCAGATGCAGGACGCATCGGATGCGCTGACTGCCAGTATACGTCATTATACAGTGACGGATGACAGGACTTACCTCGATTCCTATTTTGAAGAAGCCGATTCCGGCAGAAGGGAGCAGGCCCAGGAGAACCTCCATGCCACCGGGGAGGAGAAGGCGCTTTTTGACCGGGCGAAGGGGGAATCCGACCTGCTGATGGATATGGAATACCATGCGGCCAGGATGGTGCTGGCGGCGCAGGATGCCGATATGGGAGGTCTGCCCGGGAAGCTCCGGGACTATTCTCTGACGGAAGCGGAAATAAGTATGGGATCAGAAGAGCTTTCACGGCAGGCGCTTCTTCTTGTGTTCGGACAGGAGTACCAGTCGCTGAAGGACAGGATAGACAGCGATCTCGCAGCATTTTCCGATGCGGTTCTGAACCGGGAGAGCCGGGAAGTGCTGGAGACGGCAGAACGTCTGGAGCGCCTGATCTGGATGCAGCGGGCGGGGATTGCTGTCGTGATCGTGGTGATTATTCTCCTCGGTGTGCTGACCTATCGGCAGATTGCCGTGGCCCTGCAGAAGCATGTGAAAGCTATTACGGAAAACATGCTGCTGGAAGAGGATGGCGTTTTTGAGCTTCGGCATCTGGCACGTACCTATAATGCCAGGGACAAGTCAAGGGCAGAGGAGGAACAAAGGCTGCGGGAAAAAGCGGAGCATGACGCTCTGACGGAACTGGTAAACCGGGGAACCTTTGAAATGCTGCTGAAGAATAAGATAGAGACCAGGGGGAAGGATGCGGGAGCTTTCCTGTTGGTGGACGTGGATATTTTCAAGGAAATCAATGACAGCTACGGTCACGCGGTGGGAGATGCCGTTTTAAAGCGGGTGGCGGAAGTGCTGGTGGATAATTTTAAAGACAGGGACATTATTGCACGATTTGGCGGAGATGAATTTGCCGTATGGCTTACGAACCTGAACAGGGAGTATGCCGGCTTTATAGAGCAGAGGATTGAGGATATTAACCGGCAGCTTCTGCAAGCCAAAGATGATTTGCCGGCGGTTACGTTAAGCGTGGGCGGCGCGTTCAGCCGTGAGGGAGATTCTTTTGAGGCGGTGTACAGGCGGGCGGACGAGATGCTGTATGCAGTGAAGAAAAACGGTCGCCGGGGCTGCATGGTCAACGTGGATTGAGATTGCATACAGTCTCCTTTTTTAGTATAATCAGTTTGTGACAGGAAAAACAGAAAAAGAGGATAAGTACTATGCAGGTTATGCCAAACCGTATGGACAGAGGTTTCCTGAAATATCAGGAGGAATTTGAAGAAAAAGCGCTGGCGGTGCTTCGATCCGGCAGGTATGTACTGGGGCCGGAGGTGGAAGCCTTTGAGAAGGAGTTCGCCGCCTATGTGGGGGCGAAGTATTGTGTAGGGCTTGCCAGCGGCCTGGATGCCCTGTGGCTGGCGTTCCGCATTCTGGGCATCGGTGCGGGGGACGAGGTGATTGTCCAGGCGAACACATACATAGCCAGCGTCATGGGGATTACCATTAACGGCGCGAAACCGGTCTTTGTGGAACCGGACGAGTATTATAATATAGACGTGGAGCGGCTGGAAAGCAGGATCACGGAACGGACGAAGGCAATTCTGGTGGTACATCTCTACGGCCAGGCCTCCTGTATGGAGCCGGTCACAGCCCTGTGCAGGAAGTACGGGCTGAAGCTGGTGGAGGACTGCGCCCAGTCCCATGGCGCCTGCTATGACGGACAGACCACGGGAACCTTCGGGGATATTGGCTGCTTTTCCTTTTATCCCTCTAAGAATCTTGGCGCCTTTGGGGACGGCGGGGCGATTGTGACCAATGAGGAAGGGATTGCTGCCGATATGAGGGTGTATCGTAATTACGGCAGCGAGAAGCGTTATTATAATAAGGTAGTGGGGGCAAATTCCCGGCTTGACGAGCTGCAGGCGGGGCTTCTGCGGGTGCGCCTTCAGCATATGGAGGAGATTACCGGAGAACATCGCAGGCTGGCAGCCCGGTATCAGAGTAAGCTATGCAATGAAAGGCTTGTGCTTCCGGGGGTACGGGAGCGTGCCGACAGTGTGTGGCATCAGTATGTGATCCGCTGCGGGGAGCGGGAGCGGCTGATGACATATTTAAGTGAGCATGGAATCGGCAGTATTATTCATTATCCCATACCGCCGCATTTGTCGGAGGCATATCAATATCTGGGGTACGGGAGGGGAAGCTTTCCGCTGGCGGAGGAGTATGCGGATACGGTTCTGTCCCTGCCTTTGTACAGCGGCATGACCGAAGAGGAGCAGAGCTTTGTGATCGACACACTGAACCGCTTTTGTTGATTGCCGGGCTTGTGGGAAAGAGCCTTTTGGAATGATACTGCCTGGCAGTAGAATTGAGGGACGTATGAAGCTGGAAGAACAGTATAAAATTTTATACTTCAGGGATCTGGGGGATGAACGGGGGAATCTGGTGGTGATTGAAGGAGAAGGCATGGATGTCCCCTTTGACATCAAGCGGGTCTTTTACCTCTATGGTTCCGACGATAAGGTGGTCAGAGGGCAGCATGCCAACCGGGAAACGGAATTCATTCTGGTGAATGTGGGCGGCAGCAGCCGTGTGCGGGTGGACAACGGTACGGAATCAAAGGTGATAGAGTTGAACCGGCCGGGCATGGGGTTGTATCTTCCGCCCATGCTGTGGAAGGATATGTATGATTTCTCACCGGATTCCATTCTGATGGTGCTTGCCAGCAGGCATTATGACGACCGGGAATATATCCGGGATTATTCGGAATATCTGGAGGAGCTGAAAAAGCAGAAGTCCGTGTCCGAACCTGTCGTGAAGGGCAGGGAAGGGAAAATATCCGTTATTATACCTGTTTACTATAATGAGGATACCCTGATGGATCTGTATCAGGATATGAAAGACAAAATACTTGGAAGTCTGGGAGATTACGAGCTGGTTTTCGTGGATGACGGTTCCGGGGACAGGTCCTGGGAGATCATGAATGAGATCAGCAGGATGGATGGCCGTGTGCATCTGGTAAAGTTGTCCAGGAATTTCGGGGAACATGCGGCATTGCTGGCGGGCTTAAGCGTGTGCAGCGGAGACTGCGCGGTGACCAAGCAGGCGGATCTGCAGGAGGACTCCACCCTGATTACCAGTATGTATGAGAGCTGGAAGCGGGGAAACAAGGTAGTGCTTGCCGTGAGGCGGTCCCGGGATGAAAGCAGGGTGAAGGTATTTTTTGCCAATCTTTATTATGCTATGGTGAGGAAGTGCATCAATAAGGGCATGCCGTGGGGGGGATGCGACTGTTATCTGCTTGACCGGAAGGTGATCGAGGTTCTGGAGCGCCTGGACGAAAAAAACTCCAGTCTGACCCTGCAGGTTCTGTGGGCAGGTTTTCAGACGGACAGGGTATATTTTGACAGGCGTGACAGGGAGAAAGGAAAATCCCGCTGGACCTTTGCCAAGAAATTCAAGCTGGTGCTGGATTCCCTGATGAGCTTTTCCTATGTGCCCATTCGGCTTATGTCGGGCATCGGCCTTTTATTTGATATTTTCTCGGTGGTGATGCTGGTCAGCGTCATGATAGAATATTTTACCAAGAGAGTGCCCATCGACGGCTGGGCTTCTTTGATGTGTGTGCTTCTGTTATCTGCCGGTTTGATTTTGTCCATGCTGGGGATACTGGGAGAATATCTGTGGAGGACCCTGGACGCTTCCCGGAAAAGACCTCCCTTTATTATTGATGAGGAGAAAATGCCAGATGAGCAGGACGAAACAGGAAAATAGGCGGGAGAGGGACAGCTTCAGGTTCTGGAAGGCGGTATTGCTTGCAGGCAGTGTGCTGGCAGCACTGAAGGTAATTTTTGTGGATTATACGCTGGATGAGGAATACCAGGTAGTGATGGCATACAGGCGTCTGGCGGGGGATCAGCTTTTCGGCGCCATGTGGGAGCCCCACCAGACCTCCGCTTTCGCCTGTGTATGGCTGATGCGTTTGTTTCAGGCGGTCACGGGGGGAACCACGGGAGTGGTTCTTTTTCTGCGGGTCTGTACTACCGGCATACAGATTTTATTGTCTGTGTGGTTCTGCCGCGTCTTGAGAAGTTTTCTCAGAGGGGAGTATGCTTTCCTGCTGGGGCTGTGCTATTTTAATATCGTGCCGAAAATCATACAGATTCCGGAGTTTTCCAACCTGCAGGTGTGGTTTTTCACGGTGATCGTGCTGTCATTGATCCGGTATTATGAAAGGCGGCATCGGCTGTGGCTGCTTTGGGCGGGGATCGGCATGGCTTTTGAGGTGCTGGCGTATCCGTCCTGCCTGTTGCTGTTTCCCATGTTTCTGGTCAGTATTTTCCTGTTGTCCGGGGGAAGGAAGAAGGATGGCGGGGACAGGAAAGGAGCATTGGCGGACTGCCTTATCTTTGCGGGAGTATGTGCAGGGAGCGCGCTGATCTGGCTGGGATATGTGTTGTATCACGTACCGCCGGAGGATTTCCTGCGGAACCTGGGCTACATACTTTCTTTTGACCCTACCCATGAGCTTGCGCCGGTGACCGGCAGTAAGATCGCCAATTTGTCGGCAGGAGTGGGGAGGCTGGAGTTTCTTCTGCTGATTATCGCGGCAATAGGGACGGGAGCGTGGCTGCTGATTGGCTATATACAGGAGCGTAAGGGGGACAGTGAGCCCCGCAGGCTTTCGGTGCTGGCAGTACTGTTGGTACTGGCGGCGGAAGGGGTGCAGGTTTTCTACTGGACGGTGCTGGGAAGCGGTTACGAAATGCCCATGATCCATTTGCTGGCACTTATGCTGGCGGCAACCCTCGTATGGCGCGTGACGGGCCTGCGGAAAAGGGCGCTGATTGTCGGCTATGCGGGGTCTCTGGTCTGCATTGCGGCGGTTATTTATATGAGTGATCTGACGCCTGAGTATGCGATTCCCCACGGCATGACGGGAGCGCTGCTGGCGGCAGCCATGGTAGTCATGGGACTGGAGGCTGAGCTGGAAGAAGGCAGCCGGCGATGGATTCGAATATTTCTGATCGGCCTTGTCCTGGTGTCCGTGTTCGGGAAAGGATATACTCTGCGGGGAGGCAAAACAGAGACAAATTCCGTGCTGGGCATCCGCAGTGTTGTCAGGGAGGGACCGGCAGCGGGTATTTTCATGAATTATATGCAGGCATATATTACAAACAGTACCTATGAGGAGTTTCAGGCGTATGTGGAGGAAGGGGCGAACTGTCTGGTGGTCACCAACATGGTGGGGACGGCGGGAACGTCTCCCTATTTGTTCCGGAACTGTCAGATCTGTCATTTTTCCGTGGTGGATCCTACTACCTATGACGGGAGGCTGCTGACCTATTGGGAGCTGTATCCGGAGAAGAAGCCGGACGTGATCGTGGTGGACTGCTGGTACGGGCAGTTGAATGAGAAGGAAGACAGCTGGATCATGCGGTATATCGAGGAAGAGTTCGGATATAGCAGGACAGTTGACGGAAAGTATGTGAGGTACTATTTTAAATGATCAGTCAGTTTTTGAAATTTGCCCTGGTGGGCGTGTTAAACACATTGATCAGTGAGGGCGTGTATGTATTGCTTATTTTCTTCAGGGTCCATTATCTCCCGGCGGGATTTATCGGTTTTTCCCTGAGCGTGGTGAATGCGTATTTCTGGAGCAGCAGGTATGTTTTCAGGGAAGAAGGGGAGGACGGGAAGCCGACGGGATGGAAGGTCTTCGGCAAGACTTACCTGGCTTATTTCTGGGGCTATCTGGTGAATGCCGGGCTTCTGGTATTCTGGATTGACATTCTGGACATCTGCCGGTGGATGAAGCCGTTGGAAGCCCGGTTTCTCAGCCTGGGCTGGAAGCGTTTCGACGCGCGGTTTCTTGGCAGCGCATTGGCCGCGGGAATCAATCTGCTGATTACCGTTCCCATGAATTTTGTCATCAATAAATACTGGGCGTACAAAAAGAAATAAATTTCTTCAGAAACAAATTTCCCGGAAATGGAATGAAATATCTTGAAATCTGCTTGACATGAAATGTAAAGCGTACTATACTTTACAAGGTAAAGGACGCTTTACATTTTTGCGCAAAAGAGCTTTGGGCATTACAGAAAAGACAGGAGGTGTCATGCAGAATCGCATTCAGGAGCTGCGGAAGGCCATGGGGGGGGTTACTCAGAGCGAGCTGGCCGATGCGGTCAATGTGAGCCGGCAGACGATCATTTCTCTGGAAAATGGCAAATACAACGCTTCCCTGATACTGGCGCACAGGATTGCGAAGTATTTCGGAGTGGCCATAGAAGAGCTGTTTCTGTTTGATGAGGAGGATGAATAGGGTTGTGTGCCGAAGAATAGAGGTGTTCGGAAGGGTGAAATAATCGGAGATGAAGATGTTTCCCGCAGCGGAAGAGGAGAAAGTATGAGGAGTTTGTTTAGTCCTGTGTGCAGGGCGAAGAATAATGAGGAATATAGGGAGGTACTGGGAAAGCGCCGGTTTCGGTTTTTCCTGTTTATCCTGGCCGGCCTGGCAACGGAGGCTGTGGCCCTGTATGTACACTTCTGCACGGAGATCGGGATTTCGGAATATCATCTGGGGTTTCTGCTGGGGCTTGGCGCCGGCCTGGTAATCGGAGGCGCGGCAGGGATTCTGAAGATTCGCCGGAGACTGAGGGATGAAGAGAAGCTGAAGGAACTCCGCCTGAGGGAGACGGATGAGCGGGAGCTTGGGCTGGACAGTCTGGCCTTGCGGGGGACAGCCAGGATCCTGCTGGGAGTGATGTATGTACTGCTGGTTCTGGGAGGCATTCTAGCAAATGATATGCTGCTGTGGCTCAGCTGGGGGCTGATTATCATATTTCTGTTGAGTTTTGCACTGCTCAGAAAATATTATGAGTCAAAGTTCTGATATGCACAGACAAGCGGCGGAAGCGCCGGCCTGCAGCCTGAGGATGGCGCAGGAGAGAACGGGCCGGATATGCGGCGGAAAGGAAATGAAATGGAGAAAATTTTGGAGGTGCAGGGGCTGAAGAAGACCTTCCGGCTTTCTGCAAAGCAGCAGAAGATCGAAAAGACCAGGGAGAAGACAAAGAGGGCCGTAAATGATCTGTCCTTTACTGCATACCGGGGAGAAGTGTTCGGACTGCTGGGACCCAACGGAGCGGGGAAGACTACGACGCTGCGGATGCTGGCCACGCTGATCAGGCCGGATGCCGGAGACGCCGTGCTGGATGGCTCCAGTGTGATGAAGGAGCCGGAGGCGGTGCGGGGCAAGATCGGGTTTCTAACAAGCGAACTGAAGCTGGAGGAGTTTTTTACGCCTAATTACCTGTTTGACTTTTTTTCGGATCTCCACGGGGTGCCGGAAGGGGAAAAGAAGCAGCGTAAGGAGGAGCTCTTCAGCCGGTTTGGCATTGATAAATTTGCGGAGGTAAAGGTGGGGAACCTTTCCACGGGTATGAAGCAGAAGGTATCTCTGGTGATCTCCCTGGTACATGATCCGGATGTGATTATCTTTGACGAACCCACAAACGGCCTGGATGTGCTGACAGCCAAGGTGGTCACGGATTTCCTTACGGATCTGAAGGCACAGGGAAAGACCATCATCGTTTCCACCCACATTTTTAGTCTGATCGAAAAGATCTGCGACAGGGTGGGGATTATCATAGACGGCCGTATGGTTCTGTGTGATTCCCTGGAGGCAGTCTGCGGGGGAAAGAGCCTGGAGGAAAGATTTTTTGAACTTTATGAGGAAAAGGTGGGTGAGATCGTATGAAAAGTAATATGCTGACAATTATCAAAAAGGAGTTTGCCCGGTTCTTCGGGGACAGGAGGATGGTGTTTACCACGATCCTGATGCCGGGCCTGATGATCTATCTGCTTTATACCTTTATGGGAAAGGGCATGATGGGGCAGTTTGCCACGGATGATACCTATGTGGCCCACGCATATGTGGAGAATATGCCGGAAGAGCTGGCACCGGTTCTGAACGGACTGTCGGCGGAGTGGACGGAAAGCCCCGGCACGGACGCGGCCAGGGAGGCCATTGCGGCCAAGGAGGCGGATCTGCTGCTGGTATTTCCGGGGGATTTTTCCGCGGCAGTGGCAGAGTACCAGGTCTCCGACGGCCCGGCGCCCAATGTGGAGATCTATTACAATTCCACGGCGACGGAATCCACCAAGCTGTACAATATCGTAAAGGGTGTGCTGGATTCCTGGGAAGACAGCATGGCGAATAAATTTGACGTAAATGCCGGCAGCGGAGCCTACGACCTGGCTTCGGAAAAGGATGTTGCGGGACAGCTTTTTGCCATGCTGCTGCCCTTGCTGCTGATGACCTTCCTTTTCAGCAGCTGTGTGTCCGTAGCACCGGAGTCCATTGCGGGAGAGAAGGAAAGAGGTACGATTGCCACCCTTCTGGTGACCCCCATGAAGCGCAGCTCCCTGGCTTTGGGGAAGATCATCAGTCTCAGTGTGATTGCTTTGCTGGCAGGCCTGTCCAGCTTCCTGGGGACCATGCTTTCCCTGCCGAATCTGATGGCAGGCTCAGGTGCGGAGCTGGATGCCTCATTCTATGGGGTGAAGGATTATATATTGCTGCTGGGCGTAATCTTCACCACGGTGCTGGTGCTGGTGGCGCTGATCTCCATTATATCCGCCTGCGCGAAAAGCATCAAGGAAGCCGGCACGGCTAATGCGCCGCTGATGATCCTGATGATGGGTGTCAGCCTGACCACCATGTTTGGCGGAGACGGTGAAAAGAGCCTGGGGCTGTTCTGCATTCCCGTTTATAACAGTGTGCATTGTATGTACGGCATTTTCTCCTTCCGGTATACGCTGTCCCAGATGCTGTTGACTATGGGCATCAATCTGGTATGTGCGTTCCTGCTGACCTGGGGATTGACGAAGCTTTTTAACAGCGAGAAGGTAATGTTTGCAAAATAGGAGGGGCCGGTGTACATAGCGATCATCCTCTCAGCGGCAGTTTTGGGTATTCTCATTGCTGCCGCTGTAATCAGATACAGAAGGAATCGGTATTACCCTTCTGACATGGACCTGATGGAGGGACATGATTTTGAATACTATTGTGCGGAGCTGCTGCGGCAGCAGGGCTTCCTGGAGGTGGAGGTCACAAGGGGCAGCGGCGATTACGGCATCGATATTCTGGCGGAAAAGGATGGGGTTACCTATGCCATTCAATGTAAGCGTTATACCGCCCCCGTGGGAGTAAAGGCTGTACAGGAAGCATATGCCGGCCGGGATTATTATGACCGGATGGTGGGAGCGGTGCTGACAAACCAGTATTTTACCCAGCCTGCAGTAGAAGCCGCTAAAAAACTGAAGATCCTGCTGTGGGACCGGGGCTATCTGGAGGAGATACAGAGGGAATAAGATCCGTTCAATCAGGGCTTCCGGCGGCTTAACTGCTCCTCCAGAGATAAAAAGTCAGCGGGTCCGTTATCCAGATAAAAGCAGTGAAAGCTGTAATCACTGTAAGCGTCGCCCCAGAGGGTTTCAGCCTTGGCCTGCAGCGCCAGAATTTCCAGATAGCCCAGGTAATATTTGGGATAATTGCAGGGTTCCTGGGTGATATAGGAGTAAACCGCCGTTGCGGAAGCACTGTCCTCAATGCCGAAGTTTTCCAGTACTTTGGCGATCTTGTTGAAAGAAGCGTTCTCATAGTGTATCATAATATCCAAAAGGGAGTACAGGCATAATTGCAGACTGCGGTTATGCTTTTCAATCTGTACCAGGACGGCATCTTCCTGCCTTCCGCTCTCCCGCAGCAGGTCTGAGGCATAATCGTAGGAGAGGAATTCCACATATACGGCCCAGCCCTCCAGGTAGCCTCCATACCAGATCAGCTCTCTGGCGTTCCTTTCGTTCCGGGCAAGGAAGCTGCGATTGTGGTATACGGTCTGATACAGGTGGCCGGGGTAACCCTCGTGGGCCAGGGTAGTGTAAAGCTCCAGGCCGGTGATCGTCTTTTGGGTGTTGACGTAGATTACGTTTCGGGTGGTATCGTCCAGGGGGGCGGTCAGGTAAAAGGCAGGAGCGGTGTAGTTCTCCAGATTCTTGGACACGGGCTTGACGTTTACGTTGACGGCGTCTCCGGAAATGGCCGGGAAGTGCCCGTTGATACGTCCCTGCAGATCCGCCAGCATCTGGACCGCATTAGTGTAAGGAAAGGCAATTTGCTCTCCTGTGCCATAGCGCTTTGCGGCTGCAGGGTATTCGTCAAGAAGCTGGCGGATGGCGTCATATTCTGCGTTAAAGCGGGCGACGAGAAGCTCCTGAATCTCAGAGACCGGACGGCTTGAGCCGGTCTCTGCTTTGATAAGGGCCTCGTAATATTCCTTTCCCTGCCGGGTTGCTCCCAGGCCGGTCAGGGGAATGGACTCATCCTCCAACAGGATCAAGCCGTCTCCCAGGGCGGTGTATGCAGGCAGTACGACTGTCTTTAACAGGCGGTCATTGACTGCCAGGTATTTGTCGGCTTCTGCTTTTGTAAGAAGGCCCCCTTCCAGAAGCAATTGAATGCGCTCCTGGAAGGTAGTCTGTAAAAAGTGGGTTCCGTCGTTCAGGGCCTGCTGTGTGACAATGGTGTCACATTGCTTTCGGACGCTTTTGAGGCCGGAAGCGGGCATCAGAAGTCCTGCTGCCGCCTTTTCCTGCTCATAGGTGAGCAGGGAGGCGAAATATTCGTCCGTCTGGTCCAGCAGTTTCAGGTAGTCTTCCACGTCCTGCCGGCTGCGGAAGGTGTATTCCGCCAGCAGGATGGGGAGCTGTGACTGCATGCCGGAGGAGGGGGACAGGGGTTCGCTGTAGTAGGAAAAGCCGCTTAAATCCAGGGAACTTTCCAGATAGCGCTTCAGCAGCCTGCAGAGATAGGCGTCGGATTCCTCCAGCCTTTCCGGATGAAGTTCCCGCAGGGCGGCCAGGATGTTCTCGGTGGCGATTCGTCCCTGCCTGGCGCCTTCCGCGCTGTATCCCGGCAGAACCGGATCATAGTCGTAGATGCCGAAGTCCTCGGGACGGGCCAGGGTATAGTGCATATTCAGGGTATTTCCGGCCATCTCACCGGCGAAAAGGCGGGAGGTAATATTGACGAATCGCTTTTCGTCCTTTTTATATGTAAAGAGAAAAAGGGTCATGGCTGCGAAAGCCAGGACCAGGGCAGACATGAGCAGGATCTGCCGCAGGGTGAGGGAAGAACGTTTTTTCAAAAGATCACCTTTTTTATATGCGTTGCTACAATATATGCCGGGGGATTCCGGCCCATGACCGGGAGAAGAACCGGCAAAAGGAGGATTGGCATGATACGGCCTGTGAATAAATGTGAAATTGAGAAATGTGTGGAACTGATACAAAGCAGTTTCCTGACAGTGGCGCGGGAGTTTGGCTTTACCAGGGAAAACGCGCCCCGCTTTACGGCGTTTGCGGTTACGGCAGACAGGCTGGCGTACCAGTATGAGGAAGGCAGGCCCATGTATGGGTATTTTGGCGAAGACGGGCAGATATTGGGATATTATTCCCTGCAGCTCCAGGAAAACGGAGAATGTGAGCTGAATAATCTGTGTGTTCGGCCGGAATATCGACATAGAAGAATCGGAGAGATTTTATACTGTCATGCACTGAATACAGCGGCTGACAAAGGCTGCAGGAAGATGAAGCTCGGCATTGTGGAGGAAAATAAAAGGCTGCGTGCCTGGTATGAGGGAATGGGGGCAAAGCATACCGGCACTAAAAAGTTTGACTTTTTCCCTTTTACCTGCGGATATCTGGAAACGGATGTTACCAGGGATAAGCTGCCGGAGCGGCTAAACGCTGATGCGCCGGAGGCAGACGCGGTGATATATCAGAAATTATGTAAAGAAACCGTAGATGCCTATATCGCTTATTTACGAACCGCTATGAAAGAAGAACCGGAAAAAATGACAGCTGACGTTCTGGACGAAAAGGGGATAAGGCTTCGTATAGAAGATCCGTTTTACCAAAAGACGGATTCTATCTTAGCTGTTTTGGACGGGGCGGTGGTTGGCCGTATTGAGTACCATTTCTATGGCTGTATCCAGGATGGCGCTAAAATGGCTTATGTGGATTGGGTTTATGTCCTGCCAAAGCGGCGGCATCAGGGAATTGCACAGGGCCTTTTCAGGCAGTTTGAAAAAGAATGCTTATCTTTTGGAATCAATCAGTATTATCTGATCAGGGCGGAAAACGAAAATGCCAACCGTTTTTACTCCGCGTTTTCAGAGGTATCTTTAACAGAGGAACCACTGCTGAGAAAGCAGCTGTCTGCGACTTAAACGGGGATGAGAAATGTCCGGGCGGTTTGTCCATTGTGGATGAACCGCCATTGTGTTGTGCGCCAGCGAAGCTTACAATATTTGACATTGGAAAAAGCAGCATCGGTATCCCTCAAGTTGTATTGTATACAACTATCGGAAATGTACATAAAAAAGCAAGGAGATGTATTGACTTGCTGCGTTGGGATGAATATACTGGATATATGGATGACAAGCGGACGAAGTACGGTGACATTTTGCACTATCTGGAAAACTTAATGGAGTCCGAAGAGCTGAAGCCGGGGGATAAGCTGCCTTCGGAGAATGAACTGACGGGAAAATTCGGCATCAGCAGGCAGACCGTGAGGAAAGCCATTGGGCTGCTGGAGGAAGAGGGCGCGGTCCGCAGGGTCAGAGGAAGCGGCACCTATGTGAGCTTTGACCGCAGGGAGAATCTGGAGGGGCGGAACCGCATTGCAGTGGTGACCACTTATGTGGACAGTTATATTTTCCCTAAGACCATTCAGGGAATCGAGAGAACCCTCTTCGAGAGGGGGTATTCCGTCCAGATTTCCTTTACCGATAATATGCCGGACCGGGAAAGAAACGTGCTGACGGATCTGATCAGCAGGGATGACGTGGCGGGGATTATTGTGGAGGGAACCAAGAGCGGCCTGCCCAACCCCAATCTGTCCCTGTACAGGCAGCTTTTGAACAGGAAAATGCCGATTCTGTTTATCAATACTTTCTATCCGGAGCTGGACGTGCCTCATGTTTCCCTGAATGACGTGAAGGCGGCGGAAAAGGCGGTAAACTATCTCATCGGCAAGGGACATAAGGATATAGGAGCCATCTTAAAGCTGGATGACGGGCAGGGCAGACTGCGGTATCTGGGGTACTTAAGAGCCATGGAAGCGGCAGGGCTGGCCGTTACGGACTCCCGGATGGTGTGGATCGACACGGATGAGTCAAAGCAGTTAAATTACTGCCGGGACAAGATATTGAACCGCGTGGAGGCATGCAGCGCTTTGTTCTGTTACAATGATCAAATAGCGTTCCAGCTGATCCGTATGCTCACGGAGCGGGGAATCCGTGTGCCGGAGGATGTGTCGGTGATCGGCATGGACGATTCGGATCTGGCGCTGCACAGTGAGATTCCCATTACCTCCCTGCCCCACCCCAAGGAGAAGCTGGGAGAAAAGGCGGCGGAGACCCTTCTGGATATGATCGGAAAGCAGGGAAGGGGAAACGAGTATACCGTGGAATTTGATACCAGGGTGGTGGAGCGGCAGTCGGTGGCGGAATATGCTGACGGTTTCATGGATTGTATGCGCCGCCGGAGGCAGCCTGTTTGGAAGTGAGCGGGAATTATCGCGTGTTTTTTGTCAGACGGTAGAAAAAATAAAGGAAGGAATGGAGGACAATATGAAGGAGACGAAGAAGTATCAATTCTGGTTTTGTACGGGATCCCAGGATCTGTACGGAGACGAATGCTTAAGGAAGGTGGCAGCGCATTCCAGAGAGATGGCAGAGGGGCTGAATGCTTCCGGGAACCTGCCCTATGAGCTGGTCTGGAAGCCGACCCTGATCGATCAGGCGTCTATCCGCCGCACCTTTAACGAGGCTAATAATGACGAGAACTGTGCCGGGGTGATTACCTGGATGCACACCTTTTCTCCGGCAAAAATGTGGATCATCGGTCTGCAGGAATACCATAAGCCCCTGTGCCACCTGCATACTCAATATAATGAAGAGATTCCCTATGACACCATTGACATGGATTTTATGAATGAGAACCAGTCCGCTCACGGCGACAGGGAGTACGGGCATATCGTCACCCGCATGGGCATCGAGAGAAAGGTGATTGTGGGATACTGGAAGAATGCGGCCGTCAGCGGAAAGCTGGCGGATTGGATGCGCACCGCGGTGGGCATCATGGAATCCTCCCATGTGAGAGTCTGCCGGATCGGCGACAATATGAACAATGTGGCAGTTACCGAGGGAGACAAGGTGGAAGCCCAGGTGAAATTCGGCTGGGAGATTGACCATTATAACGTAAACGATGCAGTGGCATATGTGGACGAGGTTTCCCCAGGGGACGTGGAAGCCCTGGTGGAAGCATATTATGATAAATATGAAATCCTGCCTGAGGGCAGGGATCCCCAGGAGTTCCGGGAGCATGTGGCGGTTCAGGCCCGGATTGAGCTTGGCTTGGAGAGGTTTCTGGAAGCAGGGGACTATCATGCGATTGTGACCCATTTCGGCATGCTGGGGGGCTTAAAGCAGCTGCCTGGGCTTGCCATTCAGAGACTGATGGAAAAAGGGTACGGCTTTGGGGCGGAGGGCGACTGGAAGACGGCTGCCATGGTGCGCCTGATGAAGATCATGACCCAGGGCAAAAAGGACGCCAAGGGTACCTCCTTCATGGAGGATTATACGTATAATTTTGTGCCTGGCAAGGAGGGAATCCTGCAGGCGCACATGCTGGAGGTGTGCCCCTCTATTTCCGACGGCCCTGTCAGTATTAAGGTGCAGCCCCTTTCCATGGGGAATCGTGAAGATCCTGCCCGCCTGGTCTTTACCAGCAAGACCGGACCGGCGGTGGCTGCGTCCCTGGTGGATCTGGGAAATCGCTTCCGGCTGCTGGTCAATGCGGTGGACTGCAAAAAGTGCGAGAAGCCTATGCCCAGGCTTCCTGTGGCAACGGCCTTCTGGACGCCTCAGCCTTCTCTGGAGGTGGGTGCGGAGGCATGGATTCTGGCCGGCGGCGCTCATCATACAGCGTTTTCCTATGACCTGACCGTACAGCAGATGGTGGACTGGGCGGATGCCATGGGCATTGAGAGTGTCGTTATTGATAAGGCCACCACCATCCCTGCCCTGAAGAACGAGCTGAGATGGAATGCGGTGTATTACAGGTGAGGAAGTATAAAAGGCGCAAAGCGCAGAAAGGTGGAATAGAAATATGAGCGAGGCAATCAAGAATGCCATCAGGAGCGGCAGGACCGTTCTGGGAATCGAGTTTGGCTCCACCCGCATCAAGGCGGTGCTGGTGGACGAAAGCCATGAGCCCGTTGCCATGGGAACCCATGACTGGGAAAACAGGCTGGAAAATAATATCTGGACTTACAGCCTGGACGACATCTGGAACGGGCTGCAGGGCTGTTACCGCAGCCTGGCGGAGGATGTGAAGGCGAAATACGGAGAAAGCCTGACTTCCATCGGCAGTATCGGTTTTTCAGGCATGATGCACGGGTATATGGCATTTAATCAGGCGGGAGAGCTGCTGGTGCCCTTCCGCACCTGGCGGAACACCATGACGGAGGAAGCCTGTAAAGAGCTGACCCCTCTTTTCAGCTTTAACATTCCCCAGAGGTGGAGCATTGCCCATCTTTATCAGGCAATTTTAAGCGGGGAAGAGCATGTGAAGGACATTGCCTTTTTCACCACCCTGGCCGGTTACATTCACTGGAAGCTGACGGGAGAAAAGGTGCTGGGCATAGGCGAAGCCTCCGGCATGTTTCCCATTGATTCCGATGCAAAGGACTTTGACAGGAAGATGGTTGCGCAGTTTGATGAGCTGATTGTGCCTAAGGGATTCTCCTGGAAGCTGGAAGATATTTTACCGAAGGTATTGTGTGCGGGAGAGAAGGCGGGAAGCCTGACCCCGGAGGGGGCGAAGCTGCTGGATCCTACGGGCGCCCTGCAGCCCGGCAGTCCCATGTGCCCTCCCGAGGGAGACGCGGGCACCGGCATGGTGGCCACCAACAGCGTCAGAGTGCGCACGGGGAATATCTCCGCCGGAACTTCCATTTTCTCCATGGTGGTTACGGAGAAGGCGTTGGAAAAGGTTCATGAAGAGATTGACATGGTGACGACTCCCGACGGCAATCCCGTGGCCATGGTGCACTGCAACAACTGCACCTCCGACCTGAATGCCTGGGTCAATTTGTTCGGAGAATTCGCGGATAAATTCGGCATGAAGATTGATAAGAACGATCTGTACGGCACTCTGTACAGGGAGGCGCTGGCCGCCGATGCGGACTGCGGCGGGCTGATGGCTTACAATTATTTTTCCGGAGAGCCGGTGACAGGCTTAAACGAGGGCAGACCCATGTTTGTGCGGATGCCGGACGCTGAATTTACGCTGGCGAACTTTATGAGAAGCCATCTTTACAGCGCCATGGCTACGCTGAAGATCGGGAATGACATTCTGTTAAAGGAAGAGCATGTTAAAGTGGATTCCCTGATGGGCCACGGAGGACTGTTCAAGACTCCCGTGGTGGGGCAGCAGCTGATGGCGGCAGCCTTTAACTCGCCGGTTACCGTGATGGATACCGCCAGCGAGGGAGGAGCCTGGGGCATGGCAGTCCTGGCGGCATATATGATTGAGAAAGCGGCGGGCGAGACCTTGCCGGATTATTTGAGCAGCCGGATTTTCGCGGGGCAGACCGGAAGCACTATCGAGCCTAAAGCGGAGGATGTGGCAGGCTTTGACACCTTTGTAGAAAGGTATCAAAGCGCGCTGCCGGCGGAGAAAGCTGCCGTCCAGGGAATGAAGAATTTCTAAGACGGCAGAGTACGCTGTATTACAAATTCTTCATTCCCGCAGGAACTGCCAGGGGCAATTCCTGGTGTAGCATCAAGACGAGAAAACGGAGGGGCATTATGTTAGAAGAATTAAAGAAGCTGGTATATGAAGCAAATATGGATCTTCCCAAATATGGGCTGGTAACCTTTACCTGGGGCAATGTCAGCGCCATCGACAGGGAGAGCGGGCTGTTCGTCATCAAACCCAGCGGCGTGGAATACGATAAGCTGACGCCGGAGGATATGGTGGTGGTGGATTTAAACGGGAAAAAGGTGGAGGGCCGTTTCAATCCTTCTTCGGATACGGCTACCCATGCGGAGCTGTATAAGGCGTTTGCCGAAATCGGCGGTGTGGTACATACCCATTCATCCTACGCTACCAGCTGGGCCCAGGCAGGGCGGAGCATTCCCTGCTACGGCACCACCCATGCGGATTATATTTATGGGGAAGTCCCCTGCGTGAGATGCCTGACGAAGGATGAAATAGAAGAAGCATACGAAGAGAATACCGGCCGCCTGATCGTAAACGAGTTTCAAAGGACGGGCAAGGATCCGGCGGCGGTGCCGGCGGTACTCTGTAAGAATCACGGTCCCTTTGCCTGGGGGAAAGACGCCAAGGAGGCAGTGCATAATGCGGTAGTGCTGGAAGAGGTGGCGAAGATGGCTTATCGTGCCGAGACCATTAATCCCCGCATTCAGCCCGCGCCCCAGGAGCTTCAGGATAAGCATTATTACCGGAAGCACGGTGCAAACGCGTACTACGGCCAGAGGACAACGGAGTCTTAAATACCGCAATAA
Organism: uncultured Acetatifactor sp.; assembly: GCA_910577035.1. Taxonomy (GTDB): domain Bacteria; phylum Bacillota; class Clostridia; order Lachnospirales; family Lachnospiraceae; genus Acetatifactor. The sequence goes on from CAJTKW010000009.1 coordinate 31,305, forward strand.
ATGAGTGGACGCATACAAATATCGTATGATATGATAAACCAAATGACTAAAAACCCATAGAGAGTAAATCTGCCGCAGGGCGGCGCAGAAATGGAGGACGAGCATGAATAATTTAGAACTGCAGAAGCACGCGAACGACGTGCGGAAGGGCATTGTGACGGCAGTCCACAGTGCAAAAGCAGGACACCCGGGCGGATCCCTTTCCGCAGCGGATATTTATACCTATCTGTATTTTGAAGAGATGAATATTGACCCGAAGGATCCCGACAAGGAAGACAGAGACCGTTTTGTGCTGTCCAAGGGACATACGGCTCCCGGGCTGTATTCCACTCTGGCAAACAGGGGATTTTTCCCGGTAGAAGATCTGAAGACCCTCAGGCACCTGGGCTCTTACCTGCAGGGACATCCCTGCATCCATATACCCGGGGTGGATATGTCCTCCGGTTCCCTGGGCCAGGGTGTTTCCGCTGCTGTGGGCATGGCTCTCGGCGGCAGGATGGGCGGTAAGGATTTCAGAGTGTATACCCTGCTGGGTGACGGTGAGATCGAGGAAGGCCAGGTGTGGGAGGCTGCCATGTTTGCAGGCCATCGTAAGCTGGATAACCTCTGTGTGATTGTGGATAATAACAATCTGCAGATCGACGGCCCCATTGACCAGGTCTGCTCCCCCTATCCCATTGACAAGAAATTTGAGGCATTTAATTTCCATGTGATTAATGTAGACGCTCATGACTTTGATGCGATCCGTGGGGCGTTTAAAGAAGCACGGGAGACGAAGGGAATGCCTACCTGTATCGTGGCCCACAGCTTAAAGGGCAAGGGAGTTTCCTTCATGGAAAACAGTGTAGACTGGCACGGCAAGGCTCCCAATGATGATGAGTATGCCGTGGCAATGGCAGATCTGGAGAAGATCGGCGCAGAATTAGAGAAAGCAGGTGAAGCATAATGGCAGAGAATACGGTAAAAAAGATCGCAACCCGCGAAAGCTATGGCAACGCACTGAAGGAACTGGCGGAAGAATTCCCCAATCTGGTTGTGCTGGATGCCGATCTGGCAGCAGCCACCAAGACGGGCGTGTTTAAGAAAGCATATCCGGACCGTCACATTGACTGCGGTATTGCAGAGTGTAACATGATGGGCATTGCGGCAGGCCTGTCCCTGACAGGCAAGATTCCTTTTGTCAGCTCCTTTGCCATGTTTGCTGCAGGGCGTGCTTACGAGCAGGTCCGCAATTCCATCGGCTATCCTCATCTGAACGTAAAGATCGGCGCCACCCATGCCGGCATTACCGTGGGCGAGGACGGAGCTACCCATCAGTGTAATGAGGACATTGCCCTGATGCGGACGATCCCCGGCATGGTAGTGATGTGTCCCGCGGACGACGTGGAAGCCAAAGCGGCAGTCCGTGCGGCGCTGGAATATGACGGGCCCGTGTATATCCGCTTTGGGCGTGCGGCAGTGCCCGTGATTAATGACAGGCCTGATTATAAATTTGAGATCGGCAAGGGAAGCATTGTCCGGGAAGGTAAGGACGTGACCATCGTGGCTACCGGCATCTGTGTGGATTCCGCTCTGGGTGCGGCGGAGAAGCTGGCGGCAGACGGTATTGATGCAGAGGTGGTGAGCATCTGCACCATCAAGCCCCTGGATGAGGAGATTATCATAAACAGCGCAAAGAAGACCGGAAAGGTAGTGACCGTGGAGGAACACAGCGTGATCGGCGGTCTGGGCAGCGCAGTCTGCGACTGCCTGTGCGCAAAGCTCCCCACCCCGGTGAAGAAGATCGGCATGCAGGACGTATTCGGCGAGTCCGGCTCCGCAGCGGCCCTGGTGGCAAAGTACGGCCTGGACGCAGAGGGCGTTTATAAGTCCGTGAAGGAATTTATGTAATACATACCCCTGAAAGCATGCCCGCTGGGCGTGAACCGGGAACATGAAAGGCATACAGGACAGAGTATACGGGAAGGTATATTCTGTCCTTTTTCTATATTAGGAAACATAGTATTTCCTCTTTTCGACTGCAAGTCTGCCGGAAATAACACAGGAAGCGTTCCGGCTTTATCCAAAAAATACTTTGCGCCTGATTTTGCATAAGATTTTTTCGTCAAAATGCCTGCTGGAGACAGAGGGACATTTATTTTTTGTGCAAATAATCGGATTTCCTGAAAAGCCGTTTTTTTAAAATGGTCGTTTTTGCACAGTATTGATAGGCCAGCGCTTAGAATTTGAGTGCAGATTTGCATGATAATAAGGGTACAGTCGAATGGATAATATTTGACCGAATGCAATTGGAGGTGAAAGCAGGTGGAGAAGAAGATGAAGAAAATGAGCCTTGCAGATCGTCAGAAGCTATTTGTGAAAAACTTCCGCCATACCTGGCAGCTGCTGTTGTTAGTGTCAATTCCCCTGATTCTGGTGTTTGTCCTCAATTATGCGGCCTATCCGGGCCTGCGGATGGTATTTATGGATTATAAGCCGGCCAAGGGATATGACGGCAGTGAGTGGGTGGGGTGGCAGACCTTTGCCAAGATCTTTAAGGATGCGGATTTTCACCGTGCCCTGCGCAATTCCATTGTGTTTAATATACTGGGACTGCTGGTGAGTTTCCCGGCTCCCATTATTCTGGCCCTGATTTTAAACGAGCTGCGTTATCCCAGGTTTAAAAAGGTGTCCCAGACTATATTGTATCTGCCGCATTTCCTCTCCTGGCCCATTATCGGCAGTGTGGCTTACACGCTGTTCCGGCCCACCACCGGCCTGGTGAACGTGGTGTTGAGGAACATGGGCCTGATCAATGAGGGAATTCCCTTTTTGACGGAAAAGACTCACTGGGCGGTCACTTATCTGTTCATAGGTGTCTGGGCCGGCATGGGGTGGGGCACTATTATCTATCTGGCGGCCATTACGGGCATCAACGGCGAGCTGTATGAGGCGGCCATGATTGACGGCGCCGGCAGGTGGAAGCGGATGTGGCATATTACCCTGCCGGGCATCAAGGGCACCATTGTCACGCTTCTGATTATGAATATGGGGCGGCTCATGGGCAGCAACTTCGAGGCGTTGAAGGTATTTGACAACAGTCAGGTCAGAGAATATCAGTATCAGCTGGCCATTTACATATACCAGAAGGGCTTGTCCGGCAACCGCTTCAGCATGTCAACGGCGGTGGGCCTGTTCCAGTCCCTGGTAGGGCTGGGGCTGGTGCTGCTGGCGGACTGGATTGCCAAACGGCTGGGCGAAGAAGGATTGTTCTAGGAAGGGGGGGAAGAGAATGAGCAAGAGAGTGAAAGACAGAGAAGAAAGCACTGCCGGCGACGGCAGCAGAGCCATAAACAGATTCCGTCTCAGTGACGGAATCATGATGCTGGTCATTGTGCTGCTGTGCCTGACCTGTATTCTGCCCTTTATCCATGTAACGGCAAAGTCCCTGTCGGCCAATAACTATGTATCTTCCCAGCAGGTCACGCTGTGGCCCAAGGGCTTTAACACAGATGCGTATAAAGCGGTTTTTTCGGACAGCAGTATGACGTATTCCATGGGCTTCAGCGTAGTGGTTACGATCATATTTACCTTTCTGGGACTGGTGGTATGCCTGTTTGCGGCTTATCCCCTTTCCAAGAAAGAGCTGCCCTTCAGGCGGGTAATTACGTTCCTGCTGGTGTTTCCCATGTATTTTGGGGCGGGCCTGATTCCCACCTATCTGCTGTATAACAACCTGAACCTGCTGGACAATATGTGGGTGCTGATTCTACCGGGAATTTATTCCGCCTACAACATGCTGGTGATGAAGACCTACTTCCACTCCAGCATTCCGGACAGCCTGGAGGAATCCGCGTTTCTGGACGGGGCCAGCTATTTCCAGATCATCCGCTATATTATCCTGCCCCTGAGCAAGCCGATTATTGCAACGCTGGGCCTGTTTTACGCAGTGGGCAGATGGAACAGCTACGGGGACAATCTGTATTACATCAGAATGCGGACGGATCTGCGGATGCTCCAGTATAAGCTGTATCTCCTGGTATCCACGGCTCAGGAGGCCCTGTCTACGGCCCAGGAGGAGGGCTCCGCGGTTACCAGCACTCCGGAGGTATTGCAGGCGGCAACCATTATGTTTGCCACGGTGCCGATCATTATCGTCTACCCGTTCCTGCAGAAATATTTCGTAAAGGGAGCCATGATCGGTTCCGTGAAGGGTTAAAGGTAGTTCTCCTGAAAAGGTGACTATAGATTTGCAGTTAATTCACAAATTGTTTTAAGGAGGAACAGAGTATGAAGAAGAAAGTAATTCAGAAGTTCCTGACGCTGGCGCTCAGCACTGCCATGGCATTAGGCGCCCTGGCGGGCTGCGGCAACGAGCCTGCGGGGAACAGCAATGCGTCCGGTTCCACGCCCGGGAGCAGTCAGGGCAGTCAGGATAGCCAGGACAAACAGGAGAGTCAGGACAGCCAGGAAAGCCAGGAATCTACGCCCGACAGCGGTTCCGCTTCCGGGGCAGCAGGTGTGGAAGGCTTCACGGCGTTTGCGGACAATGTAACCCTGAAGATTCCCGTGTACGACAGGGGCCAGGCGGGAATTCCGGACGTTAAGGACAATTACTGGACCAAGTGGGTACAGGAGAATTTCGGTGACAAGTACAATATCACGGTACAGTATATTCCCATCGGCAGAGGAACCGTTATGCAGGATTATGCGCTGTTGTCCTCCAGCAAGAATCTGCCTACCATTCTGATGGAGTACGATTACGACAAGCTGGCAACCTGGTCCGAGGAGGGGTATCTGCAAACTATCGACCTGGATGCTTTCCAGCAGGTGGCGCCTGACTACTATGCCGCCATGGTAAAGAATAACCAGCTGGTTTATACGGAGATGAACGAGCAGTGCTATTTCGTGCTGGCGGAGAGACCTTATTATAATACCACGCCCAACTTTGTGACCTTCTATCGCATGGACTGGCTGCGCCAGGTTGGGTATGACCATATTCCCTTAAATCGTGAGGAATATCTGGATGCCATGCAGAAGATCATGGATGCAGGCATTTGCGAGCATCCCGGCGGAGGCGCAATGTATGACGCCAAGGGCGGCGAGCAGGTATACGGTACCAGAACCTTCCCTCTGAACGAGGAAGAGTGGGCAATGTACGGTGACTTCAACATTCCGTCCATGGGCTGGGAAGCTCATAAGAAGTTTTTGCAGTATGCGAATGAGGACTATAACCTGGGCATTACCAACCCGGAATTCTACACCCTTGACATTGCTACCGCAGAGGCTAATTTCTACGCGGGAAAGACCTATGCTTATGGTGCTTACATGGCTCCTACCATGCCCCTGCTGGACAATTTCTATGCCCAGAATCCCGATGCGGAGCTGGCGGTATACACCTTCGTGGGTGAAGAGCAGAAGACTCAGCCCGACCCCGGAACAGGAGACTATCCTCTGTACCGTGCCGACAATCCTTTCGGTATGACCATCGGTTTTTCTGCCTTTGCAACAGAGGACGAAATCAAGGCTGCCTGGATGTATCTGGAGTGGATGATCCAGCCGGAGAACCTGCATACTATCCAGTGGGGCGTTGAGGGCGAGACCTATAACCTTGATGCAGACGGCTTCGAAGTAGCGGTCAGCGATTACGAGGGCGAGTACAAGATGGGCTTCAACGGCAACAAGGACTACTGGTGCGTGGTAATTGAGGCCAGAAATGCCGGCGATATGTACGACAATATCCGCATGAACTCTCCTAAGGGTTATCCTCAGGATTTCACCGACCAGATCATTGGTATCTATGACCTGAACGTGAAGAAGGCCGAGCTGGGCTACCCCATCAGTGACGCGCTGTTTGCAGTTTCCATCGGAGCGGTGGATGAATACCGCGGCGACCTGCAGATGAAGTACGCGGAGTATAAGGATGCGCTGGTAATGTGCAAGCCGGAGGAATTCGATGCTCTGTATGAGCAGTATACCCAGGAATACCTGAATATGGGCTATCAGGAAATTCTGGATGAGAGAAAGGCTGCTTACGAGGCAGGCAAGACCACGAAGCTGCCGGATAACCAGAAAGCAAACTGAAAATAGTATTTGACACGCAGGACTGTGTATGAAGAAAACGGCCCACCGGTTTTGCCGGTGGGCCTGAATTTTTCAGAGGGCGGAAGGCGTCGGGAAATGCGGGTTTCATATGGCCGAGGTTTTCCTGAAATGCGGTTTTTTGCATGGCGGAAGCTTTCCGGGAACGCGGGATTTCGCAGAAAGGTAATTTTGGAAAATGGTGGTATGCGTTTTCCTCGTTTTGTAGTATGATAAATAAAGCTTAATCAGGCGCAGGCGGCGCGGACGGAGGGGTTATGTTGAAGCTGGAGTATGATAAAAGCGAGATTGAAGAGACAATTGACAGGATTGTGAAAAAGACCATGAATATGGACCTGACCTGGGACTGGCCCTGCGGGGTGGCTTATTATGGCATTGGTGAGGCCTATGAGAAGACCGGAAAGGAAGAATACCTGAAGCTCCTGAAGGACAGGGTGGATGAGCTGATTGAGCTGGGGCTTCCTCCGGTGTGGACGGTGAATGCCTGTGCTATGGGGCATTGTCTGGTGACAATTTATAAGGCAACGGGGGAACAGAAATACTATGACATTCTGATGAGCAAAATTGCGTATCTGAAGAAGGAGGCACTCCGGTTCGGAGACAATGTGCTGCAGCATACGGTTTCTCCGAACAATGATTTCCCGGAGCAGGCATGGGCGGATACTTTGTTTATGGCAGCGCTTCTCATGCTGCGGGTGGGAGTCATGAACGAGGATCAGGAGCTGATTGAGGATGCGCTGAACCAATGGTACTGGCATATCAGGTATCTGCAGAATCCCGGCAGCGGATTTTATTATCACGGCTACGATAATATTGCGGGGGATCACATGTCCGGCATCTACTGGGGCAGGGCCAATGCCTGGGCGGCATATACCATGTCGAAGGTGGGAGGGCTGCTTCCCCAGTGTTATCTGTATCCCAAATACATAGATGTGGCGGGGTCATTGAACGAACAGCTGGCGGCCCTGAAAACGGTGCAGACGGAGAACGGATTGTGGAGAACCGTGCTGGACGATGAGGAATCCTATGAAGAGGTTTCCGCTTCCGCAGGAATAGCTGCGGCCATGCTGGAGAGAGGGAATCCCCTGCATGGTAAATACATCAATAAATCGATAAAGGGCCTGCTGGCAAATATCAGCGAGGACGGCAAGGTCATGAACGTGTCAGGGGGTACTGCGGTGATGCGGGACCGGGAAGGCTACAGGGGCATTCCGAAAGCGTGGATTCAGGGCTGGGGGCAGGGCCTGGCACTGGCCTTTTTCTCTGCTTTGTTTGTCTCCGACGGTATTGCGAAGGACGGCGCCTTATAAAAGATCCCGGGCTTCGGGGATTGCTTGTGCCGGCGCCGCGGCACTGCCGCCGGAGGCGGCATGTCTGAAAGAATGATGACGCGGAAGCGTTTGAAAAAACAGGATTTGGGGGAGGTATTACAATGTCAAAACAAAAAGGGGGATTTACGCTCCCGGGAGAATCCGGATATGAGGAGCTGACCCTGAAAATGGCAGAAAGGTGGGGGGCCGACGTAATCAGGGACAGTGACGGGACGGTTCTTTCCGACGAGATTGTCCATGCCGGCTACGGAATTTATTCGACAATCTGTATCATTCGCGATCATAACGAGTGGGCGAAGAAGCATCCTGATAAGCTGCAGCAGACCTTTCTCTGTACGCCGGCGGCAGTGGCGGTGGAGGGGGAGCTGAAGATCAACCTGCTGGAGAGCTTTTTCGGGGAGCAGTTTGCGATTAACGACAGCCAAAGGGCAATGAAATACTGGGAGGTTTATGACCGCACTGTCAACGGGAAGGTTGACAGCGCCGGCTGGGATTACGATCAGACATCCGGCAGCGTGACCATCCGGGATTGCACTCCCTTCCACAAATATACCGTCAGCTTTCTGGCATACCGTATCTGGGAAGAGATTTCCATGTATAATCATACGACGAATCACTGGAATAAAGAGCATTTGATGCAGATTGACCCCAGGTATCCGGAAACCCGGGAGTATATGCTGGACTGGATGAAGGACTGGTGTGAAGCCCACCCCGATACCACCGTGGTGCGTTTTACCTCCATGTTTTATAATTTCGTGTGGATCTGGGGGAGCAGCGAGAGAAACCGGCATTTGTTTTCCGACTGGGGGTCTTACGACTATACCGTGAGTGACCTGGCGCTGGATGAGTTTGCGAAAGAATACGGCTATTCCATGACGGCAGAAGATTTCATCAACAAGGGGCGGCTTCATGCAACCCATATGCCGGGAAACCGGCGTAAGACGGATTGGATGGCTTTTATCAATGACTTTGTCATTTCCTTTGGCAGGCAGCTGATTGATATTGTGCACGGGTACGGGAAAAAGGCGTATGTTTTCTATGATGACAGCTGGGTAGGGGTGGAGCCGTATAACGGAAGGTTTGGGGAGTTTGGCTTTGACGGCCTGATCAAGTGCGTATTTTCCGGGTATGAAGCCAGGCTTTGCGCGGGAGTGGAGGTGCCTGCCCACGAGCTTCGCCTTCACCCCTATCTGTTTCCCGTAGGACTGGGCGGGGCGCCTACCTTTACGGAGGGCGGCAATCCCGCGCTGGATGCAAAAAAGTACTGGAACAATGTGAGGCGTGCGCTGTTGAGGGAAAAAATAGACCGAATAGGGCTGGGCGGCTATCTGCACCTGGCAGAGCCTTTTCCGGATTTTTGTGATTACATCGAGAAGGTAGCCGACGAATTCAGGCTGATCCGCTCGTTCCATGATGAGGGCAGGCCCTTTACCATCAGAACCAGGGTGGCGGTTCTCCACAGCTGGGGGGCACTGCGCTCCTGGACGCTGTCGGGACATTTCCATGAGACATACATGCACGACCTGATTCATGTAAATGAGGCGCTGTCAGGCCTGCCGATGGACGTGAAATTTATTTCCTTTGAGGATGTGAAACACGGTGCGCTGGAGGATGTGGATGTAGTGATTAATGCCGGCCATGCAGGAAGCGCCTGGAGCGGCGGGGAGAGCTGGAAGGATGAAGGGCTGGTAACGACCCTTACCCAATGGGTATATGAGGGGGGCACCTTTCTGGGGGTCAACGAGCCCTCGGCAGTGGAGGGCTTTGACACGTATTTTCGTATGGCGCATGTGCTGGGGATCGACGAAGATACCGGCGCGAGAGTCTGTCATGGGAAATGGAGCTTTGCGGCGGAGGATCCGGAGAATATCATACCGAAGGGAGCATGGGTAAAGCCCAGGGAAAATCTGTATCTGACAGACGGCAGGGCGCAGGTGCTTCTGGCAGATGCTGACAGGCCTGTCATAACTGTCCATTCCTTTGGCCGGGGGAAGGGTATCTATCTGGCATCCTTCCAGATCGGTCCGGAGAATACCCGCCTGCTGTATCATCTGATAAGATATGCCGGGGGTGAGGGGTTAAGCGGCTTGTATATGACGGATAACCTGTATACGGAATGTGCCTATTATCCCGAGAGCGGGAAGCTGGTGGTGATTAATAACAGCGACAGGGAGCAGACTACATCGGTTCCGACGAAGGCCGGGGAGAGGACGCTGGCAATTGCGCCGTATGAAACGGTTTTTATAGAGCTGTAACAGTATACTAGTATGCCTTGTCTGAGAAAAAGTCATTTGAGAATGACTTTTTCTTGCGTTATAAGTATTCGCGTATTATGATATGGAATATCAAAAGCCGGGGAAACGAGGGGCCGTGGAAAGAGCCGTCATCGGGGAAATGCCGGAATGGAAGGACGGAATGAAAAAAGTTTAAAATATATTCCTGATAGAAACAACTATGATGCAATTTTAGTTTACAGTATAGGACAGAAAGGATAAAAAAGCGCGTTTCGCCATCACGGGCGGGGCGGTGCAAAGAAATACAATGGGGGGAAGGTATGCAGGACAACAGGGCGGCACAGAGATATTATGAACCGGATATGATTGACATCAGGCGCAACCCTTATCCGAAGGAATATGAAGAACGGCGCGGCGTTCGGAGTGCGAGAAGGGATATGCCGGCAGGGTATGGCGAACAGGGTACAGTAAGAATGGGTTCGGGACAGCGCGGCGAGGGGATGAGAAGAGGTGCGTCGGTGCAGCGCGGCGAGGGGATGAGAAGAAGCGCGTCGGTGCAGCGCGGCGGCGAGGGGATGAGAAGAGACGCGTCGGTGCAGCGCGGCGAGGGCATGAGAAGAGACATGCCGGTGCAGCGCGGCGGCGAGGGCATGAGAAGAGACATGCCGGTGCAGCGCAGCAGCCAGGGTGTACGCAGAGTTCCTGCGGGACAGGCATACAGATCCGATGTGGTACAGCCGATTGCCGGATATGCAGGCCGTCCGTCATCGGGGCAGCGTCCGGTACAGGGGACGGGGAGGGAAGTACAGACCATTGGCGGGACATCAGGGCGTCCGGTGTCCAGACAGAGCCGTGAGGCAATGCTGAGAGAGCGTCAGAGGAGACGGGTGCGCAGACAGAGGATGGCGGTAGGACTGTGGGCAGTCTGTATCCTTGCCATCGGCGGGCTGCTCTTGCTGAACCGCAATCATGCGTCGGCGGCGGGACCTGATAATAAGGCGCAGGCGGCGCCAGATCAGAAAGAGAATCAGCCGTCCCGGCCGGAGACTCCGACGGCTATGGTACAGGGGCTTCCGGTGGAAAAATACACGGCTCATCCGGAGTGGAAGGAAGATTTCCTGACACCAAACGAATATTCAAGGCCCGGAGAACCGCTGACAGAGGTAAAGGATGTATTTGTGCACTATACTGCAAATCCCGGAACCAGTGCGGCGCAGAACCGCAGCTATTTCGAGCAGCAGAAGGATGTACATATGGCCAGCGTCAGTTCTCATTTTATCATTGGCTATGAAGGGGAAATCATTCAGTGTGTGCCTCTGGATGAAATTGCATATGCCGTGGCAGGCAGAAACTATGATTCCATATCCATAGAATGCTGTTTCACGGCGCAGGACGGATCGTTTACGCAGGAGACATATGATTCTTTAATCTCCCTGCTGGCATGGTTGACTGATGTTTACGATCTGGACACTGACCATATCCTGCGCCACTATGACTGCGGCGGCAAGAAATGTCCCATTTACTATACGGAGCATGAGGATAAGTGGGAAAAGCTTAAGCGGGACGTGAAGGAATATTAAGAAACAATGAGTCTTTAAAAACGGCATTTTCAGCCGGCCATTTTAAGAGAAGGATGACATTATATCCGGGGCCACTTGTGTTTCAAGTGGCTCTTTTTGGCATTCTGCCAGCATATTATGGGAAAATAAACAATATGCAGCCCGCAGATATACTGTCACGGAAATTGATTTTATGCTATCCTGACAGTAGGCGCATGTTCCGGATGACATTTATGCGGCAAAGAAGCAGGGTCTATTGCGAAACTTAAGTTAATCTGTTAAAATATAGAAAAGAACATGATAGAAAGGCGTGGCCACGGAAATGAATATTTTGGCACCATCGATTTTAGCTGCCGATTTCTGGCAGCTGGGAGAACAGATTCAGGAGGTGGAGAAAGGGGGAGCACAGTATCTGCACATTGATGTGATGGATGGCTCCTTTGTCCCCTCGATTTCCTTTGGAATGCCGGTGATCCAGACACTCCGCAGACATACGGGTCTCTTTTTTGATGTGCATCTGATGATAGAAAGGCCGGAGCGCTATCTGCAGGAATTTGCGGACTGCGGGGCGGATCTTATTAATTTTCACCTGGAGGCATCGGAGAATGTCCGGGGAACGATAGAGCGGATACATAGTCTGGGGAAAAAGGCAGGCATTACCATCAAGCCGGCCACACCTGCAGATGCGGTGAGTCCCTATCTGGAGCTGGTGGATATGGTGCTGGTCATGACGGTGGAGCCGGGCTTTGGCGGCCAGAAGCTGATGCCGGAATGTCTGGATAAGGTGCGGGAGATTCGAAGCCAGGCAGTCAACCGGGGGCTGGAGATTGACATAGAAGTGGACGGCGGCATTACTGCGGACAATGTGGGTCTGGCCCGGGAGGCAGGCGCCAATGTGATTGTAGCAGGATCCGCAGTGTTTAAAGGGAATATTGGCGAAAATATCAGGGCACTGAAGTGTGGAAGAAATGAAGATTTTCTAAGGCTGGAAAGTACCCAGCCTTAGAAAATCTAAGTCATTCCTCGAAGAATCTCAAGGCGAACAAGTTCGCCTTGGGATTCTTCCAAGCGTGACCGTTACGCTTTGGTTTCACGGATTGTTTGTGCCGCCATCAGCGGCACTGCCGCCGTTGGCGGCATGTCTGGAAGTGTGACGAGAAAGAAGGTAAGGTGAAAGGAGGTGTCTATGCACCTGATCGGCGGGGTAGGCAGTGACCATAGCTCGGATAACCATCATGTGACAGGGTGTATGCACGGCCATACCCATATTCACGAGGGAAATGCGAAGACGGGCGGAGGCGAGGGTGGTTCACAGATAACGCAGATGCAGTTGCAGAAACAGCAGCAGGACGCCGAATTTTCCCTGTCATCCTGGCTTCAGAAAATACTTCGCGGCGGTAAAAGCATCCTGAAGGGAATCTGGGGAACCAACGAGACCGGCACCGGGGGAGCTGCCGGAGAAAAAGACGGCGGCGTCGGGACGATTGCACGGGTGAACCAGAGTGCGGCAGCAGATGACCGCAGGACGGATACCGTTCCCGGAGGAGACCACCACAGTACGGAAGCCGCCCGGAGAATGGCCGAACATAGCGCAGCCATGCAGGGAAATCCGTATTTTTCCACGATGGCGGAGAGAAATACTCCGTTGACGCCCCTTCAGAAGATTCGGGCAAGGGTGGTGTCTGCCGCAGAAAAGGTGGCGGGCAGACTGCCGGGGAAAGCGTTTCGCTTTCAGGGCCAAAATTCTTTCCATACCAAATCCCGGCAGCGCCCCCGGGAGGATCTGAGGAAGCGGAGCAAGTATAGAAAGGATGAATTGGAGATAGACTGTATTCTGACGGACGAAAGCTATCTGATGGACTCGTATGACCGCAAGGGAGAGTACAGCCAGCTGACCACGAAAAATCAGTTTTGAAGGGTAAGCTGTTGGAAAAGGCTGACCCCAAACAGAGTATGCCAGGGGGACTTATAGATATATTGAATGGGCATTGAATAGCGAGTTAAAAAGAGAATAACTGTTGACAGAGTATCTTAAGTTGTGATACTCTCATTTCAAAGAGAAAAGGCAGTGACGAAGAGAGTACATCCGCTATCAGTTTTACAGAGAGTGCCCGGCGGCCTATCTGACGATATGGATCCGCAGTGCTGAGAGGGCTGGACGGAACGGATGGAACATGGCTTCCGAGCAGCGCACCGAGCGGGAGGATCATACGTATATACCGGACTTTGGAGCCGGAAGTGCGTGTGCATTCAGTACGCAAGGCTGCGACAGGTTCCGCCTGTTACAGCGGATAGAGTTAGACCGTGATCCGGACTGACAGCAGCATTTTAAGATGAGCTGTTGGGGAAGCAGAAAGGGAGGTGCGGTATTGACTCGAAGAGATCCGGTTTGTGAGAGCCGGGTGAAGAGAAGTGGTACCACGGGCAAAGGCTCGTCTTCTTGCGTATGTATTTTGTGATGCGCGGGCAGACGGGCTTATTTTTTCCTTATGGAAACTGTGCCGTCAGGCGTGTGCATCAGGAGTGTGCACCCGTTTTTTGGCGGGGAAATGACCTGTTTGAGTAAAGAAAGGAGATCAGAAGATGCAGAACAAAGGACCTTATTATTTGACTACGGCGATTGCTTATACTTCCGGCAGGCCTCATATCGGCAATAACTATGAGATTGTGATGGCGGACAGCATTGCGCGTTTCAAGAGGAAGGAAGGATATGATGTCTATTTCCAGACGGGGACGGACGAACACGGACAGAAGATCGAGCTGAAGGCTCAGGAAGCGGGAGTGACTCCGAAGGAATTTGTGGATAATATTGCGGGGATCATCCGGGGAATGTGTGATCTGCTGAATGTTTCCTATGATAAGTTTATCCGCACTACGGACGGGTATCATGAAAAGCAGGTGCAGAAAATGTTTAAGCGCTTCTACGACCAGGGGGATATTTATAAAGGGGCATACGAGGGGATGTACTGTACCCCCTGTGAGTCCTTCTGGACGGAGAGCCAGCTGGTGGACGGGAAATGTCCGGACTGCGGCAGGGAGGTGAAGCCGGCAAAGGAGGAGGCATACTTTTTCCGTATGAGTAAATATGCGGACAGGCTGATCCGGCATATTAACGAGCATCCGGAGTTTATTCAGCCGGTGTCCCGGAAGAATGAGATGATGAACAATTTCCTGCTTCCCGGTCTTCAGGATCTGTGCGTATCCAGGACTTCCTTCAAGTGGGGGATTCCCGTGGACTTTGACGACCGGCATGTGGTTTATGTCTGGCTGGACGCCCTGTCCAACTATATCACCGGCATCGGCTATGATGCGGATGGGAACAGCTCGGAACAGTATAAAAGGCTGTGGCCGGCGGATCTGCACCTGATCGGCAAGGACATTATCCGGTTCCATACCATTTACTGGCCCATCTTCCTTATGGCTCTGGGGGAACCTCTGCCGAAGCAGATTTTCGGACATCCCTGGCTGCTGATGAACGGCGGTAAGATGAGCAAGTCAAAGGGAAACGTCATTTATGTGAATGACCTGGCGGACTTTTTCGGGGTGGACGCGGTTCGTTATTATATGCTGCATGAAATGCCTTATGAGAACGACGGCAATGCCACCTGGGAGCTGATTGCGGAACGTACCAATTCCGATTTGGCCAATACTTTGGGGAATCTGGTGAACCGCACCGTATCCATGAGCAACAAATATTTTGGGGGGGTAGTAGCGGACAAAGGCGCTGCAGATGCCTCGGAGGCCTTAATTGATGAAGACCTGAAAGCCGTAGCCGTCGGTGCCATTGGGGCAGTGCGGGAAAAGATGGACACGCTTCGGGTGGCGGATGCCCTGACGGAGATTTTCGGTATTTTTAAGCGCTGCAACAAATATATTGACGAGACGGAGCCCTGGGTGTTAGCCAAGGATGCGGCAAAGTCAGACCGCCTTGCCACTGTTTTGTATCATCTGGTGGAGGCAATCATCATCGGAGCATCCCTGCTGGAACCCTTTATGCCGGAGACGGCGGCAAAGATTGCCGGACAGCTTAACACCTCCCTGCGGGATTTTGAAGATCTGGATAAGTTCGGATTATATAAAAGCGGCAATAAAGTTACGGACCAGCCGGAAATCCTGTTTGCCCGGCTGGATATGAAGGAGGTGCAGAAAAAGGAGGAGGAGCTGAAAGCTGCCATGACGGAGGCAGCTGGGGACGCAGAGCCTGCCACGGAAAATGACACAAACGTCATAGATATAGAAGGAAAGCCGGAGATCACTTATGATGATTTTGCCAAGCTTCAGTTCCAGGTGGGAGAGATCATAGCCTGTGAGGCGGTGCCTAAGTCCAAAAAGCTGCTTTGCAGCAAGGTCCGGATCGGGAGTCAGGTGAAGCAGATTGTCTCCGGGATCAAGGCATGCTACACGCCGGAAGAGATGGTGGGAAAAAAGGTGATGGTGCTGGTGAACTTAAAGCCTGCCACTTTGGCGGGTGTGGTTTCCGAGGGAATGCTGCTGTGCGCGGAGGACGAGGCGGGAAACTTCTGCCTGATGAAGCCGGAAAAGGATATGCCTGCGGGAGCGGAGATCTGCTGAACTGTTACAAACTGATAAATATTATATTAATTTTCTGCAAAAGGGCTTAATCTTTTGTCGAAAATGAGTTATACTCTTGAAAGAGGTTTTACCCATATCAGAGGTGGACGAATGGTAAAAGAAGAATTTTATTATGATTCCAGAGACGGAAAGAGCAAGCTGCATGCAGTCAGATATGCGCCGGAGGCGGAGGAAGAGATCCGATGTGTGGTGCAGATTGTACACGGCATGTCCGAGTATATTGAAAGATATGAGGAGTTTGCCGGATTTCTTACAGCCAGGGGGTGTGTTGTCACCGGAGAGGATCACATGGGCCATGGCAAGTCCGTAGACAAGGCAGGGAAATACGGCTATTTCTGTGAGCAGGATCCGGCAACGGTTCTTGTCAGGGATGTGCACAGGCTGAAAAAGGCTACCCAGGCGCTTTATCCCGGGGTGCCCTATATTATCATAGGGCACAGTATGGGGTCATTTATTACCAGGAATTACATGTTTCGATATGGAACGGGAATCAGCGCTGCAGTCATTATGGGAACAGGCATGCAGCCTCCGGCGCTGCTGAAGGCTGCCAGGGCAGTAGGGTATCTACAGAAAATATTCTGCGGGCCCAGGCATGTCAGCGGCCTGATCGATAAGCTTGCGTTTGGAAGCTATAATAAACGGATAGAGAATCCGGCGTCTTCCTTCGCATGGCTCAGCAGGGATGCGGAGCGGGTGGAAAAGTACGTTGCGGATCCCCTGTGCGGATTTGTGTTTACCGTCAACGGATTTCTGACCTCATTTGAATTGATTTCCAGGCTGTACCGGAGTGAAAACCTGGAGCGGATACCCAAGGCACTTCCGGTGTATATGGTATCCGGTGACGGGGATCCGGTGGGAGACTATGGCAGGGGTGTGCAGAGGGCTTATGAGAGCCTGCTGGGCGCAGGGCTTGAAAATATTTCACTGAAGATGTACCCGGGCGCAAGGCATGAGCTTCTGAACGAAACAAACCGGGACGAGGTCATGAAGGATATATTCCGGTGGATGGAAGAGACAGTACTGAATGGCAGTAAGCCGGGGCAGCAGGAATAATGGAAACAGGAAAGACACAGGGATCGTATCATGTCAGGTGGGCCAGAGAAAACGAATGGGCGCCTGCCATGCGGATGATATGGAAGACCTTCCTGAAATTCGAGGGCCGGGACTATACGCAGGAGGGTATCAGGAATTTCTTTGAATTTATTACGGACGATGACCTGTATGTGGCATTTTTAAAGGGAACCTACCGGATGATGGTGGCGCTGGACGGCGATAAGGTAATTGGTGCAGGCTCTATTCGGAATAAAAATTTTCTGTCACTTTTGTTTGTGGATGAAAATTATCACCGTCTGGGAATCGGAAGCGCACTTCTCAAGGGTTTGTGCAATTATCTCAGGAATGAGGCGGGGGAGCGCTGTATGCTGCTGAAGGCGGCACCGTACGCGGTAAATTTTTACCGGAAGCTGGGATTCCGGGCGGTGGGGCCGGAGGAGGAATATTCCGGAATCAGAGTGACGGCTATGGAGAAAGTATTAATGTGAAAGGACTGGGGATCCGTAAATGAAATTGTTTAATCTGGACAGCCCGCTGATGCAGGCGCTGAATAAGGTGGCCGATCTGCTGTGGCTCAATGTGCTGACGCTGATCTGCTGCCTGCCTGTTTTGACGGCCGGTGCGTCTTTGACGGCAATGAACTACATGGCGCTGAAGATAGTGCGCAACGAAGAATGCTATATTACGAGAGGATTTTTTAAATCTTTTAAGGAAAATTTCCGACAGGCTACGCTGATCTGGCTGATTATTTTGGTGCTGTTTATCATATTGGGGGCGGATTTCATGGTGATAAATGGCGGCGGCGATACCACCTTCGGGAAGATTATGTGGGGGGCCGTTGCGGGGGCATCCATTTTGGTAATCATGACCACGACCTTTGTGTTTCCGGTGCTTGCCAAATTTGAAAATACCATTTACCGGACAGTGAAAAATGCGTTTATGATAAGCCTGATGCAGTTTCCCAAGACGATTCTCATAGTTGTGGCATATCTGGCCCCGGTGGTATTGTTTTTCTTTTTCCCGCAGGTCATGCCGCTGTGCTTTATGTTTGGACTGTCCCTGCCGGCATGGATTGCAGCAAAGCTGTACAATAAATTCTTCAAAAGGCTGGAGGACCGGGTGATGGCGGAGAATCCTCCCCAGGAGAAGAATGACGGGGGGGAAGACGAGAGAATTTTCAGGGATGAGCTGGATCCTGTGCTGTCGGATAAGGATGTGGCACAGTAGCTGTCAGTTTTGACCAATTGGAGAGCTTCATTTTTGGTAAAATTGACAGGCTGTTGAAAAAACAGGCAGGAATGTAAGCAAATTTTACAATCTGTGAATAAAACTTTGTGAAATAGTGGTATGGCGTTGATTACGGTTTTTAGATATACTGTTTATAAGTTGAGCGGTAATTTGACGTGAAACATATGAAGAGTGACTTTATTATGAAAGGAGTTATTTATGGCAAGCTTATCTTTGACAAATGTTTGTAAGGTGTATCCCAACGGGTTTGAAGCAGTTAAAAACTTTAACCTTCAGATCGCAGATCAGGAGTTCATCATTTTCGTAGGACCTTCCGGATGCGGTAAGTCTACCACGCTTCGTATGATTGCAGGTCTGGAGGATATTTCTTCTGGTGAGCTGAAGATCGGTGACAGAGTTGTGAACGACGTGGAGCCTAAAGACCGTGATATTGCGATGGTATTCCAGAACTACGCTCTGTATCCGCATATGTCCGTGTATGATAACATGGCGTTCGGCCTGAAGCTGAGAAAGGTTCCCAAGGATCAGATAGATAAAATGGTAAAGGAAGCGGCTAAGATTCTGGATCTGACCCCCCTTCTTGACCGTAAGCCCAAGGCTCTGTCCGGTGGTCAGAGACAGCGTGTGGCTATGGGTCGTGCAATTGTCCGTAATCCTAAGGTGTTCCTGATGGATGAGCCTCTGTCCAACCTGGACGCAAAGCTGCGTGTGCAGATGCGTATCGAGATTGCCAAGCTGCATCAGAGACTGGGTACTACCATCATTTACGTTACCCATGACCAGACCGAGGCTATGACGCTGGGTACCAGAATCGTCGTTATGAAGGACGGCGTTATCCAGCAGGTAGATACCCCTCAGAATCTGTATGAGAAGCCCTGCAACCTGTTTGTAGCAGGATTCATGGGATCTCCTCAGATGAACTTCCTGGATGCAACCGTTAAGGTAAACGGCAGTGCTGCAAGCCTGGAGATTGCAGGCCACAGCATTCCGCTGTCCGCAGAAAAGTCCAAGAAGCTGGTTGACGGCGGCTATGACGGCAAGGTGGTTACCTTTGGTATCCGTCCTGAGGATGTGTATGATTCCGAGGCGTTCATCGCAAACTCTCCCAGCGTGTTTGAGTCTACCGTTAAGGTATATGAGCTGCTTGGTGCAGAAGTTTACCTGTACTTTGATCTGGAAGAGTTCCCTATCACTGCGAGAGTTGATTCCCGCACGACCGCAAGGCCTGGCGACAGCATTAAGTTTGCATTTGACCTTGAGAAGATCCATGTATTTGATAAGGAAACCGAGCAGATTATTACCAACTAGTTTAAAGAGATTCGAGGGGGGTGCTGGTAACAGCATCCCCCTTTTATCAGACAGAAAGTGATTCCACGGAGGATTTTATATGATTTCAAACCAGACGATTCAGACCAGCATAAATGAGCTGAAGGCTATCACCAAGGTGGACCTGTGCGTGTATGATCTGTCGGGAACGCCGGTGGCATCTACCATAGAACAGATGGAGATGAGTGCCGAGCTGGTCAGAGGCTTTGCCAACTCTCCGGCAGACAGCCAGGTAATCGGAAGCCACCACCTGCTGAAGATTCTGGACGAAGGAGAGCTGTTGTATATCCTGGTCGCAAGAGGAGTCAGTGAAGATGTATACATGGTGGGAAAGATTGCGGTATGTCAGATTCGCAATCTGGTAATTGCTTATAAGGAGCGGTTTGACAGAAATAATTTTTTCCAGAATCTGTTGCTGGATAATCTGCTTCTTGTAGATATTTACAACAGGGCAAAGAAGCTGCACGTCGAAGTCGCGGTACCCAGGGCAATCTTCCTGGTAGAAACAAAGCTGGAGAAGGACGGGATTGTGACGGAGGTGCTGAAAGGCATGTTCTCAAATCAGGCAGGGGACTATATAACCGCCGTGGACGAGACCAGCGTGATCCTGATTAAGGCACTGGAACAGAACAGCACTCCGGAAGATCTTCTCGGAATCGCGAATACCATTGTGGCAATGATGAATGCTGAGGCCATGATGAATGTGAGGGTGGCTATTGGTACGGTGGTGCCTGAATTAAAGGATGTGTCCAAATCCTATAAGGAAGCAAAGCTTGCGCTGGATGTCGGGAAGATATTTTACGCCGAAAGAAACGTGGTAGCCTACAGTACACTGGGGATCGGGCGTTTGATTTATCAGCTTCCCATCAATCTGTGCAGGATTTTTATCGAGGAGATTTTCGGGGATAACGTACCGGATGACCTGGATGAAGAGACACTGAATACCATTAATAAGTTCTTTGAAAATAATCTCAATGTCTCGGAAACCTCCAGGCAGTTGTTTGTACACAGGAATACTCTGGTATACAGGATAGAAAAGCTGCAAAAGAGCACGGGACTTGACCTGCGAAATTTTGACGATGCGCTGACCTTTAAGATTGCCCTGATGGTGGTAAACTACATGAAGTACCTGGATAACAGTGAGTATTAGAAGAATAGCAGTGAGTACTAGAAAGACAACCCCCTGAATATATTACAATGAAAGGCCGGAGCCTTCATGGGCGAATATATTGGGGGGTATTTTTATGGGTTTTGACAGGAAGATCAAATATCTGGACTATTATGAAAACGGGGAACGAGTCCGGGGAGGCGGATTTATAAAGCTGGAGACGACGGATACTCTGTTCAGGCTGGAGCTTATCGTCAAAGGAGTCCGGGGAACAAAAGACTTTTCTGCGGAGGTGATTCTTTGCGGGAAGGGAAGAGAAGAAACCTGGGGCAGAATACAGCTTGAGGACGGGCAGGGAGGATTGCGACAAGAGTGTCAGGTTGGCGCCGGTGTGGGCGGCACAGATATCAAGTGTGGGGAACTGAGGGGGATCAGGATTCCCCTGGGAGAAGGAAAGGAGATTTCCTGCAGATGGGAGGAAGCGGAGGCCGCCGATAATTCTGTTGGGAAAGAGCCGGAAAAGCCCGCAAAAGCAAAAAGAACCGAGGATCAGGAGAATCGGGGGCTGCGCAAGAAGCGGGAAGAAAAGAAGCTGCAGGAGGTTTCGAGCCTTCAGAACAGTGAGGGACAGCCAGAGGAAGTCGGGAGAAGCCAGCCCCGGGAAGTCAGGAGCCAGTCAGAGGAGGTCGGGAAAAGCCGGTCCCGGGAAGCCGGGAGCCGGTCAGAGGAGGGCGGGGGAAGCCAGCCCCGGGAA
>CAJTKW010000009.1:52662-84831 GCA_910577035.1 uncultured Acetatifactor sp.
GGGAGAAGCCGGTCCCGGGAAGCCGGGAGCCGGTCAGAGGAGGGCTTGGGAAACCGCTGCCGGGATTTCGGACGACAGCCGGAGGCAGTACCGCTGCTGGAGGACAAGTGGCTGCAATTGTGTGCCATTTATCCTCATATTAAGCCGTTTCAGGACCAGCGAGAGTATCTTTCCATCAGACCGCAGGATTTCGTACTGTTTTCTGCGGATTCCTATAAGGCAGCAGGCAACAGCTTTATGCTTCATGGATATTACAACTATCGGCACCTGATTCTGGCCAGGGAAGAAAGGCGGGGAGAAATCCTGTATTATGTAGGTGTTCCGGGGAATTATTATGACAGGGAGAAACAAGTGGCGGTCATGTTTGGTTTTGAGAGCTTTGAATGTGCCCAGGAACCTGCGCAGTCGTCGGATTTTGGGTATTATATGATGCGGGTGCAGATCTAAAAGGAGGGGTCAGGTTACCCCGGAGCCAAAGGGCGGAATAAAGCTTTCCTCCGCCGTGGCGCCCTCCTGGAGGAAGCCGTTTTCAATGCCGATCTTTTCTGCAAAGTCCAGCACCCGCTGATATTCATCCTCGGTGAGACGGCGGTTCAAGTCGGGTATATGTGCGGTATGTGCCAGGGGAGTATACTGGTTCATAATACTGACATAAATGTCGTTTCCGTAAGTGTCATGCAGATACCGCAGAACTTTCTTGGAATCCTTTACCTGGCCGGGGAGTACAAGATGGCGCACGATGATCCCCCGCCGCATCATGCCGGCAGCCTCATCGAATTTCGGAGGGCCTGCCTGGCGGAACATTTCCGAAATGGCGGCTGTGGCTCTTGTAAAATAGTCCGGGGCATGGGAAAAGGCTTCGGAGAGCGGGGAAGAATAATATTTGAGATCCGGCAGCCAGATGTCCACCAGCCCTTCCAGAAGGCGGAGGGAAGCGGGCAGCTCATAGCTGCCGGTATTGTATACTACGGGAATGGACAGGCCCCGGGCTTTTGCCAGCTCAAGGGCGCGGCAGACCTGGGGGAGGAAGTGGCCGGCAGTCACAAGGTTGATGTTTGCGGCTTGCTTCTCCTGAAGCTCCAGGAAGATTTCTCCCAGCCGTTCGGGCGTGACGGAACATTCTCCTCTGCGGCCGGCAATGGTATGATTCTGGCAGAAAACACACCGAAGGCCGCATCCGAAGAAAAAGACCGTACCGGATCCCCGGGAGCCGGAGATACAGGGCTCCTCCCAAAAGTGCAGGGCAGCCCTGGCCACACCGATTGCGGCAGTCTGGCCGCAGAAGCCGCTCTGACCGGCTGCCCGGTTGGCATGACACTCCCTGGGACAGAGGGTACAGTCAGACATATAGGCATTTATCCGAGAAAGAGTCATTTCCACAGGCCTCCTTTTGCATTTCCGAAGTGCTCATCTTTATGAAAATACCGTATATCCGGGCAGGACTCCACCCGGCTTCCTCACGGCACATGGGAGGTTCTGCTTAGTGCTGCTTTGTTCCCAACCTGACACGGTTCACAGTTCCCATTGCGCGAGACCGAATTTCATTATCCTGCCACAAATATACGGCTTTATTAGTGTATCGGTTTTTACGGAGTTTGTCAAGGGTTTGCAGCACCTTGAAAACAAAAGGGGTTTATGATAGGATATTTTTGAAACCTGTATACAATTGATTCGTGTATTTCCGGAATTGACAAAACGGAATTGTGGAGGAGAACATGCGGATTGCAATCTGCGATGACGAGGCGGCCCAGCGGCAGCTTTTGAAGAAGTATCTGGAGGAATGGGCAAGTCAGAACAGGGTCATATTGGAGACAGAGCTGTTTGCCGGCGGGGAAAGCTTCCTTTTTGCCTGGGAGGACAACAGAGAATATGACCTTCTGATCCTGGATATTGAGATGGTGCGGCTCAGCGGCATGGAGCTGGCGGAGGAAATCCGTAAGAAAGACGAAGAGATCCCTATCCTTTTTGTAACGGGATATGAGAAATATATGCTGCAGGGCTATGAGGTGTCCGCTCTGCACTATCTGCTGAAGCCTGTCTCCAGGGAGAAGCTGTTTGAAATTCTGGACAAACTGCGGATGAAAAGAAAGCGGGAGGATAAAATTTTCTTTCAGATGGAGAAAGGCCCGATTTCACTGCAGGCGTCAAAAATCTGGTATATTGAGGCCATGGCCCATCAGAGTATTTTATATACGGAGGACGAGAACTATACGCTGCGTTCTTCGATTGGGGAGGCAGTACGGCAGCTTGCGGGGAGGAAGGAATTTGTGCGCTGCCATCGTTCTTATCTGGTAAATGTACTGCACATTGCCGCGATCACGAAGCCGGAGCTGATTCTTGACGACAAGCGCAGACTACCGTTAAGCCGAAGCGCAGAGAAGGAAGTTAACCGGCTTTTTGTGGAGATGTTTAGGGGATGACGGTGATGATTTGGCAAATAACGGGTATCTTTTTGATTCTGCTGGTGATAAACCTGCTGCTGTGGAAATTTGCCATGCCCGGGTATGTGAGCCGCAGGCTCCTGCGTTTCCAGAACGAGCTGGTGAACAGGCACTATGTTGAGGTAGAGGCTGTCTACCGTGAAATGCGGGGCTGGAGGCATGATTATCACAATCATATACAGACTTTAAAGGCTTATATGAGCCTGACCCAGTACGAAGAGGTGATTCGGTATCTGGAATCCCTGGACAAGGATCTGACATCGGTGGATACTCTGCTGCGTACCGGTAATATTATGATAGATGCCATTTTAAACAGTAAGCTGTCGCTGATCCAGAAGCGGGATATTAAGACGGATGTGACTGCAGTGGTGCCGGGAGAGATTCCCATTTCGGATGTGGATCTGGCGGTTCTGATCGGCAATCTTCTGGACAACGCCATGGAAGCCTGCGCCAAGGTGCCGGTTCAGGATCGCTTTATACGAATTTACATTGATGTTCTGAAGAAACAGCTGTATATTGCCGTCACCAACTCTATGGAGGGCAGGCCTGCACGCAGGGGAGATCGTTTCCTTTCGGACAAGCAGGGCAGCCATGGTTTCGGGCTGATGAGGATCGACGACATTGTAAAAAGAAACGGAGGCTTTATCAACCGTCAGACAGAGGAGGGCGTGTTTGCCACGGAGGTGACGCTGCCGCTGATAAAGCCGTAACGCAGAATACGAAAGAAGACAAAATCGGGGAAGGCCGGCACTTTGTAAGGAAGTGCCGGCCCTTGGCATTGTGCGACGCCGGAAAAGCCGGTTTGGCGGGTATGCGCCAGGGCGATGCGGGTTTCGCGGCCGGGCAGGAGCGGTGCAATTAGTGCAGCCAGGCATGTCATTCGTGCAGGATTTTATCATTTTACCGGATTTTGTGCTACACTGAACATTGTAATAAGCAGGCAATGCTGTTTTGGAAAACAAGCCTTTTAAAGGAGAATGCACATGCTGAGATCTCATGTCTTTGAAGACCGGGCAAAACGTAAATACGGACTGGTCAGCAATTACATTTACAATATGAAAGCGGGCAGGGAGTGGGACCGGAAGTTGTTTTGGGCTCAGATTCTGATGATTATTCCCAATGTGGGGGCGTCTTTGCTGGGTACCTTCCTGCCCTCCCGGCTGGTGACGGATCTGACCGCACAGGTGGGAGTACGGCAGCTTCTCCTGGAGACGGGATTGATTGCCCTGGCCATGTGGCTTTGCAGTATGGTATTCAACATAGCACTGGATTACTGTGATCTGATGGGAGATCTGATCAGCACCCATTATGCAGGGAAGTATGCTCAGAAAGCCATGGACGTGGACTATGATTATCTGGAGGATGCCGAATTTCAGAAAGTATCCGGAAACGCATGGAGGGTGGCTCGTTACGGACAGGGTGTGGCCCATGCGGTGCTTGCACTGCCCTTATTCCTTTCTTCCATGGTGGGAGTGCTGGTATACGGGTTTCTGCTGATCCGCAGAAGCGTGATCCTGCTCCTGGCTGTCTCGGCCTCGGTGGGGATCAGCCTGTGGCTGCTGGCCATTGCCAGGAAAAGGCATAGTCAGTATTATGAAAAGCTGCAGCGCTCCGCCAGACGGGAAAGCTATATCTCGGCCCAGGCCGCTGACAGTGCGGCGGGGAAGGATATACGGATTTACCGGCTGATGGATTGGTTTATCGGAAAATATGACGAGTCCTTAAAGGAAATGGGTAAAATATATGGAGCTATCCATGACTGGTATGTCTTCCGCAACATTTCCCATGCCTTTTTGCAGATGATAATGAATGCGCTGGCTTTCGGACTGCTGGTACATATGCTGGTAAGGGGGGAGATTACTCCGGCGGAATTTGTATTTTATATTGGTCTGGTAAGCGGCTTTTCCCTCTATTTCGAGGAGGCCCTGCGTCAGATTATGAGTTTTAACAATACCAGCGCATCCATCAGCTACATCCGGGAATTTCTGGAGACGAAGGACACCTGGAACCGGGGGGAGGGCGTGGGGAAGGAGCGGCTGGAGCAGTTTCGCAGCCGGGCTGTGAAGCTGGAGCTGCGAAACGTGTCCTTCACTTATCCCGGGAGTGAAGTCCCTACGCTGAAAAATATCAGCGCCGTGATCAGGCCCGGGGAGAAAGTGGCGCTGATCGGTCTCAACGGAGCAGGGAAAACCACGCTGGTGAAATTGATCTGTGGCTTTTACCATCCTACGGAGGGGGAGATCCTGTTAAATGATATTCCCGCTCAGGAATTTAACAGGGAGGAGTATTACAGTCTGGTATCCGTGCTGTTTCAGGATTCCACACTGCTTGCCCTCACCCTGGATGAAAATCTGACCGGCCAGCCCCGGGAGAAGACGGATCGTCAGAGATTGAAAAGAACCCTGGATTTATCGGGCTTTGCAGATGTTTATGAAGGGCTGGCGGAAAAAGGGGACACTCTCCTGGTAAAGGAATTGAACCGGAATTCCACGGACTTTTCCGGTGGGGAGCGCCAGAAAATGCTTTTTGCCAGGACACTGTACCAGAATGCGCCTCTGGTAATTCTGGATGAGCCTACCGCCGCATTGGATCCCATTGCGGAGAATGAGCTTTATATGAATTACGGGAAGGCGATGGAGAATAAAACGGGCATCTATATTTCCCATCGGCTGTCCAGTACCAGGTTCTGTGACCGTATCCTGCTTCTGGAGCATGGCGAGATCATAGAGGAAGGCACCCATGAGGGACTGCTGAGGGGAAAAACCCGTTATGCGGAGCTTTTTGAGGTGCAAAGCCAATATTATAAGGAAGAGGTGGAGAGAAAGCGAAGGAGCGCATTTATGGATGACGTCTACCGGGCCAATGCAGGGGAAAGGGGTGTGTTCGATGAGTAGAAAGGACTGGAAGCTGGTGATTTCCGTGCTGGGCAGCCTTTCGGGGAAGCATAAGGATGTGCTGGCCGCCATGGTGGGTTTGGGCGTACTGGCAGGGGCGCGCCCCTTTATAGCGGTAATCCTCACCGGAATGCTTGTGGATGCAGTCTATGGGGGCAGGGAGCTGGGGGAGCTTTTGCGCTATGTAGCCGTGGGTGTGGGCGTGACCTTTGTTATACAGATTCTGGAAGGGATCATGACCATGTTCTTTAACAGGAAGCTGGAATATATGCAGGAGATCCAGGCCGGGCCCCTCAATGAAAAGAGCATGGAAATGGATTATGAGTACCTGGAAAATGCGGAAGTCCAGGAGATGAGGCAAAGGGTGGAACGCTTGGGAGGCTGGAGCCTGACCGCGCAGATGCTGAGTACATTGAATAAGATTACCCGGAATCTGACGGCGGTGGCGGTGGCAGTGGTGGTGGCAGTGCCCATGCTTTTTCGGGGCAGCCACAGCTTGTCCCGGGGCTTTGCAGGTTCCTGGCTGATGGCCGTATTGTTTCTGGCAGCGGTAATGCTGCTGATCCTGCTGGAATTTAAGCTTGGCAGGTATTTTAACCGCAAGGTGGCGGAAAGCAGGCAGCAGATGTCCGGCTATGAAAACCGAAAGAAGTATTATCTGGAAATCCTGTCAGAGCCGGAAAAGCAGAAGGATTTAAGAATTTGCAGGCAGCAGGGCCTGTATGAGAAGGAGTTCGCGGATGTGGCCCGGGGCATTCGGAGTACGGCAGGCAAGGTGGCGAAGCATGTCTGCTGCAGTATTTCCGTGGAACAGACTATTTCCGCATTTACGGGATTTCTGGTGTACGCCTTTGCCGGACTTCTGGCCTGCGGGGGAATGATAAGCATTGGCGGTGTAGTGACATATGCAGCCAGCGTCCTGAAATTCACGGAGAGCATGGGCAGCCTGGTATATCAATTAAGCTGGCTTGGCGGAAATGTGGCCAGGGCCCGGGATTATACGGACTATATGGCACTGCCCCAGCGTAAGCATGCAGGTACCATTCCCGTGGAAAAGCGGAGGGACGACCGATTTACGGTGGAGTTTGACCATGTTTCTTTCCGGTATCCGGGCACGGAAACCTATGTGATCCGGGATTTAAGCCTGAA
This sequence comes from uncultured Acetatifactor sp., assembly GCA_910577035.1. GTDB lineage: Bacteria > Bacillota > Clostridia > Lachnospirales > Lachnospiraceae > Acetatifactor. The sequence continues at coordinate 59,147 of CAJTKW010000009.1, forward strand.
ATTTGAGATCGGCGAGAAGATGGCCATCGTGGGCAGAAACGGTTCGGGCAAGAGTACCTTTATCAAGCTGCTCTGCCGGCTGTACGATGTAACGGAAGGCTGTATCCGGGTAAACGGCATTGACATAAGGAAATACAATTATGGGGAATACAGCGATCTGTTTGCGGTGGTATTTCAGGACTTTCAAGTATTTGCTTTTCCTTTGGGGGAAAATGTGGCAGCCGGTTTCGCAGTGGAGGAGGAGCGGGCGAAGGATGCCCTGGAGCGCGCAGGTATGGGGGAGCGCTGCCGCAGATTGGAGGCCGGACTGTCTGCCTGTATCGGCAAGGAATTTGCAGAGGAGGGCGTGACGTTTTCCGGCGGGGAGAAGCAGAAGATCGCCATTGCCCGTGCCATCTACAAAAATGCTCCTTTCGTCATCATGGATGAGCCTACCGCCGCGCTGGATCCGGAATCGGAATGCGAGGTGTATGCGGGGTTTGACAGGATGGTGGGCAGGAAGACAGCGATCTATATTTCCCATCGTCTGGCCTCCTGCAGGTTCTGTCAGGATATTCTGGTATTTGACCAGGGGAAGGTAGTCCAGAGAGGGCGGCATGAGGAGCTGGAAGAGCAGGACGGCCTGTACCGGGAGCTGTGGAATGCCCAGGCCCAGTACTACGCATAATGCCGGCGGCGCTATTTCTCGGGGTACATCCAGCCGGAATAGTTCATGATGGACATTTTTTCCTGCCGTTCTTTGGCAAAAAGGGTTTTGTTTCGATACTCCCGGGGCGTCGTCTGCATGACCTCCATAAAGTGCCGGTTAAAGCTGGACACGGAATGAAAGCCCACCATTTCGGAAATATCGAGAATGGAGTGCTCTGTGCTGCGGAGCAGGTTACAGGCCTTATTGATACGCGTACTGTTCAGGAATTCCAGAGGGCTTTTGCCGATGATGTCGTGAAATACGCGCCGGAAATGGGTGGGGCTGAGGCAGCAGATGCTGGCCAGATAATCGACGTCGAAAGGCTCGTCGTAATGATCCTCTATGTAGTCCAGCACCGGGGAAAGCACCATGGCATTTTCCGGGGGCTGGCTGGTGGAGGTTGCTATATGGCCGCTTTTGTCCTGAATGCGGTGCAGCTCAATACAAAGGGACAGCAAAAGGCCCATAGAGCTGGTCCTGTAGTGGGGGGGGCAAAATTCGATTTCCCGAATAGCCATTGTAGTGAGCTCATAAAGGCAGGGAAATTCCTCCCGGCTCAGAATATGGCGATATTCCTTATAAGCGCTGAGGGACAGGTCGAAGCCCTGAAGATCCGGCGCCACACGTTTAAAAAGATCCTGGGTATTTAAAAACAGGTAGGACCACCGGCTCTCGGTGCCGGGAGAGCTGTAGGTGGTGTGGGGAATATTTCTGGGTATGCAGGTGACATCCCCTTCTTTAAAGAAGAGGCGTTCTCTGCCGTTGAATTCCATGTAGCCGCTGTCGGAATGGCATAAACCGATCTCCAGGCAATTATGAAAATGCAGATGCTTGCTGGGAACATTGGAAATCTTCCAGTGGTCTCCCGTCAGAAGGAGCACGGGAAAATCCGACGGCAGATAATAATTGCGGTATTCGGCAATATCACTTTTAGGTCTGGGCATAACGGCATCCTCCATGCTGAAACAGGCAGAAATATACATAAACATCCGCGGCAGATATAACGGGCTGCGTATTTTGACCGTAACTATTCAAATTCAGTATAGCATAAACGGTCTTATTTGTGCACTCAGAAATATTTATTTGTTAAAAAATGTGTTGTGCAGAACGGTAAAATTTCCCGTAAGTTGAAAAATATGGTATGATGGATGAGAAGGAGGATCCCGAAATGCGGAGATATGATTTCAGAGAGGAGGGGGCCGGCCTTTACACCAGGGAGAAAGGATTCGGTTTCGTTACGGAGAAGAACAGAAGAGACGACTCCCTGCTGCAGATTGCTGAGCTGAACGGCGGTTTTGACGTGCCCTATTGGTATCGGGGAGAAAGCCTGACGGAAATTCGGCAGGACCAATGGGGCTGCTATGTAGATTCCGCAGAGGCTGTGGCCAGAGTGGAAGCAGAGCCGCAACGGCTGATCCCTCTTTGCTTTAAGGCGGATGTGGAAGAGCCGGGTAATTACGAGGTGGAGCTTGTGCTGCACGGCGGAGGGGAAATCAGCGTGTTTGCCGGGCCAAGGCGGCTTGTCTGCAGGAAGTGTGCAGCCGGGGAGGAGACATGGAGGTGTCGTTTCTTATTAAATGTCTGTGACATTATCCCCCGGGGGAAGGAACGGAGCTTCGCCAGGCGCAGCATTGATGTTGCCGTAATCGGCGGACAGGTACGGCTTTCGGCGGTAAGCTTTAAAAGGATTGACTGTCCTACCCTGTATATAGCAGGAGATTCCACTGTCACGGATCAGCCGGGGGAATATCCCTATGCTCCGGGCACAAGCTACGCGGGCTGGGGGCAGATGATCGGCTGTTGCCTTCCGGAGGGTGCGGCGGTCTCCAATCATGCGCATTCGGGCCTGACGGTGGAGAGCTTTCGGACGGAAGGCCATTACGCCATTGTCCGGGAATACATCCGTCCGGGGGACTATCTGATGCTGCAGTTCGGTCATAACGACCAGAAGCTGATGCACCTGCAGGCGGAGGGCGGCTACCGGGACGGCCTGATCCGCTATGTGGAGGAGGCACGGCAGGCCGGGGCATATCCCATCCTTGTCACGCCTCCGGCACGGAATTCCTGGAAGGCGGACGGCAGCACTTACAATGACCTGCTGGAAAAATATGCGGAGGTCTGTATCGGGCTGGGACGTCAGTATCAGGTGCCGGTGATCGACCTGCACGGTCTGAGCATGGACTGGATTAAAAAGAGCGGCCTGGAGGCCGTAAAGGCATATTTTTACCCCAGGGATTATACCCATACCAACGATTACGGGGCTTATAAGATGGCCGGCTTTGTGACGGCAGACTATCGGAGGGCAGCGCAGGAGGCCGCGGCAGAGGGCCGGAAGGACGGGGAGGCATACAGGAGGCTGGCCGGGCAGGTGGTGGAGAAGGGGGTTCCCTGGGAGGCGGCGGGAACCATCCGGCTGCCGGAGATTCCTCCGCGGTACCGCCAGGTATCCCGGCCTGAAGAGAACGGGGATCCGTTCCCGGATCCGGAGAGGCCGCAGGATCCTTTGACCCGGGCCGAGGCGCTGGATCTGGTCATTCGGGCGGCGAGGCTGTTTCCGGTCAATGTGTTCAACGACCTGTATGAGGATATTGTGGGGCATGAATGGTATGCCGGGACCGTGGAATGCGCCGGGCAGAACGGGATCATTCCCTCCTGGATGACAGTGAACCGGAGGCTTGAGCCGGATAAGCCGGTGACGCTGGAGGAATTTCTGGTGCTGATAATGGGAGGATATAAGTGCAGGAAGCTGATGCCGAAGGAAATTCCCTGTCCCTTTGACGGCATCTGCGGGCAATACGCCCTTTCCCACGTACGGGCGGCTTTTGCCCTGGGGGTGGTGGAAGCCGGGGAGGACTTAAAGGAAATTCTGACGAGGATGCGGGGGGTTGAAATCTGCAGGGCCCTGGATATTTAGCCGATGTAAGGCAGGAAAGGAAGGAACGCGTATGGTAAAGGGATTTAAGATGAAACTATTTCCGGGACAGGAGGAGGAATATGAGAGACGCCATAATCTGCTGTGGCCGGAGATGAAGGAGATGATCCATGAGCACGGCGGCAGGAATTATACCATCTTCCTGGACAGGGAGACACTTACCCTCTTTGGGTATATAGAAATTGAAGACGAGGGAAAATGGGCAGCAGGGGCGGACACGGCCGTCAATCGCAAATGGTGGGACTACATGGCGGATATTATGGAGACAAACCCTGACAACAGCCCGGTATCCACAGACCTGAAGACGGTATTTCACCTGGATTAGGGAGCAGGCTTCCCACCGGAAGAAACACGGAAGGGAACCGTCCGGGATTTGCGGAAACTGCCTTGCGGGGAAAGGATTGGTTGTGATATACTGATTTTACGTCGGTAGTCCGTGAGACGGAGTAAAAGGGCGCGAAAGGAGAAGGAATATGAATAAGAGTGCACTTTATCAATTATCTTACGGGGTTTATGTTGTCAGTACATGGGATAAAGGGAGGGCTACAGGCTGTACGGCAAACAGTGCCATGCAGATTACTTCGTCGCCGGCTACGGTGGCAGTGAGTATTAACCATGATAATTATACCAATCAGTGTATTCAGGACACCGGGAAGTTTGCGGTTTCCGTTCTGGGGGAGCATACCGATCCCGGAGTGATCGGGACGTTTGGCTTCTACAGCGGAAAGGACACCAATAAGTTTGATAAGGTGGAGCCTGTCATAAAGTCCTTTTTGCCGGTAGTACCGGACGCCTGCGGATATATTGTGTGTGAAGTGATCGATAAGCTGGAAACCTCCAGCCATACCGTATTCCTGGGGAAGGTGGTGGATGCGGATGTGTTAAAGCAGGACACCCCCATGACTTACGCATACTATCATAACGTTATCAAGGGTAAGAGCCCGAAGAACGCTCCCACATATCAGGGGGAAGGCGAATAGTGCCTTTGAGGCCGGCACAGATAATCAGCCCGGGGAGGCGGGGGATTCTTCTGTTTTCCTGTTTCGGATCCGCAGCTCAGTGAAGAATGTCTTCAGAAGAGTGCTGCATTCCTGTTCCAGGATACCCCTGCTTACCTGGGCCTGATGATTAAATTCCGGCATTTCCAGGATATTCAGGATGGAGCCTGCGCAGCCGGCCTTTGGGTTCATACAGCCGATGACTACCTCCGGGATACGTGCCTGGATGATAGCTCCTGCGCACATCTGGCAGGGTTCCAGGGTCACGTAGAGGGTGCAGCCCTCCAGCCGCCAGTCTCCGATTATTTTGCTGGCTTTGCGAATGGCGGTCATTTCGGCGTGGCAGAGGGTGTTTTTATCGGTATTGCGACGGTTGTAGCCCCGCCCGATCACTTTTCCTTCATATACAATGACACAGCCGATGGGCACTTCTCCGAGAGAATATGCTTTCTTTGCCTGTTTCAGGGCTTCCCGCATATATTTTTCCTGAATCGTTGTAACAGCTGCCATATCTTCCTCCGATACACTGAAAACGGTGTAAGCTGAATTTGACAATTTTCCCAATTAATTATAGTATAAAATGAAAGAGTCCGCACGTCAATCCAGAGTGGTCAAGTACACTGCGCTGTTTTCCGCGGAACCGGAAAGGAAGCAAAAAGAATGGTATCAATTAAAGAGGTTGCAAGACATGCAGGAGTGGCGATTTCCACGGTATCAAAGGTGCTGAACGGTTATCCCAATATCAGTGAGGAGACGAAGAAAAAAGTCAACGATGCAATCAGGGAGCTGAATTATATCCCCAATTCCATTGCCTCAGCCCTTTCCTCCAAGCAGTTCGGCCGCCTGGCCCTGCTCCTGGATCCCAAGCGCCAGACCCAGGCCATTGACCAGATTTTCATGCAGTATTTGCTGGGAGCCCTGGATAAGGCGAAGGAGCTGAACGTGGAGGTGGTGACGGTATTTGAGTCCATGGTTCGGGAAATGGATGCGGAGGAGCTGACAAGATACTTTTTATCTCAGAGCATATCGGGAATCATTATCTATGGCCTTTCCAAGGAAGATAAAATATTACAGAAGCTCATCGAGGACCGTAATTTTGCCTGCGTGGTGGTGGATGCGCCCGTTGTCAACGAGAGGACTACATCTGTCAGTATCGATCATGAGCAGGCGCAGTACGATGTGGCGAAGAAAACGGTATTGGACGATAAGTGCAAATCCATTCTGTACATTTCGGGGAAGAAGGACGGCTTTGTCACGGAACAGCGTATCCGGGGGATGAAGCGGCTGGCGGAGGAGCTGAAGCTGTCCATGCTGATCCGCCGGGGAGATTTCAGTGAGATGACGGCCAGAAATGTGGCTCTGAAATATGCTAAAAACAGGGATTGTGTGGTGTGCGCTTCGGACCTGATGGCTATCGGCGCCATGAATGCCCTGATCGATATGGATATATTCCGTCCGGTGTGCGGCTTCGACGGCATCACCCTTATGGGATATGTGGGGAAGCAGATGAACACTGTCCGTCAGGATTTTTATGCCATCTCCAGCAGGGCGGTGGAGGAAGTAAAGCTGCTGATGGATGGCAGGGAAGGACAGCAGGTGGTGATGCCTCACAGTATTGTGAAGATGTATTACAAAGACATCATCTGTTGAATTGACGAATCAGAGGCATGGAATTTGGCTATTTTTCACAAAGAATTATTTTTCTATTGCGGAAAACGTTTTCCGGTGATATTCTGGAATTATCAGGGAATTATAATAGTACGGTCAGATTGAAAACAGTAGGAGGTATTATGATGAAGGCAGCTACAAAGAGCCTGGAGGGGCAGTTAAGTGAATTGACAGAAAAGATGTACAAAAAGACCATTAAGGAATGTACGGATGCACAGCTGTACAACAGCGTACTACAGCTGACAAAGGAGCAGATGGCAGAGAAGCCCGTTATCGGCGGTAAAAAGAAGGTTTACTATATTTCCATGGAATTCCTGATCGGAAAGCTCTTATCCAATAACCTGATTAATCTGGGAATCTATGAGGAGCTGGAGAAACTGCTGGCTGAGAACGGCAAGAGCCTTTCGGCGATTGAAGAGGCTGAGCCGGAGCCTTCTCTGGGCAATGGCGGACTGGGACGTCTTGCGGCATGTTTCCTGGATTCCATCGCCACACTGGGACTTCCCGGGGACGGAATCGGCCTGAATTATCATTACGGCCTGTTTAAGCAGGTATTTAAAGAGCGTCTGCAGAAGGCGGAGAAGAATGACTGGATCGGGAAGAATTCCTGGCTGACCGATACGGGCACCCGTTTTACCGTTTCCTTTGGTGACAGGAAGGTAACCTCGGTACTTTATGACATTGATGTGATCGGATATGAAAACGGCTGCAACAAGCTTCACCTCTTTGACGTGGAATCCGTTGACGAGAGCCTGGTGAAGGAGGGAATCAACTTTGACAAGACTGCAGTTGACAAGAACCTGACACTGTTCCTTTATCCCGACGACTCCGACGAGGCGGGCAACCTGCTGCGCATTTATCAGGAATATTTTATGGTGAGCAACGGTGCCCAGCTGATTATCCGTGAGCTGAAAGAGAAGGGCTGCGACCTGTACCACATGGACGAATATGCGGCAATTCAGATCAACGATACTCATCCTACCATGGTTATCCCCGAGCTGATCCGTATCCTCACCTGGGAGGAAGGCTTTACCATCGAAGATGCGGTGAATGTGGTGAGCAGGACCTGTGCGTACACGAATCATACGATTCTGGCAGAGGCGCTGGAGAAGTGGCCCCTGGAATATATTGAGAGAGTGGTGCCTCAGCTGGTGCCGATTATCAAAGAGCTCAGTGCCAGGGTGGCAAAGAAGTACAAGGACCCGGTGGTGCAGATCATTGATGAAAATAAGCGTGTGCATATGGCCCATATTGATATTCATTACGGCTACAGTGTAAACGGTGTGGCCGCCATTCACACGGATATTTTGAAGGAGACGGAGCTGAACCATTTCTACAAGCTGTATCCGGAGAAATTCAACAATAAGACCAACGGTATTACATTCCGCCGCTGGCTGCTGTCCTGCAACAGGGAATTGGCACAGCTGCTGACAAAGACCATTGGAGACGGTTATAAAAAGGATGCCGCCGAGCTGGAGAAGCTGCTGGCAAAGAAGGACGATGCGTCCGTGCTGAATGCCATCGAAGATATTAAGATGCAGAAGAAGAAGGCTGTGGCAGCTTATATCCGGGAGAAGGAGGGCGTCACTCTGGATGTGAACTCCATATTTGACATTCAGGTAAAGCGGCTTCATGAGTATAAGCGGCAGCAGATGAATGCCCTGTATATCATTCACAAGTATCTGGAGATCAAGGCAGGTAAAAAGCCGTCCAGGCCCATGACCTTCATTTTCGGAGCCAAGGCAGCGCCTGCTTATGTGATTGCCCAGGATATTATTCATCTGCTGCTGGTACTGGAGGAGATCGTAAATAAGGATCCCGAGGTAAGCCCCTATATGAAGGTGGTGATGGTGGAGAACTACAATGTGAGCTATGCGGAGAAACTGATTCCCGCCTGCGACATATCCGAGCAGATTTCCCTGGCATCCAAGGAGGCCTCCGGCACCGGCAACATGAAGTTCATGCTGAACGGAGCCGTTACCCTGGGCACCAGCGACGGCGCCAATGTGGAGATTCACGAGCTGGTGGGGGATGACAATATCTATATCTTCGGAGAGAAGAGTGACGCGGTAATTGAGCACTACGCGAAGAAGGATTATGTGGCGAAGGAATATTACGAAAAGAGTCCCGTGATTAAAGCTGCCGTAGACTTCATTGTCAGCGAGGAGGCACTGGCTGTGGGGCATGAGGAGAACCTGACCCGTCTGCACAAGGAGCTGTTAAACAAGGATTGGTTCATGACCCTGCTGGATCTGGAGGATTATATCGCCGTCAAGGATAAGGCGTTTGCCGATTATGAGGACAGGGAAAAGTGGAAGAGGATGATGCTGGTAAATATTGCCAAGGCCGGATTCTTCTCCTCTGACAGAACTATTGCAGAGTACAACAGGGACATCTGGAGGTTAGTATGAGAAAGGTATGGAAAAGGAAACTGGCGGCCATAAGCATGGCCGTCATGATGGCAGTTTCGCTGACGGCGGGGTTCATCGGGGCACCGATTACGGCAAAGGCCGATGAGGGTGCAGTTATTAAGCTTCATTACAACAGGCCGGACGGAGATTATGAGCCCTGGCGGGTCTGGTTCTGGGAGACAGGCGGTGAAGGCGGCGATTATTATTTCGAAGAAACGGACGGAGAGCAGGTGGCGACATTCAATGTTTCTCCGGGAGTGACCAGCGTGGGCTTTATTGTTCGCACGGAGGAGTGGGCGAAGGACGTGGATAAGGATCAGTTTATTGATATTCCCGAGGTGATTTCCGGTACGGTGCACGTTTATGTGGAGTCCGGTGTGGAAGGCTTTACCAAGGAGTACGGAGACGATATAGTAACCGGGATTAAGCTCACCGGCGCCGTATACGACGGCGAAGGCATCGTGGAAGTAGCGCTGACCGCCCCGGTGGAAGACCCTGAGAAGGCCTTTGCCATAATCGGCGGCGAGGGAAAGGTGGGGATAGCCGGACTGGAAGTATCCGAAAGCAGCTATACACTCACTCTGGAGACGGCGCTGGATCCCTTTGGAAGCTATGTGATTGTCTTTGACGGAAATGAGTATAAGGTCAGTATGCCCAACGTTTATTCCACGGAATCCTTCGAGGCGGAGTACACCTACAGGGGAAATGACCTTGGCGCAGTCTGGACGCCGGAAAAGACCACCTTCAGAGTGTGGGCGCCTCTGGCAGAGGAGGTTTATGTCAACCTGTACGAGTCGGGAGATGCGGCGGCGGAAGACCTGGTTGAGAGCCTTGCCATGGAGAAGGACGTAAACGGTACCTGGGTGCTGGAGGCGGAAGGAGACAGGAACGGAGTTTATTATACCTATAAGACCGTAACCGGCGATGAGGTGACGGAGGCCTGCGATCCGTATGCCAGAACTACCGGTGTCAATGGCGACCGGGCCATGGTAATTGATCTGGACGGTACGGATCCGGAGGGATGGGAAAGCGACAGCAATCCTCATGCGGGAGAGAAGATTACCGATGCCGTTATTTATGAGCTTCATATGAGGGACTTTTCCGCGGATGCCGGCTCAGGAATTCAAAATGTAGGAAAATATCTTCAGTTTACGGAGAAAGGGACAAAGACGGCAGGGGGAGTGACAACAGGGATTGATTACCTGAAGGAGCTGGGCATTACCCACCTGCATATCCTGCCCATGTATGATTTCGGCTCCGTGGATGAGACCGGGAGCGGTTATAACTGGGGCTATGACCCTAAGAACTACAATGTCCCCGAAGGTTCTTACTCTACTGATCCCTACAACGGCGCGGTTCGTGTGGGTGAGGTGAAACAGATGGTACAGGCCCTTCACGGTGAGGGAATCAGCGTGGTAATGGACGTGGTGTATAATCATGTACACAGCGGAGGGGATTTCTGTTTCAACAGGCTGGTACCGGGCTACTTCTCCCGTATCAATGAGAACGGAAGCTATTCCAACGGTTCGGGCTGCGGAAACGATACTGCCAGCGAGCGTAGTATGGTGAGAAAATATATTGTGGATTCGGTGTGTTACTGGGCCGATGAGTACCATATTGACGGTTTCCGCTTTGACCTGGTGGGCCTTCTGGATGTAGATACGGTGAACGCAATCGTGGAAGAGGTACATAAGTCTCATCCGGATGTGATTTTTTACGGGGAAGGCTGGACTATGTCCACACAGGTGACGAAGCCCAATGTGCAAATGGCCACGCAGATGAATTCTGCCTGGACTCCCGGATTTGCTTATTTTAACGACAAGATCCGCGACGGGTTAAAAGGCGGTGTATTTAATGATAATGAGGCAGGCTATGTATCCGGTGCCACAGGCTCCATCCATGAGGTGGCAAGGGCATTTGTGGGAAATTCCACCTGGTGCCAAAGTCCTGCCCAGACCATTAACTATGCGTCCTGCCATGACAATCTCACCTTGTTTGACAAGCTTCAGAAGTCCCGGGCGGACGCCTCACGGGAGGATCTGATCCGGATGAATAATCTTACGGCAGCCATTTATATGACCTCCCAGGGTGTGCCTTTCCTGCAGGCCGGAGAAGAGATGCTTCGGACCAAGGTGAATGCGGACGGCAGCTTTAACAGCAACAGCTACAATGCCGGGGACGAGGTCAACAGCATCAGGTGGAGCAGCCTGGAGCAGGAGGAATATCGCCAGGTTCTGGAGTATTACAAGGGCCTGATCGCCTTCCGCAGGGAGCACCCGGTTTTGCGTTTGGACAATGCCGAGGCAGTGAAGGAGCATGTGGCCCAGGTGAAGGATGTTCCGGAGAGCGTGCTTGCCTTTGATCTTACCGGCGGCATAGGGGGTGAGACGGCGGAGGAAATGTTTGTAATCTTTAACCCGAACACGGAAGCCGCCGAGGTTGCACTTCCCCCAGGGGGATGGAGCGTGTATATAGAAGGCGGAAAGGCGGGAACGGAAGCACTGAAAGGAGTATCCGGCAAGGTAAGCGTGGAGCCGATCTCCGCTATGGTACTGCTTAAGGACGACAGTGTGCCTGTAACGGAGGAGCCGGAAGCAGCCGGGGATCCGTCAGAGGGCGCAGATGCAGGGGAAGACGGCAGGGAACCGGCGGAGAAAGAAAGCATTAGCGGCGTATTGATCGGGGTGATTAGTGCCGTGGCGCTGGCAGTGGTCGGAGGGATTTTGATCTTACTGGGCAACAGGAAAAAGAAATAATTATATGAAAAAAGAGGGTTAGCCATGAGAGCAAGCGGGGTGTTACTGCCGATTTCGAGTCTGCCGTCGGCATACGGAATCGGATGTTTTTCAAAAGAAGCATATGACTTTGTGGACAGACTGAAGAAGGCGGGGCAGTCCTACTGGCAGATACTGCCCCTGGGCCCTACCGGGTACGGGGATTCCCCGTATCAATCCTTTTCTACCTTTGCGGGGAATCCTTATTTCATCGATCCCGAGGATCTGATAGAGAGAGGGTATATCACGAACCAGAAATGCGGCAGCTATGATTTTGGGGATAATGCGGAATATGTGGATTATGCCAAAGTATATGAGAGCCGTTTCCTGCTCCTCAGGGAGGCGTGGAAAAACAGCAAGATTGCGAAGGAGCCTGCTTTCCGGATCTTTGTGAAGGATAATGCCTATTGGCTGGATGATTATGCGCTGTATATGGCGGTGAAGGTTTCCTTTGGCAATGTATGCTGGGTGGAGTGGGACGAGGAGATTAAGACCCGCAGGCCCGAGGCCCTGGAAAAGTATCGCAGGAAATTTGCGGAGGAGATAGAGTTTTACCAGTTTCAGCAGTATATGTTCCGCGTCCAGTGGGAGAAGCTGAAAAGTTACGCCAACCGCAAGGGTGTAAGAATTATCGGGGATATTCCCATTTATGTGGCTTTTGACAGTTCGGATGCCTGGGCGAATCCCGAGCTGTTCCAGTTTGACGAGGACTGTAATCCCACGGCCGTGGCCGGCTGTCCTCCGGATGCCTTTGCTGCTACAGGGCAGCTTTGGGGCAACCCCCTGTACCGTTGGGACTATCACAAAAAGACCGGTTTCGAGTGGTGGATGAAGAGGCTGGAGGCTTGTTTCAAGATGTATGACGTGGTCCGCATCGACCATTTCAGGGCATTTGACGCTTATTATTCCATTCCCGCAGGCATGACGACTGCAGAGATTGGCGAGTGGGAGCCGGGACCCGGGGATTCCCTTTTCGAGACCATGAAGAAAAGGCTGGGAGAACGGGAAGTGATAGCGGAAGACCTTGGTTTTCTGACCCCGTCTGTGCTGGAGTTGGTGAAGCGTACCGGCTATCCCGGGATGAAGGTGTTGCAGTTTGCCTTTGATTCCAGGGAAGACAGCGATTATCTGCCCCATAATTACGGCAGAAATTCCGTGGCCTATACCGGAACCCACGACAATGATACCACACTTGGCTGGTATTACGGGCAGCTGGCGGAGGCCGACAGGGAATTTTGTGACCGCTATCTGAATCTGGGAAAATGCAGCAGAGAGGAAATTAAGTGGGAGTTTATCAGAGCGGTGCTTTCCTGCGTTGCCGATCTGGCGGTGATCCCCATGCAGGATTATCTGGGTCTGGGTTCTGAGGCCCGGATCAATATTCCCTCCACCCTGGGAGGCAACTGGACCTGGCGGATGAAGAAAGGCGCCTTTACCAAAGAGCTGGCACTGGAAATCCGGGAAATGTCAGAGCTTTACGGAAGGACTCCGAAAAAGGAGAAGGTAAAGAAAGCGAAGAAAGAGTCCGAAGATTCGGCGGAAAAGGGTAAGAAGGGAGCGAAAGCATCGGGAAAAGGTATTAAGTCGGAAACAAAGGCGTCCGGGAAGGGGAGCAAGTCGGAGACGAAGGCATCCGGAAAGGGAAGCAAGTCGGAAACGAAAGCGTCCGGAAAGGGTAGTAAGTCAGGGACGAAAGCATCCGGAAAGGGAAGCAAGCAGGGCTCGAAGGCTGCCGGGAAAGAGTAAGAATTTATGGAAATTCACGGATTTAACAAGACAACTTTATTGGATTATCCGGGACATGTGGCAGCCACCGTTTTTACCGGTGGCTGCAATTTTCGCTGTCCCTTCTGTCACAATAGCAACCTGGTGCTGAATCCGGCGTCGCAGCCTCAAATACCGGAGGAAGAGGTATTTGCCCATCTGGAAAAGCGGCGGGGGATTTTGGAGGGAGTTTGCATTACCGGGGGGGAACCTACCCTGCAGCCGGATCTGCCGGATTTCATCAGGAAGGTAAAAGAGCTGGATTATCCGGTGAAGCTGGATACCAACGGCTATGAGCCAAAGGTGCTGCGGCGGCTTCTGGAGGAGGGGATGCTGGACTATGTGGCCATGGATATAAAGGCGGCTCCCGAGCATTACGCGGAAGCGGCCGGCTGTCCCGGGCTGGATTTTTCCAGAATAGAAGAGAGCATTCACATTTTAAAGAACTGCGGAATTCCCTATGAATTTCGTACTACCGTGGTGCAGGGGCTTCATACGGTTGAGGAGTTTACTGCCATCGGCCGGCTGCTGGAGGGCAGCCGGGCCTATTATCTGCAGTATTTCAGGGAAAATGAAAATGTGATACAGGACGGATTTGGCGTATTCTCTGAAGAAACCATGGCTGAGATCAAGAAGAGTCTGGAGTACCATATCGGGGTTTGGCTTCGCGGGTAGTGTGAGAAGAGTTTCTAACCGCTCACAGCAGAGGCAACGAAAGCTTTCAGTTTCCCTCATCCAGATAGATCTGAACTCTGCCGTCGATGATCTCCGCCGTCTGCCGGGCGCTCTTGTCTCCGGCGTAAAACGCATCCAGCTCTTCGGAAATGATTGCCATTAAATCAGGGTACAGCGTGGGGGCGGGAACACAGCTTTCCAGGAAGGAAATTGCCCGGTGGAGGGAGGTGGAGCCGTCCTTCAGAACAGCCAGTTCTTCTCCCTGCCACAGATATTTCCCTTCCGGTGACAGCTCGATTTCATCCACATGAAAGCGGCGGACGCTTAAAACCGGGTCTGTTATTTCGCTGTGGTGTTCGCAGAGGTCCTGAATCGTATCTCCCAGGAAGTATTCCAGATAAGCTTCTATTCCTTTCGTGTTTCCGGCATTTACATTAGCCACCAGCACCCCGGAGCTGTCCAGGTAATTACCGCTGCTGCCCCTTGTGGGGAAGCCTACATATCTGCCGCCCTCCCTGTCTGCTGTCACATCGAAATGATCCATTTGAGTGCAGGAATTGAAGTTGACGAAGGCAATACTTTTTCCGCCGTGAAACCAGCTTTCCGAATCGACATACAGGGCATCCCGGGCGCCTTCTTTGGTTAATTCCAGCAGGCGGATAAAGCGTTCGTCTTCAAAATGGCTTTCACGCTTCTCCCAATCGATCAGGAAGGAATCCGCCAGACTGTATTCTATCAGCCAGTCTGCTGTAACCCGGGGTGCAAAATAGCTGCCGGCATTCGGGTAATATAAAGCGGTTTCCAGCAGGCCTTCTTCCATAAGAGAGATAATGTCCTCCAGCTGCCAGGTATCCTCGTCCCAGGTGCTGCCGGCAACTGCCAGTCCCGTCACGGATGTGATATTCCCGGGAAGTCCCACCAGCTGTCCGTCGATTGTGCCCATATTGATTACTCCGGGCCATAGATCAGCCAGAGTCTCCGCCGGAATCAGATCCCTTAAATCAGCAAGCAGACCCAGCTCCTGCAGAAGCATCATGTCGGATCTGGATACATACAGTAGATCAGGTCCTTTTCCGGCCATAAGCTCCGCCATGATCTGCGTCCGAAAGGCGTCCGTGTCCTGCCCTGCAGCCTGATAGAGGAAGGGGTGATTCAAGTCCTTTCTGAATACCAGTCCCGCGCATTCCGATACCTGTTTGCTGCCCAGAACATCGTTTGCCAGATTTGCCACCTGTAAGGCATCTTCCCGCTGTACCGGCTCGCTTGAAAGGGGAGCCAGCCAATCCTCAACACCCTCATGGCTGTTTCGATACAGGCGAAGCAGCGGCGGCTGTCCGTCTCTGAACACCAGCATGGTCTGAAAGATTCCGGGAATTCCGTTTTCCTGATAGTTGAATACCAGGGTCCGGGTTCCGCTTTCAATATTCCAGGCTGCAATGCCTTCCTTTGTTTCATAGTAGATCAGGTTTCCCTGCATACCAAAAAGGCGTCTGATAACGCGGGCCGATGCGTTCATGGTTCCCAGAAGGTGGGTTTCTCCTGTTTCCGTATCGGGCCATATAAAATGATAACAGGATTCTTTCGAATCATAGACAGGGTAAATCAGTTCTCCGCTCCCGATCCGCATGGGCTCCTCAATGATTTGCTCCGGGGCTCCCTCATACTCCAGAATGACAGCGCCGTCTCGGTCCATTACATACAGCTGTGTATAACCCTGCTTCGTCAGTCCGGCTTTTTGGTAAGTGTTTCCTGCGCCGTCACAAATGCAGTATCCCGAACCAACGGACAAAGAGGGGCTTGGGGTCTCCTGGACAATGCCCTTTTCCAGATAAATGTCCAACAGATCCGCTGTGTGAATATCCTTCTGTAAGTCTGTGTAAATCATCCGGTTAAGGGCTTGAGTATACATATTATCGGAATTTGTTTCAAATGCTTCCCATTGGAAGACATAGCTGTTTTCATCCACCAGATCCATAGCTGTCAGAAAATAGTATCCATTCGCCGCCTGCCCAAGCAGCTCACAGGAAATCTCCCTGACGGCAGAGCTCATGGCTGCGGTATCATAAATTTCCAGGATCCACCTTGTAGGTCGTGCGTACGGAGGATGATAGACTGTATTCAGCCGGTATATTTTTTCACCGAGGACACGGGAGGGCGGATTCCCCAATAATGTGAGCAGCCCCTCTGTTTGCTCATCAAGGATGACGTCTTCATGTGTCCAGGGGATATATTCCGTGACCCAGAATGCCTGCTTTTCTTCCATATCCCCGGGGGTAGTAAAGCCTGTTGTTTTCCAGTCCACGGTTTCCTCTGTCCCTTCAGCCGCAGCTTCTTCTGCAAGGGGGTCTTCTTTCCCATTGCAGCCGGCCAGCATGACAGCGGACAGGAGCAGAAGTGAGACAGATAAAAAGATTTTAGAATGAGTTAGCTTTTTCATAATGAATTCCTTGCTTGAAAATTGATTTAAGATGTAACGAATTCAGGTTAGGTATGCCATAAGCTGCAACGTGCCGTAAAATCAATGATTTTATAAAACTGGATTCTGCAATAGCACACCTAATTAGGTATGTCGTTAATTATGGAGTACCTTGGATTTCATTTTATTTATTCGTAATACGATGTAGAACGATTATTGTAGGAATGATGTTCGGAATGGTGTGTTCCGCGCCAACGTACACCGTGTCCATTGGGGCATACTTTTGCAACAGGTGTTACCACACCATTTACAGTGCATTTTGCATTTCCCTTATGATCTGCCTTAAAACATAGGGTATAAAAATAACAATTAAATTATATAATGCAAGTATATGATTTTTTGCATAAAATGTCAAATGAATGTATTCCGAAATACGAACTATGATTTTTCAGTGAAGAATTTTTCACTTTCCACATTACGTATGTTTTTGATGGTTTCTTTCGATAGTTCACTTTAATGCTTATGGGATGTCTTAGAAGCTATGCACTGTTTCTTAAACTTACCCGATAATTAATGGACAGGAAGCAACTCATGGTGTAGAATAAACCTTACCGCACGCGTTAGAAGATTTGTAAGGGGCAGGAAGATGAACAGAAAGCGACTATTTGGAGACAGGAAATTTTATGCTATGGTGCTGGGGGTGGCGGTGCCGATTGTGATTCAGAATGGTATCACGAATTTTGTCAGCCTTCTGGACAATATTATGGTGGGACAGGTGGGCACGGAGCAGATGACGGGGATTGCCATTGTGAATCAGCTGCTGCTGGTGTTCAACCTTGCCATATTCGGGGCCATTTCCGGCGCCGGTATTTTTGGAGCCCAGTTCTATGGCTGTAAGGATCACAAGGGGGTACAACATACTTTTCGTTATAAGCTGTATATTTGTCTGGCGATACTGCTGCTGGGAATCCTGCTTTTGCTGTTTCAGGGGGACCATCTGATCCTGCTGTATCTCCATGGGGAGGGGCAGGATGTGGAGCTGGAGGCAACTCTTGGCTACGGGAAGCAGTATCTGCTGGTGATGCTCACAGGGCTTCTGCCTTTTGCAGTAGAAGAGATCTATGCCAGTACCCTGCGTGAATGCGGGGAGACAAAGCTGCCCATGATTGCAGGAGTTGCAGCCGTATGCGTGAATCTGGTGCTGAATTATCTGCTGATCTTCGGCAAGTTTGGCTTTCCTGTGCTGGGGGTGGTTGGCGCCGCCGTGGCTACGGTCATTTCCAGGTATGTGCAGGCGCTGATTGTGATTCTCTGGACCCATACCCATACCGGGCGGATGCCCTTTATCCGGGGGGCCTATCGAGAGCTTAAGCTCCCCGCAAATCTTGCGGGCAAGATACTGTCCAAGGGGATGCCGCTGATGATTAACGAGATCTTATGGGCGGCAGGGATAGCGGTTCTGAACCAGTGCTATTCCATGAGGGGGCTGGAGGCCTTGGCGGCACTGAACATTTCCACCACTATATCCAATCTGTTCAATGTGGTATTCATGTCTATGGGAAGCGCTATAGCCATCATAGTAGGACAGCTTCTGGGGGCGGGAAAGATGGAAGAGGCGAAAGAAACGGATGCCAGGCTTATCACTTTTGCCGTGTTGTCCTGCCTTGGCTTTGGCGTGATCCTGTTCCTGCTGGCTCCTTTGTTCCCGAAGCTTTATGACACCAGTGGATTTCCGGAGGTGCCGGCGCTGGCTGCCAGCCTGCTGCGGGTGGCGGCATGCTGTATGCCCATCTGGGCTTTTATGCACACCACCTATTTCACCCTGCGGACAGGCGGCAAGACCATTGTTACGTTCCTTTTTGACAGTGTGTTCCTCTGGTGCGTGACCACGCCTTTTGCTTTTATTCTCAGCCGTTATACGGCGCTGCCCATTGTGCCCCTCTATTTAAGCTGTCAGCTGCTGGATCTGATTAAATGCACTATCGGCTTTATTCTGGTGAAGAAGGGCGTATGGGTGAACAATATCGTAGAGAATGCGTAAGTGGAATTATCACATATAGCTATTTTACATCGTTGGCGCTTGCCAGGCCGGCGTTATAGTCCAGGGCGTTCTGCAATGTGGTTTCTGCAATGGCGTTTAAGGCTTCTCTGGTGAAAAAGCCCTGGTGAGAAGTTATCATTACGTTGGGAAAGGACAGAAGCCTTGCGGTGGTGGAATGCTCCAGAATTTCGTCGGAGCGGTCCTCGAAGACATTGTTGGTCTCTTCTTCGTATACGTCAAGCCCCACGCCTGCAAACTTGTGCATCCGGATTCCCTCAATCAGGTCATCCGTTTTGACAAGGGCACCCCGGGAAGTGTTTACCAAAATGACGCCGTCCTTCATCTGGCGAATGGTGTCGATATTGATTAGGTGGTATGTGGAGTCCATGAGAGGGCAGTGAAGAGAAATGACATCACTGTCAGACAATAATTTGTCCAGAGACACGTATTCCACAAAGTCCTTTAAAGACGGATTCTCATACACATCATAGGCGAGGACTTTCATGCCGAAGCCCCGACAGATGCGGCACATGGCAGCACCGATCTTTCCGGTACCGATAATGCCGGCCGTTTTCTCGAAAAAATTAAAGCCCATCAGGCCGCTGAGGCTGAAGTCATTTTCCCGGACCTTGTTGTATGCCTTATGCAGCCGGCGATTGGCAGCCAGGGCCAGAGCCATGGCGTGTTCCGCTACGGCCTCCGGCGAATAGCCCGGCACACGCATGACACGTATGTCATATTTTCTGGCAGTCTCCAGATCAACATTGTTGAAGCCGGCACAGCGCATCAGGATCAGACGGATGCCCTTCTGGTGCAGGATCTCTATGGTCTGTGCGCCCACGTTGGAGCTGACGAAGGCACAGACAGCGCCAAAGCCTTCGGCAAGGGCAGCTGTCCTGGGGTCGAGGTCTGATTTTGTGTATTCGATCTCTATGCCAGAGTAATTTGAAAGGGCCTCCTGAAAGGAGTCCTTATCATAGCTTTTGGTATCAAAGAATAAAACCTTCAGGGATGTGCTCATGGAAGTATACCTCCTCTGTTTTTGTAGAATATTTTACCCATACAAACTACCGTTCATACATATTTGGAAGCCTGGGCTGCGATTTCTGCCGGCATCGGTAAGAAACAGTTCCTCAGGAAGAGATGGAATCAGCCCATGGTAATGACTACTTCTATGTCTTTTCTGCCCGGTTCACAGGGAATCACATGTCCCTCTACAGCCTTACCGTTCACGGTCATGGAAACCACGCCCTTTTGCACATTGGCGGGATTTTTGACCTGAATGTGATAAGTGCTTTCCCGGAATTTTCTGGTGATCTTGAAATCACCGAAGCCTGCCGGTACGCAGGGATCAACGGAAAGGCCTTCATGGGTAGGATATATGCCCAGAATGTATTGGGAAATATTGACGAAGGTCCATGCTGCCGTGCCGGTGAGCCAGCTGTTCTTGGCCTCTCCGTGGAATTTGGCGTCGCGGCCCGCTACCATCTGGGAATAAACGTACGGTTCCGTGCGGTGGATCTCGCTGATGTCCTCAATATAAGCGGGGCAGGTCTTTTTATAGATGTCAAAGGCTCTGTCGCCTCTGCCGATCACCGTTTCGGCAATGGATACCCAGGGATTATTGTGGCAGAAGATACCGGCATTCTCCTTGTACCCGGGGGGATAGGAGGAAACTTCACCAAGCTCCAGATGGTACTCGGTGTAAGCAGGCTGCAGGATCATTACGCCGTATTTGGTGTCCAGACGCTCTTTCACGGAGTCCAGGGCGCGTTCTGCCAGACCTTCTTTGACGCCGACGCCGGCCAGCACACAGAAGCCCTGGGGTTCAATGTAAATCTGGCCTTCCTTACATTCCCGGGAGCCTATTTTGCGGCTGTATGCGTCATAAGCCCGGAGGAACCAGTCGCCGTCCCAGCCGTGGGCAAGGATGGCGTCGTACATAGCGGCAGCTTCCTTCCGCGCTCTTGCAGCTTCCTCCGGATCATCCATAAGTTCACAGAGCTGGGCATACTCCTCACCATATTTAACAAACATTCCGGCAATAAATACGGATTCCGCCACGGGTCCCTCGCTGGGGCCGAAGGTCTGGAAGGATTCGCCGGGGTGAGCAGAGAAGCAGTTCAGATTCAGGCAGTCGTTCCAGTCCGCCCGGCCGATCAGGGGCAGGCCATGCGGCCCCTTATGGTTCACGGTGTAATCGAAGGAACGTTTTAAGTGGTCCATCAGGGACGCCGCAACGCTCATATCGTTATCAAAGGGTACGGTCTCCGTCAGGATGGAGGTATCCCCGGTTTCACGGACGTAAGCGGAGGTACCGGCAATGAGCCAAAGGGGATCGTCGTTGAAGCCGCTGCCGATGTCGGAATTGCCTTTCTTGGTCAGTGGCTGGTATTGATGGTATGCACTGCCGTCCTGGAACTGGGTGGATGCAATGTCAATAATACGCTCTCTGGCACGATCCGGAATCAAATGTACGAAACCAAGCAGATCCTGGCAGGAATCCCGGAAGCCCATACCCCGTCCGATGCCGGACTCATAGTAGGAAGCGGAGCGGGACATGTTAAAGGTTACCATGCACTGGTACTGGTTCCAGATATTTACCATTCTGTTTACATTCTCGTCGGCGGATTCCACGCTGTATCTGGAAAGGAGCTGCTGCCAGTAGGCCTTAAGCTCTGCAAAGGCCTTGTCCACGCCCTCCCCGGAGTCGTACTTTTTCAGCATATCCCAGGCTTTCGCCTTGTTGATAACGCCATGGGATTCCCACTTGTCTTCCTCGGCATTTTCAATGTAGCCCAACACGAAAATAAAGGTTTTGCTTTCACCGGGTGTCAAAGTCACATCCAACTGATGGGAAGCGATGGGAGCCCAGCCGCTGGCCATGGAATTGGTGCAGGCACCGTTCTCCACTGCCTGAGGCTTGTCCGCACCTCTGTATGCGCCCAGAAAATCTTCGCGGATAGTGTCAAAGCCTGTAATGGGGGCGTTGACGGAATAGACTGCAAAATGATTGCGGCGTTCCCGGTACTCGGTCTTGTGGAAGATGGCGGAACCTGCTACTTCAACCTCGCCGATGCTGAAATTCCGCTGGAAATTTTTCATATCGTCATCCGCATTCCAGAGGCACCATTCCACATAGGAAAACACGGAAAAGGACTTGGAGGAAGGGGACTCGTTGGTAAAGGTAAGCTTCTGTATTTCGCAATTATCGCTCATGGGAACAAAGGAAAGCAGGGATGCTTTCAACTGATTTTTCACGGAGGTAAAGCGGCTGTAGCCGATGCCGTGGCGGCATTCATAGCTGTCCAGCTCCGTCTTTGTAGGCTGCCAGCCGGGGTTCCAGACATCATTGCCCTCCTTTATGTAGAAATATTTGCCGTTGTTGTCCGTGGGGACATCATTGTAACGGTAGCGGGTCAGGCGCAGCAGCTTGGCATCCCTGTAGAAAGTATAGCCGCCGCAGGTGTTGGAGATCAGGCTGAAGAACTGGCTGCACCCCAGATAATTGATCCAGGGCAGGGGAGTCTTCGGAGTGGTAATTACGTACTCCCGGTTGGAATCGTCAAAAAAACCAAATTTCATTGCATCCTCCATTCCTGCCGCATCCTGCAAAACAGGCGCAGACATATATTGTGTGAGCCGAGACATCTGTCCGTGATGTCTTCCTATTCATTATATAGAAATCAGGGAAGCATTGCAAGAGAGGATGGGAGGAGTTTGTGCGACCTTTGCGCTTGGGGGTCACGGATTGTTTGTGCCGGGGAAGCCGGCACTGCCGCCTGCGGCGGCATGTGGGAAGCCCTATCGGGAAGTCTATCGGGAAGTGTGGGAAAATCGTCAAAAACCTGTTGCCCTGAGAAGCAAAAAGAGTTATAATGAATATCGACACGGGGATATAGCTCAGTTGGGAGAGCGATGCGTTCGCAACGCATAGGTCAGGGGTTCGAGTCCCCCTATCTCCACGAACGAAGGATCATGGGAAACCGGCGGGAAACACTGTGGAATCAGAGGTTTCCCGTCGTTTTTCATGCTTTTTTAACAAGGGAATATTTATCTAAAAAGCAACATTTTTATCATTTTTTGCCATGAAATTTGTCATGACTTAATCCCTGTCTGCTTATCTTTGGGGAGATTATATCTTCTCCAGCACCTTCCGATAAGGCATCAGCATCCCTTCTGTCATTTTGTTTCCCATTTTAGCCTGAATTTTGGGATTTGACAGCAGTGTACCCACAAGCTTCATTTTCAGGATAGTCCTCCTTTGTTTCTGCGGGAAATCATAAATTCCGTGTTCCTTGTAAAATTGATGGTCTGCTTTCATCATGCCCTGCATCACCCAGATCAGATCGCGGAAGATTTTCATGCCCCCTACACCCAGGAACATGGCTGAAGGCTGCAGTTGGTGCTTTAAAGCATAGGCGAGGGTCTTTGCAAGATTTTGGATACCTTCTGCGTCCGTTGCCACACCTGCCAGATAGTTGCCGCCCACCTGGGCTCTGCCTTCGATAATCATCTGCAGATTTGGTTCTTCCTCCAGATTTCCGTTTACCAGGTAGCCGAAGGGCATTCCCATAGTGACGGTCCTGTGGCCGTTGCAAAACTGCCTGTCGTCATACATTTTCATCCTGGAGCCCATGGAATGATCCTGTATCGTGAAAGCGCAGACAATGGCTGCCCCGGCCTGAATTTCCCGGCGCAGGAAATCATCAAAGCCGTCCTGATAAATACACTTCCCGGAAACCGCACAGCGGAAACAACCCAGGCAGCCGCCGGCAAGAGGATATTCGTTCATATTTACCACTCGGGTTTTGTAGGGGTAAGCCGCCCGGAAATCCGCTATCATATTTGCAAGGGAGGTATCTTCCCCGGAAAGGCAGGTGACAATGACCGTTTCCCTTCCCTCCCGCTTTTTTACTTCCTTCAGGGAACGCTGGTAAAGTGGAACCGCTTCTGCAGTCCGCCGCGGTTTCCTTTCATAAATGTTCCGGGACTGTTTCCACAGGATCAGCCGCCAGAAGGAGACTGCTTCCCGCTGTCCCTTTTTAGTCAACAGATCCTCCATGTCCGCCGACAGGCCGCCCAGATACTTTAAGCCCAGGTCCTGACAGTTTTCCTGGATGAATTTATGGGCGGTGGTATCATAAAAATGCTTTGAGGTGCTGAGCTGGGCGGCATATTTCTCATCCAGCCTTATGCCGGAGGCCTTAAGAAGCTCAATAAAACGGTGGAGCTGGGCCGGGACGATAAAAGTATATACAGGATAACAGAAAAGAAGAAGATCTGCCTCCGCAACGGCGTTCAGCGCTTCTGTCAGATCCTTTTCGTACATTCGGATTCTCTGTCCCACATGCAGCGTGGTAAAGCTGCAGTCAGGGAAACATTTTTCCAGAAACAATACGGTCTGATAGGTGATGCTGTTGGGTCCCTTGGGACTGCCTGACAAAACGCATACTTTCATAGTCTTTCTTTTCTCCTTCGCTGGCTCTGTATTTTAAGGTATTTCCTACATTTTACCACGGAGGGGCAGCATTTTCCATTTCAAATTACCCGAAACCGGATTTTGTCCGAATATTCCTTAAATTTGGGCTGCCTGCGCCGCAGAGCCGCGCTTCCCCTTGCTAATCCGTGTGCACCGTGGGAGGTTCTGGGGAAGCAGTGATTTCATCAGTATTTCCTTAGGAAAACGCTGATGAAAGCGTTTCCCGCAAGCCAACTTGTTGGCTTTGGGATTTGCGTTGCGAAGCAGGAAAACCCCCTGCAAATCCGTGCGCATCCGCCGGAGGCTCTTAAGGAAGCGATGATTAATCAGCGCTTCCTTAGGAAAACCTGACAGGAGGGTGTCAGGATAAGTATGATAAAATGGACTTGATTCCAATAACATATACTAAAAACTGCAGAAAATAGGAGGAACAAAAATATGGGAAGGCCTGTCACAAAATCAGAGCTGTTAAATGCGGCAGAGGAAAATTACGGGAAAATGAAGGAAATGATTTCTTCCATGTCGGAAAAAGAGCTGTCAACACCCTTTGATTTTCCGGGAAAAAAGGAAGCACACTGGAAAAGAGACAGCAATGTCAGAGATATATTAGTGCATTTATACGAATGGCATATGCTGCTACTGGATTGGGTGCGGGCAAACCAGGAGGGCTGTGGGAAGGCCTTTCTGCCGGAGCCATATAACTGGAAAACTTATGGGAGTATGAATGTGGAGTTCTGGAAAAAGCATCAGGGCACTCCGCAGGAAAAGGCGGAAGAAATGCTGGCAGAATCTCACAGGAAGGTGATGGAGCTGGCGGAAACCTTTTCCGATGAGGAATTGTTTACAAAGGGAGTATTTAAATGGGTGGGAAGCAGCACCCTTGGCTCATATTTTGTCAGCAACACCTCCAGCCACTACGACTGGGCCATGAAAAAGCTGAAGGCCCACCGGAGAAACTGCGGTCAGGATTCCCGCATTCACTATACCGGAACACGCAAAACGGAGGTATAATGGACGTCGGATCGTTTTGCTTCAGGTTTTATGTCCTTTAAGGAATTATTAAGAATTAGGTAAAGACAGTTAAGGATTGAAATGGTATGATTGTTACGGGATACCTGAAGCAGCAGGGCGCAGGGACAAAGATACGTAATCAAGGCGACATTCCGGCAGACGTATAAAGGCCGGGCCCGGAGGTAAGGGAATGGAATATGATTGTCTGATTATAGACGAT
Organism: uncultured Acetatifactor sp.; assembly: GCA_910577035.1. GTDB lineage: Bacteria > Bacillota > Clostridia > Lachnospirales > Lachnospiraceae > Acetatifactor. The sequence goes on from CAJTKW010000009.1 coordinate 84,227, forward strand.
GAAAAGATGCTTGCAGACAGCACGGCGGAATATTTTAATCTCTTTGATGTGAGGACGGCGGTGGTATACAGTGCTGCTGACTGCCGTGCTTTTTTCCGGGAAAATGCGGCAAAGCTTCTGCTGCTGGACATTAACCTGGGGGACGGCAGCGGATTTGAACTCTGCAAGGAGCTTCGCAGGACCACCGATATTCCAATTCTCTTTATCTCTGCCAGAACCAGTGATGACGATAAGATCATTGCGTTGAACATCGGAGGCGACGATTATGTGCAGAAGCCTTATACTCTGGGGGTTCTTCTGGCGAAGGTGAAGGTGGTTCTGAAGAGATACGGGCAGAGCAGTCACAGGGTGGAATACTCGGATGGAAGGCTGTGGGTGAATGCCGATTCCAGGCAGGTTAAGATAAATGACAGACATGTCAGGCTGACGGCGCTGGAATTTAAGCTGCTGTGGTATCTGATAGAAAACGGAGACAGGGTGGTGTCCAAGCAGGAGCTTTTTGAGAAAGTGTGGGAGGACAGATTTACCGGGGACGGTACTCTGAATGTACATAGGTAATTGTTAAATGCATTGCTTTGTAATGGAACGGCACAGCCGTCCATAGG